>DXIQ01000019.1 GCA_019112785.1 Candidatus Blautia stercorigallinarum
GAAACTAAAAGAATCTTTTCAATATAAGGGAGGTGCCACTATTATGATGAATAAACTGATCCAAATCCTTAATGTCTGTATTGCCTTTTTTGTAATCCTTTATGCAGCACATATTTATACGATCACCGCTGACATCAGTCTTGTTACTGTGGTACTTCTGATTGCCGGTCTGGCGCCTGTACTGCATACTGCATGGAATTATATCCGGATCAAGCTTGAGGAGTATCGGGAAGAACATTCTCATCGTTATATGAAAGGCTGATCTCAACAGCAATTGCATAAAACCTAAGCTTTAAAAAGAGGCTGGCGCATTAAACAAAGTCGAAAATGTTTAATGCGCCAGCCTTTTTATACTTTTATAAGCTTATCTGGTTCCAGGGAATCCCCAGTTTTTGCAGCATCTGGATCTCCCGCCGGGTACAGGTAAACAGAATTACCTGGCTTTTATGTTTCTGAAGCCATCTCAAAGCCTGACACAGCCTTCTGTCGTCATACATGGCAAAGGTCTCGTCTAACAGCACCGGCAGCTCTTCTTCCCGGCACAGCAGCTCTCCTGCAGCCATACGCAGGGCAAAATAAACCTGTTCCACCGTGCCCTGGCTCACCTGGTAAAGACCTACATACCGGTCCCCTCCATCCAGCCGTATCTGAAAGTTTTCATCTATAAGCCCGCTGCGGTATCTTCCCTGAGTAAGTTCTTCCAGGATCTCCCAGGTCCTGTCTTTCAGGAAATTTCCTCTCCGGCTTTGAAGGCTTCCCGCCGCCTTGGCCAGCATTTTCTCCGCCAGGACAAGGCTTCTTGCTTCTTTCCGGGCTTTTAGGATTTCTTCATTATCATTTTCCAGCTCTTCCAGTTCTTCCTGAAGATTATAGAGAAGGGTTTCCTTGTCATTCAGGGATTCCTGCCAGGACATCCGCCGTCCTCTTCTTCTCTCCTCTTTCATGACCCTCTCCTGCTCTTCCCGGCTGGACCGGGGTTCTTTTCCCCGTCTGTCACGGAGATACCATAGGAAAAGAGCAGCGCCGAGCAAAAGAGGCAGCGCCAGAAGCATCCAGGAAATGTCCAGAAAAAGCACACAGAAACCCGCTGCCGCAAAAGCCATTAAAAGTACAAGGGCTGGAAACATCGGAAAACTTTCAGAGGCTTTGGGATCCTGCTTTCCTTCCTGTTTGATCTCCTTTTCTCCGGTTTGCGCTATATCTGAAAGGCTTTCTCTGCTTTCCTCCAGTTTTTCTCTCAGCTCCCGGATCTCATCCCGGGTATACCGGATCCTTCCAAGGAGTGCCTCCCGGTTTCTTTCTTTTCTCTCCTTGGCTTCTTTCTCCGCCTTTTCCCATTCTTTTCTCTGTTCTTTGAGACGGCCAAGGGCTGCCTGGGGATCCAGGAGAAAATCTCCCTCGGTCTGAAAATTCGCCAGATATTCCTCCACATCTTCCCGGAGACCTTCCTGGGTCCTGCTTTTTTGCTGCCCTATGGCGGCAGTATTTTCATAGATCCTCTGGGTGGCTCCTCCCAGCAATATCTCCAGATCTCCTTCTTCCACAGACATTTTTTCTCCGTCTGTGACACAGTACAGTTCCGCCTCCCGGGAACGGCTGTCGAAATTTCTCTCCAGGCGGAAGTCTTTCCCGCCCTCTTCAAAAAGCACGCTTCCTTCGTACCAGGAAGGATTCTCCCAGGGAAGACACCTGGTATAGGTATCTGTTTTCGAGGCTGTTCCCCTTTTTCTGGGAATCCCGAAAAAAATCCCCTGGAGAAAGGTGTAGAGGGTGGTTTTCCCGCTTTCATTTTCCCCATAGACAATATTGATCCCCGGCTGAAAAGAGATTCTCTTTTTCTGGAACTTTCCGAAGTTTTTCATATATACTTCTTTTATGGTCATAATATTTCCTCCCCGGTCTCCAGAAGTGCCCGGATCCCGTAATCCAGAGCCTTTTTTTCTTCTTCTCCCGGATTCTCCCCGAAGCTTCGGATATACTCTTCCAAGAGGCTTCCCCTGTGTTTTCTGCACAGTTCCTCCAAAGACCAGGCCGGTCTGCTCTGATCTTCCACCTGACGGATATTTCCCAGGGAATACAGCTGGCTTAGCTGGAATTCGGTCTCCGGATTTCTTTCCCCCTGAAGGATCAGTGTATAGATGTGTTCTTTTCCCGTTTCTTCCAGCAGACCGGAGATTTTCTGACGGAGGGTATATTGGGTGGTTTCCCGGGTGACAGGGACCTTCAGTTCCTTATATTCCCTGGCTGCCCAGGGAACGAAAACAGTCCTGACTTTTCCATTCCGGATCTCTCCTTTTACAAAGCCATGGGGACCTGTATCATTCTTTTCCGTAGGTTCCAGGGATCCCGCATAGATCATCTGGTCTGTTTGGAGCACCTGGGGTTTATGGATATGTCCCAGGGCGATATAGTCAAAGCCGCTGGCAGCCAGCCGGTCCCTGGATATGGGTATGTGCTTCTCATCTCCTCCATGAGCCATCAGGATCTCCACCGGCATCTCTCCTGATTTTTTCAGGGTGTCATAGAGGGGTCTGAAGATTTCCCTGCTTATATAACTGCAGCCTGTGACCCGCACTCCCAGATCCGGGAAATCCACATGGGTGATCTCCTGGCTCCACAGGCCGTAGACATTTGGGCTCCAAGAAAATCTGGTATAAAGGGAATCTTTCCTCAGGTAGTCATGATTTCCGGCGATCAGAAGGATCTTCGTGTCCGGAATAGAGGAAAACATGGCATTTACTTCTTTTAATTCTCTTGCCAGGGGCTGACGGTGGAACAGATCTCCCGCAATAAGAAACAGGTCGGCATGATCCTGGCCGGCCTGTTCTATAACTCTTCGGAAGCTGTCCCAGATTTCCCGGCTTCTGTCCTGGCTCCAGGGGAAGCCTTTGTCAGGCTCCGCTCCCAGATGAACGTCTGCGATATGGAAAAATCTCATAGTGCTCCTCTTATAATTCACAATTGTTTACAGTTCTTGGGAAGGGGATCACGTCCCTGATGTTCTGCATACCGGTAAGGTACATCACACATCTCTCAAATCCCAGTCCGAATCCGGAGTGACGGGTAGAACCGTATTTGCGCAGATCCAGATAGAATCCATAATCTTCCTCTTTCAGATTCAGCTCTGCCATCCGCTGCTTCAGTTTTTCATAGGAATCTTCTCTCTGGCTTCCGCCGATGATCTCACCGATCCCGGGAACCAGGCAGTCCATAGCCGCTACTGTTTTGCCGTCCTCATTCTGCTTCATATAGAAAGCCTTGATCTCCTTTGGATAGTCTGTAACGAATACCGGACGCTTAAAGATCTGTTCTGTAAGATATCTTTCATGCTCGGTCTGAAGATCGCAGCCCCAGGATACCTTATAATCGAATTTGTCATTTGCCTTTTCCAGAAGTTCTACAGCCTCTGTATAGGTCACATGGGCGAACTCGGAATTCAGCACATGGTTCAGTCTGTCCAGAAGCCCTTTATCAATAAAGGAGTTGAAGAAGTTCATCTCCTCCGGAGCGTTCTCCAGCACATAGCGGATCACATATTTCAGCATAGCTTCTGCCATCTCCATATTGTCCTGAAGATCCGCGAAAGCCATCTCCGGCTCGATCATCCAGAATTCTGCCGCATGACGGGTAGTATTGGAATTTTCTGCCCGGAATGTAGGTCCGAAAGTATAGATATTCCGGAAAGCCTGGGCAAAGGTTTCGCCGTTTAACTGACCGCTTACTGTCAGGTTGGTAGGTTTCTTAAAGAAGTCTTTAGAGAAATCCACTTCTCCATCTTCCGTCTTTGGAATATTTTTCAGATCCATGGTGGTTACCTGGAACATTTCTCCTGCGCCTTCACAGTCGCTTCCTGTGATCAGAGGGGTATGGACATATACGAAACCTCTCTCCTGGAAGAACTGATGGATGGCAAAAGCGATCAGCGAGCGGACACGGAATACTGCCTGGAAAGTATTTGTCCTGGGACGCAGATGGGAAATAGTCCGCAGATATTCCATGCTGTGACGTTTTTTCTGCAGAGGATAGTCTGCGGCAGAATCCCCCTCCACAGTTACCTCTTGTGCCTGGATCTCAAAAGGCTGTTTTGCATTAGGAGTGGCCACCAGTTTACCCTTTACGATAATAGCCGCCCCTACGTTTAATTTGGAGATTTCCTGAAAATTCTCCATCTGATCATGGTATACGATCTGGAGTGTATCAAAAAAGCTTCCGTCATGAAGCACGATAAATCCAAAAGTCTTGGAATCCCTTACACTTCTCACCCATCCTCCTACGGTGATCTCTTTATCCAGATATTCTTCTCTGTTTCTGTAAATCTCTTTTACTGTTGTGAGCTGCATTCTTCTATCTCCTTCTCTTACAGGTATTTCATTAGTATAGCGCATTGTCCGAAACAGTTCAAGGCTAATCTCAGCCATTATCCTCAAGGTAGCAGAGGAATACGTTTCCATTGGCCTGGAAGGCCGCTGTGCTGTCCTGCATTCCGTAGTAATCTGTCTCTTTGGTGGCAGGATCATACAGGATCGTATTATAGGCGTCGAATCCTAAGATCACTTTGACCTGTCCGTTTTCTCCCTTGGTGATCACCGGCCGCTGGGCCCCTGCCTCATACAGGATCTGCTCCAGGGTACAGCCGGTCATATCGATAACGCTTCCCTGGCCCTTTAAGGCTTCGTTTAAAGCCGCCAGATCAAGAGAAGCCTGGGCGACAGCCTCCGGCAGATCCTGGGCGGAAATGCTTGCCCGGTCAGGGGTATTGCTGCTTTCCCAGATATACCTCTGGGCAGTATCCAGAACGATCCCGTTCTCTTCCTGCGCCTGTGCCACTGCTGAAGTAGCGTCTTCATAAATTCCCGTCAGACTGCCCAGGGCGTACACATAGTATCGGGTTCCTTCTTCCCCTTTCAGTTCCATATTCAAAGTCCGGTCCGGATCCTCTATGATCTTGGTATCCACTACCAGTGGAGGCTGTCCTGAACTGTCGGCTGCAAATTGTATTGCCGTCACGTTTCCCTGCCGGACAGTGGTGGAGGTCACTACGGAAAAAATCTCATCCTGCTTGCTGCGGACATTATTCATGATCTGATCCTGGGTAGTACCTACAAAGCTGTCTCCCACTTTGGTAGCTCTGGAAAGCTCCAGCAGATTTTCCTGGATGGTCACATCCAGGACATAGTAGCCGTCCTGGTGGTAGCTTTTCACCAGTTCTCCCTGGAAATTCTGGATCCGTATCTCCGTCATGGCAAAATCCCTGCCCCCGGAAGCATTGGCAACAATATCTCCTTCATTTGCCACACCATAGATCAGGTCATTATTGATAAATCCGAAAAGCCGGATCCTGGTTCCCTGTTCTGCCTGAATAGTGGTTCTCTCACCTGTGTCAAAGTCCATAAATACAATAGACGTGGTATTATAGGGATCCATTCCCTCCATCCATGCCCCGTAGCGTCCGCTTTCTGATACAAAAAAGCAGTCATCTTCTATCTGATCCTGTACGGTCACATAACTTTTTTCTTCCATCTGGAAGCAGTACAGAGTGCCTTCCAAAAGAAGATACAGATTTCCGTTTTTGCTGACATAGGCCAGTTTTTCCATATCCTCCTTCAGAAATTCCCAGGACTTCAGGCTCCGGAGGAAAAACTGTTCCTCTATAGCGTTCTGCTCCGCAGAATAATGGTACACGGCGGTTCCTGTCTGTCCTTCGTGCTGGCCCCGGTTCATATATCCGTAAAGGACAAAGTCGATATCCCCGTTTTCATCTACTCTGACGATACGGATATCATGCTGGCTGATATCATTTCTCTCATCATTGCTGCCTGTATCCCGGAAGCTGAAAACTCTGGTCATCTTGTTGGTTTCTACATTATAAGCCCACAGGTCTCCCTGCTGTACAAAAGCCAGGATGGTTCCTGTACTGTCCGACATATATTGGACATCTGCAGCAGTGATCCCCAGATTTACCTTACCGCCGCTGACCAGATTCTGCTCCGTAGTCAGGACTTCTTTTACCTGCCGCCGGAAATCCAGAAGGACCACTCTGGTCTGGTTGTAGCTCATGCGGTAAAACTCGTCCACCTGATATTTTTCTACCTCTCCCGCTTCATTCTCAGCGGAAATATAATAGGTCAGAGAGACGCTCCCTGAGTTTTCATTAATATCCTCTATAGTAGGTATCCCGGGTCTGCTGATCTGGGGCGCCAGATCTCCCCACAGGATCATACTCTCGTCAGAGGTAATATCCAGATTCCGGAAACTGTTATTGGTCACCGAGGGATCATCCTCCAGATAGGTGGTCAGATCATCGGAATCCTCCTGGGAAAAGGTCTTGGTATAAAAACTGTTTACAAAGTCTATATACTGATCTGTGCTCAGGCCCGCCCTCTGAAGAAGCCTGGTATAATAATTCCAGCTTCCATCCTCTGTGTTCAGAGTAAAACAAAGGGAATACTCCTGGTTCATCAGGATTGGCTGAGATAAGGTAAACTGGACAGTAAGCCTGCCGTCCTCTTCTTCAGTAAAATTCCGGATCTTATCATTCTCGATCACAGATTCTCCGTCCAGAGACGTGACCTCATAGACAAGACTGTCGATCTCCCGTCCGTTGGGCGTGATACTGACTTCCAGAGTCCTGTCTGTATCCAGAGGCGTAAGGCTGTCTCTTACAAAGTTTACATCCATCTCATCGGCATAAGCGTACATCCGGTTTACTTCTGTATCATCAATGATCATAGCCATGCTGGGGCTGGAAGCAGTCTCCATATCCGTTTTATTATCCGTAGACTGGTGATTCATCAGACTGGAGAACGCTGCCACCCCACACAGGAAGACAGCCAGCAAAATGCCGGCTCTTATCAATTTTTTCTTCATTTACTATCCTCTCTGTATTCTTTATCAAAAGCAGCCGTTCCTTCGCTATCTGGACTGCCGCCGTCAAACATTAGCTTCTTCAGTGTAGGTTCCACATGGAAGGCCTTTATGCAGTTTTCCCATTCCTGCCGCTGCCCCGGATCATCTTTTTTGTTTTCATTTTTTACAGCGCGGATCAGCAGATTCTTAGGCGTGTGCTCCATGGATATAAATTCCAGGATCTGGGTGTCATAACCTGCGCTCTTTAACATCTGGGCCCTGAGTCCGTCGGTGAGAAGAGCCGCAAACCTTTCTTTCAATATCCCATACTCCAGGACAGGTGCCAGATCCTGATTCTGTACCTGCCGGTTCAGTTCATGCTGGCAGCAGGGCACAGACAGGATCACCCTGGCTCCCCATTTTACCGCTTTTGCAAGAGCAAAATCTGTAGCTGTATCACAGGCATGAAGAGTTACCACCATATCCACCTGGTCTGCCCCTTCATAGGAAGCAATATCTCCCTGCTGAAAATCCAGCCGGTCGTATCCATATTTATCTGCCAGACTCTGGCATTTTTCAATAACATCTGCCTTCAGATCCAGTCCCGTCACCTGTATATCATAATGATTCAGTTCTTTCAGATAATAGTACATGGCAAAAGTCAGATAGGACTTTCCACATTCGAAATCAATGATCCGGATCTCCCGGTCTTTCGGAAGTTTCGGAAGGATATCCTGTATAAATTCCAGATAACGGTTCAGCTGTTTAAATTTGTCATATCTGGAATTCCTGACTTTTCCCTCCGGAGTCATCACCCCCAGATCCACAAGCCACGGCACGGGGATCCCTTCCTGAAGAAGGTATTTCTTTTTTCTGTTATGAGAAAGCATTGGCGTAAAGTCTTCTCTGACCCTGGCTTTTGTTTCCCTGGCCTTTATATCTGCTTTCCCCTTTTTGCTCACCAGCACCCTACCCTGGACATATCTGCCTTCCAGCTGAAGCTGGCGAAAATTCTCTTTCATCTGTTCTGTGAGATAAGAGATCAATTCTTCTTTTTCATAGTTTTCGTGAATAGCTTTTGTTCCCTGGATCCTGGTAACCTGATAACGGACCTCTCCTTTTACCGGCACCGGCCGTACCTGGAGTTTTGACACAGAACTGCCCCTCCTGGCGTTGCTTACCAGTATACGTTCCAGATCTTCATTCACATATTTATCTAAAAATTCTCTGATATCTGTCATAATCTACCCCTGTATCTTATGTTTCCCCTGAAACTGCCGGTTTTTCTCCCTGCAGTCCCTTTCTATTGTAAAAGCTTTGGAAAAAATCCGCAACCCCAAAACCAGGGTTTTTATCGTAAAAGCTTTCGCATACATCTTCTCTGATGGATTTCCTGGCAGAACAAAGCTCCTATAAACTCATCCAGAAGTTCTGCCTCTCCTTCTTCCTTTTTTTCCATAGCCTGCAGTTCCGGGTACTCCCGGGCCTGGCTGGAGATTTCCCGGCAGATCCTCTCTATATTTCTCCGGTCAGGATATTCATCATAGATAAAGCTGCCCTCATATTCCAGCCTGTCACATTCATCGGTGACCAATGCTTTTAAAAGCCCTGCTCTCCGGGGATAATAAGACTCCATCAGTCTTCTGTCGGCTTCCAGCCCTGCCGCCCTTTCAAATCCTCTTTTATTTCCCATGGATCTGTAATAACATTTCTTTTTCTCCTCTTCCATAGCATCCAGTCTCCAGGAACAGAAATACTCTCTAACAGTATATTCCGTCTTTTTCATCTGGTTACCCGTGCCAATATTCTTCTGTCCTCCGGCAGAAAGCAGAAATGGAGCTGCGGCATGAACATATCCCCGATTTTGTTCCATGCCGCAGCTCCATCTGCCTTTTAAATGATCATATTATTTTTCAATTTCCTTCAGCACATACAACAGAGAAGCGAAATCCCCTCCCCGCCTGTTCAGTTCCGTTCTGTCTACGGGAATGCCGGCGTACATCAGCTCATCTCCGTATGCTTTGTAAGCTTTCTGAGGCGCGCCCTCCAGGGACACCTGATAAAGGGCGTCTTCTTTTAGTCCTTTCAGTTTCAGCCGCAGCCAGGATGCATTGACTTTATTCATCTTCTGATAGAACATAGCTATAGATTCTTTCTGATCCTGGGATACTACCTGCCATGCCGTCTCGTTTCCTTCAAAGGGACTCTGGATCCGGTAAAAATCTCCATCGATCTGGATCAGCTCCCGGTATTTTTTCATAAAGGCTACCTGGCGCTTTACCTCTTCCATCTCCTGATCAGAAAGAAGATTCAGATCCAATTCATAACCGAAGGTTCCAAAATAAGCAATATTAGCCCTGGTCTCAATGGGCGTCTTCCTGAATACCTGATGGTTTGGCACCGCGGATACATGAGAGCCCATAGAAACAATGGGATAAACATAAGAAGTACCGTACTGGATCTTTGTCCGCTCATTGGCGTCTGTATCGTCGCTGGTCCAGGTCTGAGGGGCAAAGTAAAGCATACCCGGATCAAATCTGGCTCCGCCGCTGGCGCAGGATTCAAAAAGGATCTCCGGAAACTCTGTGGTCAGACGGGTATACAGGTCATAGACGCCCAGCATATACCGATGCATAGTCTCTCCCTGACGTGCTGGCTCGGCAGTCAGGCTGCAGGGTTCTGTCATATACCGGTTCATATCCCACTTAATATAGGAGATGGATGACTCACGGATGATCTTAGCGATCATTTCATATATATGATCTACTACTTCCTTTCTGGAGAAATCCAGAACATGCTGATGTCTGGCATGACTTTCAAATCTGCCCGGCGCCCCGATGAGCCAGTCCGGATGCTGGCGGTAAAGGTCGCTATCCTTATTTACCATTTCCAGTTCTACCCACAGACCGAACTTCAGACCCATATCTTCAATCTTTCTGGACAGTCCGGAAATCCCTTCCGGCAGTTTTTCCAGGTTTGCGTACCAGTCTCCAAGACCTCTGTAGTCGTCATTTCTCGCGCCAAACCAGCCGTCATCCAGAACAAAAAGCTCTACGCCGGCTTCCTTTGCCTTTCTGGCAATCTTCAGGATCTTTTCTTCATTAAAATCAAAATAGGTAGCTTCCCAGTTATTCAGCAGGATGGGGCGGGCCTGATCTCTCCAGACTCCTCTCATAAGCCGCTTTCTGTACAGCCGGTGATATACCTGGCTCATTTTATTCAGTCCCTGATCACTGTATACCATAACTGTCTCCGGAGTCTGGAAGCTTTCTCCCTCTCTCAGGGTCCAGGAAAAACTTTCCGGATGGATCCCTACCATAACTCTGGTCATATCAAAAGTGGACACTTCTGTCTGGATCAGGAAATTGCCGCTGTAGACAAAACTAAATCCATAAACTTCACCATTGTCTTCCCCTGCTTCAGGTCTCTTTAAGGCCATAAAGGGATTATGTTCCGCTCCGCTGCAGGTGCCGTCCAGTCCGTAGACAGACTGGATCCCCATTTCCAGAGGACGGGTTTTCACATACCGTTCCCTGGCCCAGGCTCCGGAAAGCTGGACCATCTCAAATTTCATATCCAGGAACTCCACACAGGCGCTCATAGCCTTCTCCAGAACAATGGTCTGAGGACCTTTCTGCAGGAATCTGGTATTTCTGGTGATCACCGGATAATCTCTGTAAATTGTGTAAGACAATACCAGATCTGTATCTATCCTTTCATCATGAAGGGTGATCTCCAGAGTATCCGCTTCCTCTTCATCCTCTGTATAGGTAGCCGGCAGAGGAGCAAGAGAAGGTTTGCCCTTCCGGATCTCATAACTTTTGTAAACAAAATCCGTGATCCTGCTTCCGTCTTCCTGACGGATACACAGGGCAGGCGTTTTATAATCTCCTGTACCGTAAACCGGATATTCCTGTCTGGTGTAATGCATGGACAGAAGTCCCGGTTCCGGAACACAGACCGACATCTGAGATCTCTCCAGTTCCTCATGAAAACGAGAAAAATCTTCTCTGTCACGGAGAGCTTTCCCATAATACAGGTTCTCCATCTGGCCATTCTCCATAATACGGATGATATAACTTACTTCTCTGTTGAATAAATGAAACTGTTTTGTTTCTTCATGAAAAATAACAGGCATGGCGTCCTCCTTTATCCTCCCGGTTCTTTGATTCGTTTTCTTTTAATGGCTCTAATTATATCCCCCTGCTTTTTCTCTGTCTTTCTTATTTGTTTTTAAAAATTGTTAATTTGTTGAATTCTCCTGTGTAATTATTGTAAACCTATATTTTCTGATAATTCATCTAATTTTTGTCTTGTTTTAACAAATTCTCATAATTTCAATCCACTATTTGATTTTAATAATGTCAACCATTTTTCTGTTTTTTTCTCCAAAAAATCGCATTTTATAACAACTTCACAAAACCTATGTTCTTTCTCACATTATGTAAATCAAAGAAATCCACATGGATTTTTGTGGACAATGTGGATAACTTGGTGTATAACTCCACTTTTCCAAGGTTTTCCACCATTTTTAATGTGTATAACTTTGAGGATAAAATGTGGGAAATTCACCCTCCTTCAAAATCCTTTGTACAAATTTTACAATCGTGAATATTCTGAAAATTTCCAGGAAAATTCCTATTAAATTCCGTATATTTTTATCCTGACAATACGCTAAACTGTTGCAGTTTTTTTATGTAACCTTTCTCTTATATAAGGATGTTGGGGGCAAAAGCCCCCAACTATGATACCTACGGATTGCTACGTGCTGCGCACTCTCACAATTCTCCCCAATATTCGCATATCGTGGGAAATTCATCCAACTTTCATGCTCATATGTGTGTGTAGACCTTGGGACCCTGGTATCATATAACAAGAAAATGCAGCGAGGATCCATGAATATGGTTTCCTCACTGCATTTATTTTTTCTTATTGAGACCTCAGAAGAACTTTTCTAGCCGATCACTTTAATGCCGCCCTGCTGACGGACTTTCAGTACATGGCAGGAGCCTTTACCGAAGATATGATCGATCTTCTTTCTGTACTCTTCCACATAGCTGTTTTCTACAAATACCTGGATGGTTCCGGCAAATCCGCCGCCATGGACCCGGCTGACTCCATGTTTCTGAAGGATACTTTCGCTGGCCCCTAAAGCGATGGACATAGACTGATTCTGCTCATCTCTGTTTATGTAAATATTCTGAAGATATTTGAAAGAAGAATTTCCGGACTCCTTCACCAGTTCAAGAAATCCCGGGAAGTCTCCCTTTTCCAGAGCTTCCACCTGCTTCTCCACTCTCTTTTCTTCCTCAAAGAAATGAAGAGCGCGAAGTACCGGACGGTCTCCCAGAATACTTCTCAGTCCCGGGATCTCCTGGAAAAATTCTTCCTCATCTACCTCTCTGAGTACTTTCTTTTTGAAAAATGCCGCTGCTTTTTTCATCTCTTCCGGGATCTTGGCATAATCATCGGTCAGATTCGCATGAGACGCCTTGGTATCTACTATGCAGAGGCTGTACTGATAAGCCTGAAAATCTGAAGGCACCTTTTTTACAGCAGGTACCTGAGGATCCTTAAAATCAATATGGATCAGTCCGCCAACTGCGCTTGCCATCTGGTCCATAAGACCGCATGGCTTTCCAAAATACACATTTTCCGCATACTGTCCTGCTTTGGCGATCTCTACAGGATCGATCTCCATATTGTTGAAAAGTCCGGAAATGATCGTACCTATAATGACCTCAAAAGCTGCTGAAGAAGACAGTCCTGCGCCGATCAGCACATCACTGGTAATATATGCCTGGAATCCGCCGATCTTATATCCCTTCTCTGTCAGAGCTGCGGCGGCTCCTCTTATAAGCGCTGCAGTGGTACCTTCTTCTTCATATTTTTCTTCCAGATCTCCTGTATCCACTTCTACCATATCGTATCCTTCAGATACCACCTGGACTACCGGGGAATCTGTAGGGCTGACGATCGCTATGGCATCCAGATTGATGGATGTAGCCAGCACCATCCCGTGCTGATGGTCTGTATGGTTGCCCCCTACCTCGCTCCTTCCGGGAGCGCTGTATACTTCTACCTGTTTTTCTCCAAATAGTTCTTCAAACTTTTCTACAGCCTGGGCATATCTGGTATTCTGTCTTTTTGCCTCATTCTCATCCTGGTAGATATCCAGAAACAAGCTTTCGTATTTTCCCTGTAAAAGTTCCTCTTTTAATACTTTGGAGTCTTTCATCATTTTTTCCCTCCTGTTCATTTCTGCAGACGGCATGTCCGAAGCTGCCCGTCCTGCACTGCCACATTTATCATATCATACTTTTCCCCGAAAATATACATACCCTTTTTCTTTTTTCATAAACTGTAAAGAAGCACCTGGTTGGCGAGGAAATCTTTTTGAAAAAATTTTTGTCTGCCAAAAGAAAATATCTTATCTCCGCCCTGGTTCTGATCCTTGGAGCCGGCGCTGTCCTTTTCTTTGCAAAAATCCACGGGACAGATTCAGAAAACACACAATTTGAGAAATACATAGATCAGATTTTCCGGGAAGAGTTAGAGGGAAACACTCTGAACCTTCACTATACTTTGGCCTATCCGGAAGATTATGGCATTAAAGGATATTCTGTCAGCCTTGGAACCATGGAGCCGGAGGCCCTGGAAGACAGCCTGGAAGAAACCCGGACTCTGAATAAAAAGCTGAAGAATTTTGACTCTGATCAGCTTTCCGAAGAAAACCAGATCATTTATGACATTCTCTCTCTTGAATTTTCTTCCCGGCTTTCTCTTGGCAGTTCCTATCTGCTCCAGGAGCCCCTTGGCCCTAATCTGGGGATCCAGGCCCAGCTTCCTATCCTGCTGGCAGAATATACCTTCCGGACCTCTGCAGATATCAAAGATTATTTTTCTCTCCTATCCCAGATGCCGGAATATTTCCAGAGCATCCTGGACTTTGAAGAAGAAAAGGCAAAAGAAGGGCTGTTCATGAGCGACGTCAGCGCAGACCGGATCATCCGGCAGTGCCGGAGTTTCATGGAAACAGGGGAAGACAATTATCTCTATTCCATGTTCCGGCAGCAGATCGAAGAGCTTTCAGAAGATAAGCGTATCACCCAGGACCAGGCAGAAAATTTCACAAAAATGCAGGAAAAACTCATGGATCAATGTGTCTTTCCCGCTTACCTCACTCTTTCCCAGGGTCTGGAGGAGTTGAAAGGACAGGGAAAAAACTCCGGTGGACTGGTCCATCTGGAGGGAGGGAAAGATTATTATGAATACCTGATCAGGAGTACTGTAGGGGATTACCGCTCTTCTGAAGAAATCCTCCAGGATCTTTTCCTTCAGCTTCAGACGGATTATCAGGAAGTACAGCAACTTCTCACCGGGGATCCCCAGCTGCTCTCCAAAGCTTACAGTCTGCCCTCTTCCGACTTTTCACCGGAGCAGGCCCTGGATTATCTGCAGCATGCTATCACTGACGATTTTCCTTCTCTGGAAGTGGAGTCTTACGAAGTCAAGTATGTGCCAGAGTCTATGGAAGAATTCTCCAGCCCGGCTTTTTATCTCACCCCTCCTGTTGACACCCTTACGCCTAATACAATTTATATCAACCAGGCCAGCCAGGTATCTCCGGCGGAGCTTTTCACCACACTGGCCCACGAAGGATTTCCCGGGCATTTATACCAGACGGTATATTTTGGAAAACAGGCCCATCATCCCATACGGGAACTTTTAAGCTGCAGCGGATACATCGAGGGCTGGGCCACCTATGTGGAGGCATTATCCTATGATTATGCTCCTCCTTTTCTTCAAATAGAACAGGAAATCCTGGATTTTCTCCGTCTGAACCGCTCCATAAGCCTGTGCCTGTACGCGATCCTGGATCTGGGCATCCACGGACAGGGATGGAATCTCCAGACCACAGCCGATACTCTGGCTGTCTTTGGCATTACAGACTCTGAAACCTGCCAGGAGGTCTTTCAGTATATTGTGGAAAATCCGGCCAATTACCTGAAATACTATCTGGGCTATCTGAATTTTATGGACCTGCGCAAAGAAGTTCAGGAAGCCGCCGGCAGCAGTTTTCAGCCTAAAGAATTTCACAGGAATCTATTGGATATCGGTCCTGCCCCCTTCCCTGTAGTGGAAAAATATCTTTTCAGAAAATATGAGTAACAAAAAAGGCTTTTCCGGAAGAAGGGCATCTTCATACTCTTTCCCGGAAAAGCCTTTTTCTTTGTAATATCATCGGTAGGAATCAAAAAAAGCCCGGAGATTCATCAGAGATTTCACCAGGATCTTCTGCTGTTCCTCATCCAGATCCTTCAGTACAGCCTGTATCATACCGTCATGAAATTTCATATGGTGGGCATTGGCTTTCCGTCCTTTCTCCGTCAGGGAGATCAGAACTACCCGTCTGTCTTCCTCGCTCCGTTCTCTATGGACATAGCCTTTTTTTACCAGACTGTTAACGGCAATAGTAAGGGTGCCCACTGTAACAGACATGATCTTTGCCACAGAAGACATATTCTTAGGTTCCTTCTCCCCGATTGCCTCGATAATATGCATATCATTAACAGAAATATCCTTAAACTCTGAAGTAATCAAAGCTTTCCTCTCTATATCCAGAATCTCCTGGAATAATTTCACAAGAATGTCATGCAGTACTTCATAATTACTCACGCCATCGCTCCTCTCAGACATATCAATACGCTGTTATGTTGATGGCTATATTATATCCGATTCAAGTACCAATTACAATCAAATTTTTTGATTATCAAAATATTTTTCTTTCTAAAGAAAAAAGGACTGCCCACATGGGGCAATCCTCTTGTTTCCACATCTCTGATCCGAGACCGGATCTTTTATTTTACGATCATTTCGCCGTAGCATTCTTTTCCAGGAGCCAGAGCGTTGGATTCGTCTGTATCAATATGAGCTGCTGTAGCGTAAGAAGCACTTACACGAACAACTACATCTCCGAAAGTTAAAGAACGTCCGTTAGGAGACTCAATTGCAAGACTTACGATCTGTTTGTCTTCCACTCCTGCTGCCTGGGCATCTTCCGGTGTCATATGTACATGACGTTTTGCAGCGATCACACCTTCTTTAAGCTCTACTTCACCTGCAGGGCCGATCAGCTTACATGCGCCGGATCCTGCGATGTCGCCGGACTCACGGATAGGAGCTGTAACACCAAGGCTTCTTGCGTCTGTAAGAGAAACCTCAACCTGTGTATCTTTTCTTACAGGACCCAGAACAGACATTTTCTGGCTTCCCTTTGTTCCTACAACTTCTACCTTTTCTTCACAGGCAAACTGTCCCGGCTGGCTTAACATCTTTTTCACGGTCAGCTCATGGCCTTTGCCAAACAGGATCTCCAGATGTTCCTGTGATAAATGTACGTGTCTTGCAGATGTTTCTACTAATACTTTCATTTTGAAATCCTCCACTTTTTATAATAATGAAATCATTATCCTTACCTTTAATTATAGTCCTTTCCAAAAGCTTGTCAACGCATATCCGAGGATTTCCTGCCGGGATTTTTGCATTTTTCAGGATACAAAAACAGAAAGCGAGGCTGCTCTGATGTGTCAGTCCATACCGCTTTCTGTTTCTTTTTCATCTGTATTTTCTGTGAATCTCTGTTTTAAATACTGATACTCTTCTACTATACCTCTGGTTATCTCATCTTCTTCCTGCTCATCATCCGGATGATAGATCCTCAGAAGAGCCCCATACCGTTTATCCAGTTCTTCTACGGTTCTCAGTCCTTTAAAATAATAGCTCCCTGACTCTGTTTCCTCCGTATCCTTTCCTCTGTATCCGCTGTCAAAAGCCGACCACTGGAAATCCGGTCTTTTGTAAAAGGCCTTCCAGTTCTTGGAATTTCCCATATAAAAGCGCCAAATCCAGCTGCAGGCGGCTTCCAGGATTACCATGACCAGACCTACTCCGGCAACAGGAACATAAATAAGGGCTCCGGATACACAGATCGTCAAGACTATGGCGGCGACACCGGGACCGTTCCCCTGGATCTGAAGGACTACCTCCATCAAAGCCGCCAGCGCGACCACTACCGAAGATAACATACATACAAAAGAAACTACGGTTCCGGAAATCTTCAGAAAATACTGTATGCAGCGGATCAGGATAAAAGCTGCCGCCAGGGGAATGGCAAGAATCACCTTCAGCACGATCAGTAAAATTTTAAGTATACATCTGCTGTCAATTTTCCTCATTTTTATACCTGCGTTTCTAAATATTACATTTTTTCTACAGGTTTAGTTTACCATATCCGGCTGGATTTTCACAGGATAAATTTTTAACAATTTTTTAACTGTCACAGCCCGAAGAATATCTCAGGTATTATGATCACTTACATGAAACTTCTTCAGATTTCCGATTTTCTGCCGTCTCTCGGCCAAAATCTCCTCCACCTCTTCCAGGGAGATCCCTGATTCCACCATCATAACCAACAGGTGATAGATCAGATCGCAGATCTCATTGGCCGTATCCTCATTCTTTCCGTTTTTTGCCGCAATGATCACTTCGCTGCACTCTTCCCCGCATTTTTTCAGGATCTTATCCAGTCCCTGTTCAAAAAGATAACAGGTATAGGATCCTTCTCTTTTCTCTCCTTTTCTCTCCTGAACTACCTGATACAGTCCTTCCATAACATCCATCATTTCTTCTCTTCCTCCCATAATTCTCTGAAAAAGCAGCTGTGAGCCCCTGTATGACAGGCAGCCCCAGTCTGGATCACTGTGATCAGAAGGGTATCTTCATCACAGTCTCCTTTTATGTCAACCACTTTCTGTACATGACCGGATGTGGCCCCTTTGTTCCACAACTCCTGCCTTGAACGGCTGTAAAACCAGGTATATCCGGTTTCAAATGTTTTTTTCAGGCTTTCCCGGTTCATATAGGCCAGCATCAGAACTTCTCCTGTATCTTTCTCCTGAACGATCGCAGGCAGAAGATCGCTTTTCTTAAAATAATTTTCAATATCTATCATTTCTAATTCCTTCTCACAGGTATATTTTTTTCTCTTAAATGTTCTTTCACCTGTCCAACGGTCAGTTCCCGGAAATGGAAAAGTGAGGCTGCCAGAGCCGCATCTGCTCCTGTTTTTTCAAAAACTTCCGAGAAATGTTCCAGTTTTCCGCAGCCGCCGCTGGCGATCACAGGGATAGAAACCCTGTCGCAGACTGCCTGGGTAAGTTCCAGGTCAAAACCGTCCCGGCATCCGTCTGTATCCATAGAAGTCAGCAGGATCTCTCCCGCTCCCAGCTCCTGACATCTTTTTGCCCATTCCAGAGCATCCAGACCGGTATCTTTTCTTCCTCCATGGACTACCACATGGAAATCTCCCTTTTCAGACCGTCTTGCGTCAATGGCCACTACCACGCACTGGCTTCCGAAGATCTTTGCCGCGTCGGCGATCAGCTGGGGATCCTTTACTGCCGCAGAATTTACAGAGACCTTGTCTGCTCCTGCCCGGAGGATTTCCCGGAAATCCTCCACTGTGCGGATCCCGCCCCCTACAGTAAGAGGAACAAACACATGCTGCGCTGTCTTTCGTACTACGTCTGTCATGGTCTTTCTTCCCTCATGGGTAGCCGTAATATCCAGAAAGCAGATCTCATCCGCTCCCTGTCTGTCATATTCTATGGCGCACTCCACAGGATCTCCCACTTCTCTGATACCTACGAAGTTCACGCCTTTTACTACTTTTCCGTCCCTGACGTCAAGACAGGGAATGATCCTTTTGGCCAGCATCAGAATTCACCTGCCTTCTCAATAGCTTCTTTCAGGTCAATGGCGCCGGAATAGATGGACTTCCCGCAGATACAGCCATACAGTCCCAGTTTGGCGCAGTTTTCAATGTCTTCTATAGATCTTACCCCGCCGCTGGCAATAATGCGGCAGGACACTGTATCGTTTAACTGTTCCAGATGATCCAGGTTCACCCCTGTAAGGGTACCGTCTCTGGAAATATCTGTATAGATCAGAGTCTTTACTCCCATCTGCTCCATGGCCATCGCCAGCTCCAGATAACATACTGCGCTGGTTTCCATCCAGCCTTCTGTAGCCACCATCCCATCTCTGGCATCGATTCCCACAGCGATCTTATCTCCGAATTCTTTCACTGCTTCCGCCACCAGATCCGGATTTTTCACTGCGGCGGATCCCAGGATGATCCTGGAAATTCCTTCTCTCAGATAATCTTCTATGGTCTTCATATCCCGTATCCCGCCGCCCAGCTCTGTATTCAGGCCGGTTTCTTTAGCGATCTTTAAGAAAATCTCCCGGTTTACAGGATATGCGTCTTTAGCTCCGTTTAGATCTACCATATGTATCCATTTTGCTCCTTCCCGGGCAAATTTCCGGGCTGTTTCAAAAGGATCTTCCGCTACCTTCTGGGCTGTTCCGTAGTCTCCTTTAAACAGACGGACACAGGTCTTATCTTTAATATCGATTGCAGGTAATACTATCATACTCTCACCAGCCTTGCAAAATTTTCTAACATTTTCAATCCTGTCTTTCCGCTTTTCTCCGGATGGAACTGAGCGCCGTAGACCATTCCCCGATGTACCAGAGCCGGTATCCTCTCTCCATAAACCGTGTAACAGGATATATTTTCATCTTCTGTTTCCGCTCGGAAAGAATGGACGAAATACACATACGGGTCTTCTTCCATATCCTCCGTCATCACGCAGGGATTCAGTACCTGAAGATCATTCCAGCCCATATGGGGGATCTTCAGCCCCTTGCTGTCAATCTGGATCACCTGGCCGGGGATCAGTCCCAGACCTTTTGTCTCTTTAAACTCGCTGCTTTTTTCAAAAAGCAGCTGCATGCCGAGACAGATTCCCAGAAGAGGTTTTCTTGACGCTTCCCGGCAGATCACTTCCGCAAGACCTTTTCTCTCCAGCATGTCCATCGCATCGGGAAAAGCTCCCACCCCTGGAAGGATCAGGCCGTCTGCCTTTTCGATTTCTTCTTTTTCACCGGTGACACAGTTCTCCACTCCCAGATAGTCCAGGGCGTTTTTTACACTGAACAGGTTCCCGGCCCCATAATCTATAATTCCTATCATCACAACACTCCCTTTGAAGAAAGCACGCCTTTGTCAGTTTCTGTCACGGCCTCCCTGAGAGCATGGGCAAAGGCTTTAAATATGGCTTCAATTTTATGATGGTCGTTTTCTCCGTACAGGACCTTCAGATGAAGGGTGATCCCCGCCTGGAAAGCCAGGGCCCGGAAAAATTCTTTCACCATGCAGCAGTCAAGGGCTCCCACAGAAGGATTCTCAAAGCTTGCGTCAAAAACCAGGAATGCCCTTCCGCTGACATCCAGAGCACAGAAGCCAAGAGCCTCGTCCATAGGGATATAGAAACTCCCGTACCTTCTGATACCGCCTTTATCCTGCAGCACTTCCTTTAATGCCATTCCCAGAACGATCCCCAGATCCTCGATGCTGTGGTGACAGTCCACCTCCAGATCCCCCTTCATAGTAAGGTCAATGTCAAAACCTCCATGAACACAGAGGGCATGCATCATATGGTCAAAAAATCCCACGCCGCAGGTTCCCTTATAGCTTCCTTCTCCATCCAGATCCCAGCTCAGGGATATCTGGGTCTCCTTGGTATTTCTTTCGATCTTTCCCACTCTCATCCTTTGCACCTCCTCTCTCGTCTACTGAAGCAGCTTGTCCAGAGCCTGGATCAGTTCCTGATTTTCCGCCTTGGAACCGGCGGATATCCGCAGATAGCCGTTCATGTTCCGGATAGAGATTCCATCCTTTTTCAGAGCCTCAAAAATCTCACCGCTGTGCTCTGTCTTTATATACAGGAAGTTCGTCTCTGTAGGATACAGCTTCTGTATATCTTTTTTCTTCTCCGCCAGGGCCGCCATAGACTGATAAAGCTCCTGAGTGGATTCTTTGATCTGGGCCGTACATTTTTCCAGGTACTCTCTGTGTCCCAGGATCACACAACCCACTGCCTGGGTCATGGAATTCACATTATATGGCGCTTTCAAAGTCTTCAGTATATTTGTGATCCGGGCATTGGCAGCGGCGAATCCCAGACGGATAGCCGCCATTCCAAAGGCTTTGGAACAGGTTTTTAAAACGATCAGATTATCATAATTCTCGATCTCATCCAGCACAGAGCCCTCTGAAAATTCCATATAAGCCTCGTCTACCACCACCATGGCGTCCACGGCCCCTACAATTTTCAGGATATCCTCCCGGCTCATGGTCACTGCTGTCGGATTACACGGATTGGAAAACACCAGAAGCTTAGCATTGCACTGAGCTGTTTTCTCAATGATCTGTTCCGGAGTCACTTTCATATCCTCGTCTTTATTCAGAGCTTCTGCCTTTGCCCCTACCATCCGGGTATAAAAAGTATACATACTGAAATCAGGGAGGATGGTCAGCATGGTATCTCCTTCTCCCAGAAAATTAGGCACGATAATGGAGATCAGCTCATCTGAACCGTTTCCCGCAGTAAGCAGTTCCGGTTTTACATGAAAAAGTTCTCCGAATTTCTGGCACAGCTTAGTGGCATTCGGATCCGGATAACGGTTAAATTCTACGCTGGAAACTGCCTCCAGGATCTCCTTTTTAATCTCCTCCGGCATTTCCAGAAAGCTCTCATTGGCATCCAGCCGCACACGGTAAATTTCAGTTACCGGATCGTACTTCGGAAGGTTTTCCAGCTTTTTTAGCAATGTATAGCTCATGTTATCCTCTCCTTTCTTTTACGTCTTTTTCCACTTTACTGATCAGCTCTTCAATCTCTTTCTTTCTCAGTTTCATACTGGCTATATTTACGATCAGTCTGGCGCTTACCTGGCAGATATCTTCAATGACCTCCAGACCGTTTTCTCTCAGTGTAGTTCCTGTTTCCACGATATCTACAATAGCGTCCGCCAGTCCCAGCACAGGTGCCAGCTCCACAGACCCCTCGATCTTTACCAGATCCACGTCCATATTTTTCCTTTCAAAAAAGCTTTTCGCCACATTCATATATTTGCTGGCAATCGTCCTGGTCCGGTATCCCTGGAAAATATCTGTTCCCTTTAAAGCAGCCAGGGCAAAACGGCATTTGCCGAATCCCAGATCTGCCACCTCATAAAAGGTGCCTCCTTTTTCCATGATGGTGTCTTTTCCTACCACGCCCATGTCGCAGACGCCGGTCTCTACATAAGTGACAACATCTGCTGCCTTTGCAAGGACGATCTCCAGAGATCCGTCCCCTATAGGCATGATCAGCTTCCTTCCTTTTTCTCTTACATTTGTACAGTCATATCCGAGACGCTCCAGCATCTCCACAGTTTTATCTTCTAAACGTCCCTTTGTCAGCGCAATCCTAATTGGTCTCATTTTCCCCGATTCCTTTCTCCACCTGATATTCTTCGATCTTCTCCCCTACCAGATGGACACGGAGGATCCCTCTTTTTCTGGCATATTCCAGAGTTTCCTCCAGGGTATCAAAAACGCTGTTCTCTGTCATAATGCCCTTTTCTTCCAGCTCCTTGCGGTACCTGACGCTGGCCGGAATATATTTCAGATCCCGGGTAAATACCAGGATCTTAGGCACAGGCTCTGGTACCGGCTCTTTGCCCTGACTGGCAAGATCTACGTTGAAGCCAAAGCCAATGGCACAGTGGTCTTCCCCGAACTGTCCCAGCAATTTATCATATCTGCCTCCTGAAAGCACCTGTTCTCCCAGGCCCCGGAAATATCCCCGGAAAATGATCCCGGTATAATATTCCGCCAGATTTACCAGGCCAAGGTCAATGAGCACCTTGTCTCCAAGGCCAAGAGCCTGGAGATATTCGTAGATCTGTTTTAAATAATCCAGGCTTTCTCTTGCCCCGTTTTCATCGAAGAGCTCATAGGCTTCCTGAAAGACCTCTGCCCCCCCGAAAAGTCTGGGCAGCTTTCTTAAGGCTCTTGCCGCTTTATTATCTTTTGCCTTTCCAAGGGTATCCGACAGTGCCGCATAGTTCTTCTGCTCTATTAACTGGCGGATCTCCTCTTTTGTATCATCATCTGCATCCAGGCTGTCCATAATAGCCTTAAAATAACCGATATGACAAAGCTCCAGACGGTATTTTCCTCCGCTGACTTTATCAAGGCTTCTGGCGGCCAGTTCTACTACCTCCAGATCTCCTCTGAGAGGAGAGCCTCCGATCAATTCAATCCCTACCTGATTGATCTCTACGCTTTTGCTCTTTCTTTCAGGGAACCCCCGGTATATATTATGGTTATAATATAATCTTAAGGGTTTTGGCAGACCTTTCAGCCTTGTGGCAGTAAGTCTGGCCACAGGAGCTGTACAATCCGGGCACAGCACCATCAGCCTCCCCTTGGCATCTGTCAGCTTATACATAGATTCTTTTGGCAGGTATTGGGCTGCCTTCCCAAAAACATCATAAAACTCCAGGGCCGGCGTCATCACACGCCGATAGCCCTGGGATACGAATAAATCCTTTAATGTTTTTGTCACCTGAGAACGCTGGTCACACTCTCCAAAAAGGAGATCCCTGGTTCCGTCCGGTGTTATTTTGTCATAATATCTCATTTTTCTGTCCCCTTCACTTTAACGTGCTACCATATTATCATTATAGAGTTTTTATGTCAATATTTTTCCGCCGCAGCACATATATGTTTTATTATAACAGAATCAGATTTTATTGTATAGCAAAAAGGGGCGCCCCATTAAACATACGCGAAAGTATGTTTAATGAGGCGGCCCATGCCCGGCATCACATCTCATTGAAATAAGCTTCTTTTTATATGGGGACCTCTTCCTGTTTTCTATATATCCAGTGCCGCATGGTATCCCCAGTATACTGCATTGGTAATAGTGGATACCTTTGCCGCATCTCCGATCACAGCCACATAAGGCGCTGCATCCCGCAGTTCTTCCACCATATCTGTCCTGGACCGCTGGCCCAGAGCGCAGATCACTGTAGTACCCGGAACAAGATGTTCTTTTCCTTCTTTATCCTCACAGAGGATCCCCTGATCTGTCACCTGTTTGCCTTTATATCCTGTATGGACAGTTACATATTTATCAATCTCCGCCAGAAGAAGCGGACGGTGTCTTACATTAGCGTCAGGGGCCAGTTGATCTCTCATCTCCACTATATGGACCTCCTTGCCTTCCATTCCCAGATGAACGGCGCACTCACAGCCTGCCAGGCCGCCGCCGAATACCACCACTTTATCTGTAACCTTATCTTTCTCCAGATAGTAATTGTTGACGATCACTACATTCTCTCCGTCCAGGCCGGGAATCGGCGGCACAAAGGGTCTGGATCCCACGGCAATGATCAGGGCGTCTGCCCCTTCTTTTTCCGCATACTCTCTGGTCACCTCTGTATTCAGACGGATCTCCACGCCGGCTTCCCTGGCAAAAAGAGCATAGGTCTGGGCCAGGTCGTACATTTCTTTTTTGAAAGGAATGGCCTGTTCACTTTTCAGAATGCCTCCCAGGGCATTTTCTTTCTCGCAAAGGATTACCTTGTGTCCTCTTCTGGCCGCTGTCCAGGCTGCGTAAAGACCTCCAGGGCCTCCTCCTGCCACAAGCACTTTTTTCTTCACCGGCGCAGACTGTATCTCCACACCGTCCAGCTCCCGGCCGATCAGCGGGTTCACCGTACATCTTCTTGTAGAAGTAGCCGCTCTTTCAGCCATGCAGGTAAAGCACCGCAGGCAGTGTACGATCTCCTGATCCCTGTTTTCCGTTACTTTTCTTGGCAGATAGGGATCAGCCAGAAGGGCTCTTGCCATATACACGATATCTGCCTGTCCGTCGGCGATGATCTTTTCCATCTGTTCCGGGCTGTTCAGTGCTCCGATGGTAGCCACCGGCACCGATACATGTTTCTTGATCTCTGCTGCCAGGTAAACATTACACCCGTGCTCTTTAAACATAGAAGGATGGGTATCACCGAATCCTCTCTGGTAAGTTCCTGCAGACACATGGAGAAGATCTATGTAAGGCTCGATCTGCTTTGCGATCTCCACTCCCCCAGCCAGATCATATCCTCCCTCAAAAAGTTCGGAACCGCTCATCCGGAACTCAATAGGGAATTTATCTCCCACTGCCTGACGCACAGACTTCAGCACCTCTATGGCAAACCGGCACCGGTTCTCCAGACTGCCTCCATATTCATCTGTTCGCTTATTAAAATAAGGGGAGAGGAACTGATTGATCAGCCAGCCGTGGCCTCCATGGATCATCAGCATTTCAAATCCCGCCCTTTTTGCCAGAGCCGCTGTTTTGCCGTAGGCCTCCACGATCTCCCGGATCAGTTCTTTTGTAAGGGCTTTTACCGGAACGCCGTCAGGCCTTACTGTGTCAGAGGGTCCCCACTGGTTCATGGAATGCTGCCTGTTTTTATCGGTCATATAAGTTCCCGCATACATGCCGGAATGAGACAGTTCCAGACTGGGGATGGCTCCATGACGGCGGATAGCATCTGCCGTATAAGTAGCCGCCGCCAGGGAATTCAGGATAGAAGTATCCAGATGATAGGCATGGGAGCCATCTGTTTTAGGGTGTACCATACACTCACTCACCGTCACCGCCCCGGCGCCTCCTTTTGCCCGAAGTTCATAAAAAGCCGTAGACTTTGGTCCGATACATCCGTCATTGGTAATATCTGTTCCGCCCATGGGCGCGGAAAACATACGGTTGCGGAATGTTACATTTCCTATAGTGATCGGCTTTGTTAAATGTGGATACTTTCTCTCCATTCTTTTTTCCTCCCTTTTCTTTGTACTTTTATTCCCGCGGGCAACGAGCCAAGCGGACATGCCGGCATGTCCATTTAGCACCGACTGAAGTGGAGCGTAGACCTGCCGCGAGAGTCTAATACCCCGATGCTTGCATCGCTGCTAGCTAGTTTGATGCCCCGTATGCTTGCAGCGGGGTCTTTGACTTTTCCGTAGAAAACTGTCCCGGCAGACTTGCAGACACGCCTGTGTCCAACTGCCAGAACACTTTTGTCTATTGTTTTTATTTTAACACTTCTGACCTCTTTACTCAATTCTTTCTATCTTACGTCTAAAATCCGACAGCCGGTAAATGAAACTTAAAGGGAAATTTACTGGTTCTTCTTTCTCTGGCCCATCACCCAATCATCATCCCTGCCAAAACCACGCTGGCGGCTATCCCTCCAAAAGTGGCTAAAAGAGCCCCAGCTATAGTATACCTGGTCTTGTTTACCTTAGCCGCGATAAAGTATACAGATACTGTATAAAAAATAGTTTCCGTACAGGACATCATAATAGAGGCGATCAGTCCCACTCTGGAGTCTGTGCCAAACTCCTTAAAAATATCCAGGACCAGTCCTGTAGCCGCACTGGAGGAAAACATCCTGACAATAGTAAGAGGCACCAGCTCTCCCGGAAAGCCTGCATATTCTGTGATCTTTCCAAGACTCTCTCCGATCAGATCCAGAAATCCGGAAGCCCTGAGGACCCCCACCGCCACCATCAGCCCGATCAGAGTAGGAAGGATCCCCACCACTGTTTTCAGCCCGTCCTTTGCTCCTTTCACAAACTCCTCATACACTTTACATTTATTTACCAGACCATAGGCCACGATATAAAAGATAACTAAGGGAATGCTGATCTGAGAAAGAAAGATCATGATCTTCATTTTGGCACCTTCCGGCCTTTTTTTATCATTTTACGCAGAAGCATACAAAAAAAGAAGCTGCATCCATACGGATGTTTATATTTCTGCGCCATATGAATACCTTCTGATTTTCATTGATTCTTCGCCCCTTAATGTACAGAGAGCCAAACGCTTCTTATACACTAAGGGTAGCATCTTACAATGTATATACATTGCCAATAAATTTTAGCATTCTATACTATATTGGAAGCTTTAAATATCCAGGAGCAGTTAGATACAGAAGTACAGTCCAATTTTCAAAATTCGGTTACACCATTATAAGGGCATAACCCGAAAGTCAAACCTTAACCGTACTTTCCTACTGAAAAACCAGATTTATTTCTTAGCCGAAATCAGAGGCCCCGATAAAGTTCTCTGTAAAATATGTACTGCTGCATGATCCCGCTGCATCCTTTATATCTCTCAAAGGGAAATCCCTGGGGATAGTGCTTTTCCAGGGCCTGACGGATATGGGTGTCTACAGGAAAAGCCTCCATCTGATGAAGAGCAAAGAGACAGATACAGTCTGCCACTTTCGCACCCACTCCGTAAAGTTTTTGCAGTTCTTCCCTTGCCTGGGGATAATCCAGCTTCCGTACACTCTCCAGGGAAACCTGTCCATCCAGGATCATCTGGGCTGTTTTCTTCACATATCTGCTCCGGTATCCCAGATTGCAGTCCCGCAGTTCTTCCTCACTGGCCGATGCCAAAGCTTCCGGACCGGGAAAGGTATAATAAACTCTTCCCCTGCTGCCCTGGCGTCTTTCTCCATATCTTTCACAAATGTTTGAGATACATCTCCGGATCCGGGGAATATTATTCTGCTGGGAGATGAGAAAGGATACGATCATCTCCCACAGATCCTGCCGCAGGATCCGGATCCCCTGTCCAAGATCGGCCGCTTCTGTAAGATATACGTCCTTCTCGTCAATCTGTCTTATGAAGCTTCCATAATCTGTTTCCAGATCAAAATAGGACTTCCAGAAGTTTTCCAGATCCTCAGGAGAACAGTAAAATTCACAGACCTGTCCCTGCTGCCGAATCTCCAGATATTTGTCTGCCGCCACTACGGCAAACCACCCCTCTCCCAGTTCCTCCATGCGGAAACACTGCCCCGAGCGGTGGATCTGCCCTATGTCAAAATACTCCAGTTCTTTTTTTATCCTTGGTTCCATAGGCCTTTATCCTCTCCCTGTACTTTTCCATATCCCTGTTTTATACCTGGCAAAAGAAATAAGATAGTTGGCCAGCCATCCCATAGGAACCGCATACCATACAAAGGCAATACCGAATCTGGGGGCCATAGTTACCGCCACGACTACACGGATACCCAGGTTCACCAGATTTGCCACAGTAAACATCTTCATATCTCCCGCACCTCTTAAAAGGCCGTCGGTAATCATTTTCAGTCCGATAAAACTGAAAAAGAAACCGATAAACCGCATATAGGACATACCCGTATTCAGAGCCAGGGTCGTGCCCTCTTCTCCCAGGAACATCAGGGTCAAAGGTCTGTAGAAGATCTCCAGTATCAGGCAGATCAGGATCCCAAAACCAAATACAATACCGTAAGCTGTGCGGTATCCTTTCACCACCCGTTCCTGCTGCTTTGCTCCCAGGTTCTGAGCCGTAAAAGAGGACATCACATTTCCCATAGCTGCCATAGGCACGATACAGATACTTTCGATCCGCATTCCTGCGGAATATCCAGCCAGCATCTGGGCGCCAAAGCTGTTTACCACCGACTGGACCAGCATCATGCCGATAGAAACTGTAGACTGCTGAAGAATGGAAGGAAGGGCGATCCTGCACATGGAGCCGAACTCCCTCCTATCAAACCACCGGATCTCCTCCCCTGACTGATAGCTCCTCATTTCCCTGATAAAGATCAGAAAAGCCATAACCGCAGAAATCCCCTGGGCAATAAGGGTGGCCCAGGCCACACCGGACACGCCCATATGAAAACTGCAGACCATGATAAGATCCAGCACCACATTAAATACCGAAGAAAAGATCAGCAGATACAAAGGGATCCGGGATTTTCCCAGGGCATTAAACATAGCCGACAGCACATTGTACATAAACAGAAAAGGCAGCCCCATAAAGTAAATATTCAGATACGTCACCGCATCTTCCATGATATTTTCCGGAGTATTCAAAACCTCCATGATCTGGTCTCCCAGAAGGAGTCCGAGCCCTCCCAGCGCCAGACTGACAACCAGAAAAGAGATCAGAGCGGTGCTCACAGAAGTTTTCATCCTTCTGTAATCCCTGGCTCCAAAGTACCGGCTTACAAGCACCGAGGCGCCTACCCCTCCTCCGATGGCGATAGAAATAAACACATTGGTCAGGGAATAAGAAGCCCCCACTGCCGCCAGGGCGTTCTCACTGACAAACCTTCCCACCACCACAGAGTCTACCATGGTATAAAACTGCTGAAACAGATTTCCGATGATCATGGGAAAAGCAAAAAGCAGCAGGGCTTTTAAAGGCTTTTCCCGGATCAGATATTCTTTTTCCATATTCCTTCTCCTGTTATTACTCCTTTGTATTTTTTTCGCTGTTCAGGAATTGGATATACTCGTTCCCCCATACTTCCAGAACAGCAAGGACACTTTTAAATTTTTCCCCTATCTCGCTGAGCTGATACTCTACCTTTGGAGGAACCTGCTGATATTCTTTCCGGATGATCAGTCCCTCTTGTTCCAGGGTCTTCAGCTGTCTGGATAAAGTAGTATGGGTCATTTCCTCCGGCATACGCCTTTGCAGCTCGTTAAACCGGACTGGGCCTTCTGACAGCAGATAGAGGATATACATGGACCATTTTCCCGTCAGAACCTTCTGAGCGGTCACATAGGGACACTTACCAAATAATTCTTTTTTCTCCATAATACGTTCCTTTCTGATACCGGTATCAATAAATATCGTACTTGCTCAATTTGTCCTGCGGATTATAATTATACCTGTGAAAAGCGAAAAACACAACCGTATTTTGAAAGGAGCATTTATTATGAATGAAGTTGCAGAGAAGGAAAACTCTACATTGTCACAAATAATCAGAAAAAAGTATATCAGCAGATGAAGAAAAACGGCAAAGTAGAAATCTGCGGCATGCATAAAGGAACCTGGATCCGTGTGGAAGGGGAAGTAAAAGAAGATTTCCGCCGGGAAGCCAGAGCTGCTATGATGGAAGAAAACAAGGCTGCCCTGAGCAGTATGTACACCATTGATGACAATCTGATGACTGTGTTCTGCTTTGAACATGGGACAGCCACGATCTACTCCTTTACTGCGGATCCAAAAGTGATCCAGCTGTAACTCCCATTCTCCAGGCTGTTTATAAATCCATAAAAGGCCTTCTGAGGAAAACTGAAAAATTCCCATCAGAAGGCCTGTAAAATCTGTTCCACTATTCTTTTTCAATATGATTTTCTTCTATAAACTCTTTTATAATATCCGAAAATACTTTTCCATATTTCTGATATTTATTATTTCCCACACCGTTGATCTCCAGCATTTCCTCCCGGCTCACAGGAAGGTATGTGCTCATCTCCCGGAGGGTCTTATCCGAAAAGATAATATAGGGAGGGATATGGGCTTCCTGGGCCATCTGATACCGTTTCTGCCGAAGGATCTCGAAAAGCTGGGGATACCTGGTCTCCCCGTCTGCCTTTGCTTTCTGTTTTCTGGGCCTGGCCGCTTCTTTCTCCTGCTGCTTTGGCAGTTTCAGGACCACCGGCTTTGGGCTTTTCTCTTTCAGGAAGTCACTGCCCTTTTCTCCCAGTTTCAGTACCGGATAATCTCCGGATGTAAGAACCAGATAATCCTTTACCAGCAGATCGTTTATGATCTGACGGATACGGGCGGTGGCAGTTCCTTTCAATTCCCCGTAATGGGGATTTGATTCCAGGCCGAACTGCCGCACTTTCTCCGTGTTAGCTCCGTGAACTCCGTCGCAGACAGCCACGATCCCATAGCGCTCTCCCGTGGATCTCACCAGTTCCAGGATGCTTCTGGTCTCCTCCGTCACATCCAGATCTTCAAACTCTGTAAGGCAGTTCTTACAGTTTCCGCAGTAATTCCCTCCATATTCTCCAAAATACCGGAGGATATACTCCCGAAGACATTCATTGGTGAAGCAGTAAAAAGTCATCTTCCGCAGTCTTTCCAGGTTCCGTTCCCGGATCAAAGCCTGCTCCTCAAAATCCAGCTCCTCATTTCCCTGCTGCTGGATCAGGAATTCATTCATTTTCACATCCTGGGCCTTATAGTACAGAATACACTCCCCAGGCTCTCCGTCCCGGCCTGCACGGCCTGCTTCCTGGTAGTAGCTTTCAATGTCTTTTGGCATATTGTAGTGGATCACAAACCGGACATTAGACTTGTCAATCCCCATGCCGAAGGCATTGGTAGCCACCATAATAGGTTTTCTGTCATAGATAAAGTCTTCCTGGTTCTCCTTTTTCTCTTTGTCAGAAAGACCGGCGTGATACCGCACTGCCGGATAGCCTTCCTCCAGAAGAGTTTCATGGACTTCTTCCACCGTCTTCCTGGTGCTGCAGTAAATAATACCGCTTTTCTCCGGATTTTTTCTCAGATACTCCAGGAGAGCTCCTGTCTTGTCCTTCGGTTTTTCCACTGCAAAATAAAGATTTTTCCGGTCATAACCGGTAACCATAACCTTGGGATCCCGAAGCCCCAGGATACAGAGAATATCTTCTCTGACCGCTTTTGTAGCTGTAGCCGTGTAAGCTCCGATCACCGGCCTTTTGGGAAGCTGGCTGATAAAGTCTACGATCTTTAAATAACTTGGCCGGAAATCCTGGCCCCATTGAGAAATGCAGTGAGCTTCATCCACTGCCACCATGGAAATTTCCACCGCCTGGATCAAAGAGAGAAAAGATTCCGTCATCAGCCGTTCCGGGGCCACATAGATAATCTTATATCTTCCCTGCCGTGCCAGCTCCATGGCTTTCCTGTACTGGCCTTCGGTGAGAGAACTGTTTATGTAAGCCGCATGGACCCCCGCCGCATTTAAAGCGGACACCTGGTCCTTCATAAGAGAGATCAGGGGAGATACTACAATAGTAATTCCCGGAAATAAAAGAGCCGGAACCTGGAAGCAGATAGACTTCCCGGCTCCCGTAGGCATGATCCCCAGCACATCCCGGCCGGAAAGGCTGCTGTCTACCAGTTCCTCCTGCCCCTCACGGAAAGTATCATAGCCAAAAATCTGTTTTAATATTTCAAATTTATCCATAATCCTCCTCAAAACGCCTGGAAAGTATGCACCTTCTCAGGCAGATAATACAGTCATTTACAAAATAGAGTATCAGTTCTATTGTATCAGAAAAATCCCCAAAATAGTAAAAAAGCCGAAATTTCTATTTTTTCTAATTTTTCTTCATTTTTAATCTATATAGAGATTTTCTCTATTCAGTCCATTAATTAAAAAGAGAATCTATGTATATAATATAAAAAATTGCAGAGGTAGAAAAAATGGATTATGAAAAAATCGGTAAAAGAATAAAAAAATATCGTCTGGCTGCCGCAATGACCCAGGAGACACTGGGAGAAGCCAGTCACTATTCCACCCAGCATATCAATAAGGTGGAAAATGCCAAGACAACGCCCAGTCTGAAATGTATTCTTTCCATTTCCAATGCCCTTCAGGTATCTATAGATGAATTAGTTTGCGGAAATGTATCTGCTTCTTCTGTAATTTTAGACAAGGAAATACAGGATCTCTTAAATGATTGTTCCCCACAGGAAAAATATATCATTCTGGAAATCCTCAAAGTTTTAAAAACCGGTTTGAAGAGTCTTGCTGAAGATAATGAAACACTTACAGGGTGCTATAAATAGCACCCTGCAGCAATTATAAAAATTTCTGTACATCCTTCATTAAAGATTCCTCTGTACGCACAATGTCTCTGGCCAGGTTCATACTCTGCCCCGAGGCATTTTTATATTCATTGATATAACCTCCCAGAGTCTGGATCCCCATGTTGCAGCCGTCCATGACCAGCTTCGCTACCTGGCTGCTGTCGTCCTTCATCATCAGTTTCATTTCCGTGGTCATTTTAGAAAATGCAGATGCCATCATTCCCGGCTCTTTTTCCTTGCTGCCGTCTTCCATAAGCATTTTCACTGCCTTTTCTTCATAAGCTTTGTGCTTCTTGTCATAAGTATCCATCAGTTCCTTCAGTTCTTCGTTCTTCACATAATCTCTCATCTGATCAAAGCTGTTAATAGCCATTTTGCAGCCCAGGCTGCATTCTCTCAAAAGCCCTCTGGTCTGTGCGTCCATTATAATCCCTCTTTCCTGTTTTTATCAGAGCGTCTGCCATGGCAGGCAAATTGTCTGCATAGCCTGATGCTCTCTGTCAAAACAGTATTCCCCGGGAGAGTCTTCTTTACACCCGTCTTTCTCATTTTATCAATATCTCGGTTTCTAATTTAGGATCCTCCGGAGTGCCGGTAACAGTCAGCCTTCTTTCTTCTCCTTCAAAGGTATAATCCCGGGTATAAACTCCCTTTTTCTCTAAGTTGATCTGTAATGTCAATTTCCTTATCCCCTATGGTCAGCCCCAGTCGTTTTATATCCTCATGGTAGACCAGGGTCACATAATATTCTCCCTTTTCACCGTATTCATGGACTACGGTGATCTGTGTCCCGTCCTCAGCATGAAGCACTGTCTCATAAGGAGTGGATGCCTCCTGATCCACAGTCACATTTTTAAATACCATAGCGATCTGCTGGACAGCCTCTCCTGCCGCCTGCCGTATATCCGCATCAGAAGCTGCCAGAACTCCCACAGACAGAGAACAGATCAGTACCACAGAAGCCGCCGTGGCAGCAAATGCTTTCCTCTTGAATCTTGGATATTTCTTTGGTTTTTTCACTGCGTAAACCTCCCTTAAAGATCCGCTGGAAGGATTTTTTCCCAGCACATCCCCGATATCGGCCACAGAATATTCCTCATAATAGTAAAGATAAATCGGTACCCGATATTTTCTGGGCAGCCGGAAAACCTGCTCCAGAAGCTCCCTTTCTCTCATTTTTTCATAGCCCTCTGTATCATCCCGCCGACCATGTTCTTTCCTTTCTTCCTCCGGAAAAAACTCCATTCGCTTTTCCCAGGGAGAAGCGATCAGCCTCTTACACTCATTCATGGTGACGCGGATCAGCCAGTGCTTTAAATGTTCTTCATTGTTAAATTCCGGATTCTTCTGGTAAAGCTTCATAAAAACTGTCTGCATAACATCTTCTGCGTCATGACTGTTCCTGCAGTCATGGAAAGCGATCCGGTAAACCATATCCTGGTACTGGGCCACAATCTCAATATATCTGATTTCTTCCACTGTCTCATACCTCG
>DXIQ01000020.1 GCA_019112785.1 Candidatus Blautia stercorigallinarum
ACAATGGTTCTGCCTCTGGACAACGGAACAACAGAAGTTCAGGTTGTATCATGGTATGACAACGAGAACTCCTACACAAGCCAGATGGTTAGAACAATCAAATACTTCGGTAAATTATTAAACAAATAATATAATCCTGAAAGTATTATAAGGCTCATTGAGGGTCCGGTCTATTATGGTATGGACCGGGCCCTTTTCGGCTGTATGAAGGAAAGACACTGTCACAATAGTCACATTTCAGGAATATTTATACATTTTATGCGAATTTGTCGAGCATAGCTTTGAGACCATAGGCTCAAAGCAGCGCAGACTGAGCAATAAAATGTATAAATATTCTTGATTTTGACTAATGTGACAGCGCCAGAAATCAGAAAAAGGAGGCATTTCCAATGCTCAATAAAAAATCAATCGATGATATTAACGTAAAGGGAAAAAGAGTACTGGTGCGCTGTGATTTTAACGTACCTCTGCAGGATGGAAAGATCACAGATGAAAACCGTCTGGTAGCGGCCCTTCCAACTATTAAAAAACTGATCGCTGACGGAGGAAAGGTGATCCTCTGTTCTCATCTTGGAAAACCAAAGGGAGAGCCAAAACCGGAATTATCTCTGGCTCCTGTTGCAAAACGTCTGACAGAGCTTCTGGGACAGGAAGTAAAATTTGCCGCAGATCCTGAAGTTGTGGGACCAAACGCAAAAGCTGCTGTAGCGGCTATGAAAGACGGAGATGTGATCTTACTGGAGAACACCCGTTACCGTGCAGAAGAGACAAAGAACGGAGATGAGTTCTCCAAAGAACTGGCTTCCCTGTGCGACGTATTTGTAAATGATGCTTTCGGTACTGCCCACAGAGCTCATTGCTCCAACGTTGGTGTTACCAAATATGTTGATACCGCTGTAGTAGGATATCTGATGCAGAAAGAGATCGATTTCCTGGGAAATGCTGTAAATAATCCAAAGAGACCTTTCGTAGCTATCCTTGGCGGAGCAAAAGTTTCCAGCAAGATTTCTGTTATCAACAACCTGCTGGATAAAGTAGACACACTGATCATCGGCGGCGGAATGGCTTACACATTCTCCAAAGCTGAAGGCGGAAAGATCGGTGTTTCCCTTTGCGAAGACGACTATCTGCAGTATGCTCTTGATATGAAGAAAAAAGCAGCAGAAAAAGGCGTGAAGCTTCTTCTTCCTGTGGATAACAGGATCGGTGACGCATTCTCTAATGACTGTAATATCCAGATCGTACCTACCGGACAGATCCCTGACGGCTGGGAAGGAATGGATATCGGACCAGAGACAGAAAAACTGTTCTGCGACGCTGTAAAAGACGCTAAGACCGTTGTATGGAACGGACCGATGGGCTGCTTTGAAATGCCGAATTTCGCACATGGTACAGAAGCTGTTGCCAAAGCTCTGGCTGAATCAGATGCTACCACTATCATCGGCGGCGGTGATTCTGCAGCAGCAGTAAACATCTTAGGCTACGGCGACAAGATGACCCACATCTCCACCGGCGGCGGAGCTTCCCTGGAATTCCTGGAAGGTAAAGAACTTCCTGGCGTAGCAGCTGCAAACGATAAATAAGGAAAGAAGGTAATTCCCATGGCAAGGAAAAAAATTATTGCCGGAAACTGGAAGATGAACATGACTCCCAGTGAGGCAGTGGAATTAGTAAATACTTTAAAACCATTGGTTGCAAATGATGATGTAGACGTTGTTTTCTGCGTACCGGCGATTGACATCGTTCCTGTAGTGGAAGCTGTAAAAGGAACCAATATCCAGGTAGGCGCTGAAAATATGTATTTTGAAGAAAAAGGCGCTTACACAGGAGAGATTTCTCCAAACATGCTGGTAGACGCCGGAGTAAAATATGTGATCCTGGGTCATTCCGAGAGAAGAGAGTATTTCGGAGAGACAAACGAAGACATCAATAAGAAAATGCTGAAGGCATTTGAGCATGGTTTAACACCTATCATGTGCTGCGGTGAGACACTGGAGCAGAGAGAACAGGGCGTGACTATGGACTTTATCCGTCAGCAAGTAAAAGTTGGATTCCAGGGTATCACAGCAGATCAGGCAAAGGAAGCTGTCATCGCTTACGAGCCTATCTGGGCTATCGGTACAGGTAAGACAGCTACAACTGAGCAGGCTCAGGAAGTATGCAAGGCTATCCGCGAGTGTATCGCAGAAGTATATGATCAGGCTACAGCAGATGCTATCCGTATCCAGTACGGCGGATCTGTAAATGCCAAGACAGCTCCTGATTTATTTGTTCAGCCGGACATCGACGGCGGACTGGTAGGCGGAGCTGCTCTGAAACCAGATTTCGGTTCCATTGTAAACTACAATAAATAAAAGTGATTGAAAAAAGAACGGCCTCTGAAGCTGGAAAAATCAAAAGATTTCTCCGAAAACTTCAGGGGCTGTTCTTTTTTACAGTCCTTCCAGATCAAAGGGAGGGGTATATTCCTCTTTGGCGCTGCTTTTTTCCTGCATAAAGCCTTTGGTAAGGCCAAGAGAAATCGCTTCTTCCAGTACCTTGTCATATTCGTAGGTGGTCAGGCGCCGGTTGATCTGAGGGTATTCACAGCTTTTATAAAAAGGGGTGTACTGGCTGAGAAGGCTGAGGAGAAAGCCCTCTTCCGGCAGATGCTCCCGTATCCAGTGCAGGATAGAGATAGAATCCTTTCTGGAGCCGGGCAGGACCATATGGCGGATGATAACCCCTTTCTGCATGATCCCGTCTTCATCAAAAACAGGGCTTCCGGTCTGGGAGATCATAGCTGAGACAGCCTGGGAGGCCTGAGCAAAATAATCTCTGGCTCCGGAATATCTGGCGGAAAGCTCCGGATCAAAGTATTTCAGATCCGGAAGATAAATATCCACATAACCGTCTAAAAGCCGGATCACTTCCGGTTTCTCATATCCCCCGCAGTTATAGACAACGGGGATCGAAAGTTTTGGCCGGGCAAGGTCCAGAGCTGTAAGGATCCCCGGAAGAAAGTGGGTCCCGGTTACCAGATTGATATTATGGGCTCCCTGTTCCTGGAGATCCAGAAAGATCCGGGCCAGCTTTTCCGGAGAAATCTCTTTACCCAGTCCTTCCTGGCTGATCTGGTAATTCTGACAGTAACAGCATTTCAGAGAGCAGCCGGAAAAGAATACAGCTCCGCTTCCTCTGGTGCCGCTGATACATGGCTCCTCCCAGTGGTGGAGAGCAGCGCGGGCACATCGTATCCCATCCTTTTCTCCGCAGAATCCGGTTCTTTCCTTGCGGTTTACTCTACAGTTCCTGGGACAGAGCCGGCAGTCGGTCATATCAAGTAAAGAATTTTCCTCTATCATATAAATAAACTCCCTTAAAATTGATCATATCTTTTCTAATAATAGTAGAAAAATTGGTGGAATTCAACAGAAAGGAAGAAAAGCCTTTTAATTTTAAGGGTTTTGGAGTAGAATGACCTGTGAAAAAGATAACCTTCAGGTATAACCTGCGATAATAAATAATAAGGAAGTTTGTTAGAAATATGAAAGATCACAAAAAAGAGAAATTTAAGGAACTGAAAAAAGCAGATGAAAAGCGGAAAAAGGGAAACCGTAAGAAAAAGAAAAATAAAAAATCGAAAAAAATCCTGGGAGTAGTCCTGGGTGCAGGAGCGGCTGTGATCCTCGCCGGTTACGCAGGCATCGGATTCTACTATCAGGATAAATTTTATCCCGGAACCTCTATTAATGGTGTGGACTGCGGCGGAAAAGATACTGCCTATGTAAGAGAGCTGCTGAAGAACAGTGCAGAGACCTATTCTCTGACGATCAGAGAAAGAGGAGACCAGACAGAAAGCATAGACGGAAAGACCATACAGCTTTCTTATCAGGACGATAACGAAGCTCAGGAGGTAAAAAAACAGCAGAATTCCTGGCTCTGGCCAATACAGATTTTCGGAAATAAAAATTATACGGTAAATGCAGACAGTTCTTATAATGAGGAAAGTCTGAATCAGGCGGTGTCAGCTCTGGCCTGTATGCAGGATGCCAATATGACTCCTGTACAGGACGCGAAAGTAGAAGACAACGGAACTTCTTATGAGATCATTCCGGAGGTAGAGGGAACTACGCTGGATAAAGAGAAGACTCTGGCTGCTGTTAAAGGGGCAGTGGATCAGCGGCAGACAGAACTTTCCCTGGAAGATGCAGGCTGTTATGTACAGCCGGCAGTCCGTCAGGATGATGAAAGCCTGAAAAAAGATGCAGAACAGCTGAATAAATTTACAAGTCTTCAGGCCAGTCTGGATTTCGGGACAGGAACAGAAACTGTCACCAGAGATCAGCTAAAATCCTGGCTGAAAAAGGGAGACGACGGAAATTACTATTTTGATACAGAGACGGTAAAGCAGACAGTGATCGCCTGGTCAGAAAAATATAATACTATCGGCCAGCCCAGGGATTTTGTTACTTCAGAGGGGGCTACCGTGCACCTTACCCAGGGAGATTATGGCTGGAGACTGTGGCAGGATAAGACTACAGAATCGCTGGTAAATATGCTCAATGCAGGACAGAGCGGACCGGTAGAACCAACCTGGCTCTATTCCGGAGAAAAACACGGGGGCAATGATATTGACGGCACTTATGTGGAGATTTCCATCAGCGAACAGAGAATGTGGTTTTATAAAAACGGAACTCTGCTGGTAGATACTCCTGTGGTAACAGGAAATCCCAACAATGGAAACGGAACACCTTCAGGCGGAGTATGGAGACTGAAGGATAAGGCAAGCCCTTCTACCCTTGTGGGAAGAAATCCTGATGGATCTATTGAATACGAAACCCCGGTAAACTACTGGATGCCTTTTAACGGAGGCGTAGGTATTCACGACCTTACCAGCAGGACCAGCTTCGGGGGAGATATTTATCTTTATAACGGATCTCACGGATGCATCAATACTCCTCTGGATAATGCCAGGACTATTTATGAAAATATCGAAGTCAATACACCTGTGGTTGTGTATTGATATTTTGGCGGAAAGCTGTTATAATCCATTGAAATTGAATAAATATGCATTACTGTTTCCAAGATGTATAGAAAATGAAAAATAATAATGCATAAATATAAAAAGGAGAGGAAAAAGATGAAGAAAAAAGTTTTAGCGGTATTCTTAGTATCTGCAGCAGTACTGACAGCAGCTGGCTGTTCAGGAGGTAGCCAGGCTTCTTCTGAACCAGTGGAGATCCAGTCTGTAGATGATCTGGCGGATCTGAAGATCGGCGTGCAGATCGGTACTACAGGAGATTCTCAGGCCACAGATGCGGTTAAGGATGATTCCCAGGTAAACCGTTTTAATAAGGGAGCGGATGCTATCGTGGCTCTGAAAAACGGTAAAGTAGACTGTGTGGTTATTGACTCTCTGCCTGCAGAAAAATTTGTAGAAGCCAATGATGATCTGAAGATCGTTGATGGTATTTTTGATAAAGAGGAATATGCGATCTGCATGAAGAAAGGCAATACAGCGCTGAGAGATGCTTTTAACAGCGCCCTTGCCGAACTTAAAGAAGAGGGAACCTTAGAGGAAATCCAGAACAATTACATCGGCGACGAGATCGGGGAGCACCCCTATGAGTCTCCGGCAGATGTGGACCGTTCTAACGGGGTACTGACCATGGCTACCAATGCAGAGTTTGAGCCCTGGGAGTATAAAGAAGGAGATGAGGTCGTGGGAATTGATGCAGATATCGCCCAGGCCATCTGTGACAAATTAGGCTATGAGCTGAAGATCGAGGATATGGCCTTTGAAGCGATCCTCACATCTGTAGATACCGGAAAGGCAGACTTTGGCGCGGCAGGTATGACAGTGACACCGGAAAGAGAAGAAAGCGTGGACTTTACAGATACTTATGCAGAAGCTACTCAGGTAGTGATCGTTAAAAAATAATACCGGGATAAGCAAGGAGGAATTGAGCTATGTGGGAAAATTTCCAACATGAGTTTCAGCGGTATTTTGTGGACAACGGAGCCTCGGACTGGTGGCTTAACGGCCTGAAGACTACGATCCTGGTAACCCTTCTGGCCTTGTGTATCGGTGTGATCCTGGGCTTTCTGGTGGCGTTGATCCGTTCCACTCATGAACAGACCGGCAAGCTGAAGCTGTTAAATGCAGTATGTGTGGTATATCTGACAGTTATCCGTGGAACACCTTCTATGATACAGATTCTGATCTTTTATTCCGTGGTGTTTGCCAGCATACCTTTGAACAACATTATCATCGGAGGCATTGCCTTTGGTATCAATTCCGGAGCTTATGTGGCGGAGATCGTCCGTTCCGGTATCATGTCCATTGATAAAGGTCAGATGGAGGCAGGCAGAAGTCTGGGATTAAGTTCCGGTCAGACTATGAAACTGATCATCATGCCCCAGGCATTTAAAAATGTCCTTCCGGCTCTGATCAACGAGATGATCGTGCTTTTAAAGGAAACTGCCATTATCGGATATATCGGCACGGTAGATATCACAAAGGCGGCCACACTGGTACAGAGCCGTACTTACAGCGCTTTCGTACCCCTGATCTCAGCGGCAGTCTTTTATCTGGTACTGGTCATGCTGCTGACCTATTTCATGGGCAAGGTAGAAAGGAGGCTGCGCAGAAGTGACCACTAAGGGCGAAGTATTGATAAAAGTAGAAAATCTCCAGAAATATTTCGGAGAGAATAAGGTCCTGGACGGGATCAGCACAGAAATACATAAAGGCGAGGTAGTGGCTATCATCGGCCCGTCCGGTTCCGGAAAATCCACTTTTCTCCGTTCTCTGAACCTTCTGGAGGTCCCTACAGGAGGAAGGATCTTATTTGAAAATGTGGATATTACAGATCCCAAGGTGGATATTAACCGCCACCGGCAGAAGATCGGAATGGTATTTCAGCAGTTTAATCTGTTTCCTCATAAGACAGTGAAGGAAAACATCATGCTGGCCCCTGTGACCCTGAAGCTTATGACACCGGAGGAAGCTTCTAAAAAGGCAGAAGAGCTTCTTGCGAGAGTCGGCCTTCCGGACAAGGCAGATGCCTACCCAGGCAGTCTTTCTGGAGGACAGAAGCAGAGGATCGCCATTGCCCGGGCTCTGGCTATGAATCCGGATGTGATGCTTTTCGACGAACCAACTTCTGCACTGGATCCGGAGATGGTAGGAGAGGTGCTGGAGATCATGAAAGAGCTGGCCAGGACCGGTATGACCATGGTAGTGGTGACCCATGAGATGGGATTTGCCAGAGAGGTAGCCAGCAGAGTACTCTTTATTGACGGCGGGAATATCCAGGAGGATGCTCCGCCAAAAGAATTTTTTGCCTGTCCGAAAAATCAGAGGCTGCGGGAATTTCTTTCTAAGGTATTATAAATCCATTGAAAAATCCTGTAATTCTGTTAAAATAAGAAACGGACATAAGGAAAAAAGAAATTTGAGATAAAGGAGAAATCGTCATGAGTAAAAAACCAACCGTATTAATGATTCTTGATGGATATGGTCTGAATGATAAGTGTGAGGCCAATGCCGTATGCGAAGGTAAGACACCGATCATGGATCAGCTGATGTCTCAGTGCCCATTCGTAAAAGGAAATGCCAGCGGCATGGCTGTTGGTCTTCCTGAGGGACAGATGGGAAACTCTGAGGTAGGACATCTGAATATGGGCGCCGGCCGTATCGTATATCAGGAGCTTACAAGGATCACCAAAGAGATTCAGGACGGAGATTTCTTTAAGAATGAGGCACTTTTAAAGGCGGTTCATAACGCAAAGGAAAACAATGCAGCCCTTCATCTTTTCGGACTCCTTTCTGACGGCGGTGTTCACAGCCACATTACACATCTTTTCGGACTGCTGGAACTGGCTAAGAGAGAAGGACTGGAAAAAGTATTCGTTCACTGTTTCCTGGACGGAAGAGATACGCCTACTACAGGAGGCAAAGGCTATATCCAGGAACTGAATGACAAGATGAAAGAACTGGGCGTAGGACAGGTTGCTTCTGTAATGGGACGTTACTATGCTATGGACAGGGATAACCGCTGGGACCGTGTGGAGCTGGCGTATAAAGCTCTGACAAAAGGTGAAGGCATTCAGGCAGAGTGCCCGGTATGCGCTGTAAAAGCTTCTTATGAAGAAGGAAAGACAGATGAATTTGTCGTTCCTACAGTGATCGTAAAAGATGGAAAACCGGTAGGAACCATTCAGGATAAAGATTCCGTGATCTTCTTTAACTTCCGTCCTGACAGAGCCAGAGAGATCACCAGAGCGTTCTGCGCAGATGAATTTGACGGATTTGCAAGAGAGAAGAGACTGGATCTTACCTATGTATGCTTTACCGAATATGATCCTACTATCCCAAATACAGAAGTGGCATTCCACAAAGTATCTATTAAAAATACTTTCGGAGAATTTCTTGCAGCTAATGGTCTGAAACAGGCCCGTATCGCTGAGACAGAGAAATATGCTCATGTAACTTTCTTCTTTAACGGCGGCGTAGAAGAGCCAAATGAAGGAGAAGACAGGATCCTGGTAAAATCTCCTAAAGTTGCCACTTACGACCTGAAGCCTGAAATGAGCGCTTACGAAGTATGCGACAAACTGGTAGAAGCCATCAAATCCGGAAAATATGATGTGATCATCATTAACTTCGCAAATCCGGATATGGTAGGGCACACCGGAGTAGAATCTGCAGCCATCAAAGCTATCGAGACTGTAGATGAGTGCGTGGGAAGAGCAGTAGAGGCTATCAAGGAAGTTGACGGCCAGATGTTTATCTGCGCAGACCACGGAAATGCTGAGCAGCTGGTAGACTATGAGACAGGAGCACCTTTCACTGCTCATACAACGAATCCGGTACCTTTTATCCTGGTAAATGCAGATCCTTCTTATACACTGAGAGAAGGCGGCTGCCTGGCAGATATCGCGCCGACCCTCATCGAGCTGATGGGTATGGAACAGCCGGCAGAAATGACAGGAAAATCTCTGCTGATCAAAAAATAAAAAATTTAAAACTTACTAAAATCCGCAGGTTTCAGGCCTGCGGATTTTGTAAAGTATTCCGGTATTGTTTTTCCGGAGACCAAATGCTATGATGTAATCACAGTTCAATCATTAATTTTCAGATCCGGCCATTCGGCCAATATTCCAGAACCACATACATAAAAGAACTGAATACCCACAGGAAAAATCTGTTTCCAGAAAAATACCTGGTTTGAGAAGTAAGATCCGGGGAATATTATCCATGGGATAAGAGAAAGTATGAGACAGAGCAAAAAGACCATAGGCTAAAGTTTATAAACACTATAGAGAAGAAGTTCCATACAGAAAGAGAAAAAGAGTAAAAAATACCCCGGAAAACAGAATACAGAAAAGATACGAAGAGTGTAGACAGAAAATAATCAGGAGGTATTGCCATGGAAAGATATTTACCCATCAGGAAAGTATACGCAAGAGAAGTGCTGGATTCAAGAGGAAATCCTACGGTAGAAGTGGAAGTGACTGTAGGGGAAGGCGTTGTGGGAAGAGACGGATATACCGGAAGAGCCATCGTGCCTTCCGGCGCCTCAACCGGGAAGTTTGAAGCTCTGGAGCTCCGGGACCGGGAGAAACGATACCAGGGACTGGGCGTGCAGAAAGCGGTGAACAATGTAAACGCCAAGCTGGCAGATGCGGTTCTGGGAGAGAATGCCCTGGATCAGAGCCAGATCGATCAGCTGATCCTGGAAGCAGACGGGACAGAGAATAAAGAACATCTGGGGGCCAACGCTACTCTGGGGGTATCCCTGGCTGTAGCGGATGCGGCGGCAAAAGCCCTCCGGCTGCCTCTGTATCAGTATCTGGGCGGCTGTATCACAGACCGTATGCCTGTGCCCATGATGAACATTTTAAATGGAGGAAAGCATGCGGATAACACAGTGGATTTTCAGGAATTTATGATCATGCCCGCAGGAGCCTGCTGTTTTAAAGAAGGACTGCGTATGTGCGGAGAGACTTACCAGAAATTAAAGGAGATCCTGAAAAACAGGAACCTGTCCACCGGGGTAGGGGACGAGGGCGGATTTGCTCCGGATGTAAAAGATGCCAGAGAAATATTTGAACTTATGAGTCTGGCAGTCCGGGAGGCAGGCTACGAACCGGGGAAAGAGATTTCCTTTGCCATGGATGCGGCAGCCAGCGAGCTCTATCTGGAAAAGGAAAACGCCTACTATTTCCCGGGAGAGTCCTCCATGAAAGGGGAAAAAGTGATCCGGACAGCAGAAGAAATGGTAGAGTACTATGAAAAGCTTGCGGGAGAATATCCTCTCATTTCTATAGAAGACGGTCTCTGGGAGGATGACTGGAGCGGATGGAAACTGATGACCGAGAAGCTGGGGGGAAGAGTACAGCTTGTGGGAGACGATCTTTTTGTGACCAATGTAAAGCGGGTCCGCAGAGGTATCTGTGAAAAGGCGGGAAACGCGGTTCTGATCAAGGTGAACCAGATCGGAACCCTTACAGAGGCCATAGCGGCTGTGCGTATGACCCAGAAGGCCGGGTGGCATGCCGTGATCTCCCACCGTTCGGGAGAGAGTGAAGACACTTTTATCGCAGATCTGGCAGTGGCTGTAGGAGCAGGACAGATCAAGACCGGGGCTCCCTGCAGAGGAGAGCGGACAGCCAAATATAACCGGCTCCTGGCTATTGAAGACCGGCTGGGCAGCCACGCACTGTACCTGGTACAGTGAATAATAAATGACCGGCCATATCAATTGCCTGATTTTTCATCTGCTGCGTTGTCATCAATCGATGCGGCCGCCGGACAGCCGGAAAAAACATGAGAAAAACGGTTGAAATCCTATCTGCCTTGTGTTAAACTTGTTGTGTTTAACAGGTAGGAGGTGTTACAGTGGAGATATTGAGAATTGTTTTGACGATCCTTTTCGTTATTGATTGTATAGGACTGACTGTGATCATTCTGATGCAGGAAGGAAAATCTCAGGGACTTGGAAGCATCGCCGGAATGGCCGATACCTACTGGGGAAGAAATAAAGGCCGCTCCATGGAAGGTGCTTTGGTGAAGGCTACACGGATCATGGGAGTTTTATTTTTCGTGCTGGCTTTAGTATTAAATCTGAATTTTTAAGCATGAGGCTGCTGCATTAAACGGGAGAGGTTTAGTGGGGCAGCCTTTTCTATGTGGAGGCAAATTTGAAGAAAAATCAACAGACTAAAAAAAGAAAAAAAATCGTATACGATCTGATCTGCTGTAAGGAATATCAGCCTATGCGGGCAAAAGAGCTGGCGATCCTGCTCCAGGTGCCTGCGGGAAAAAGAGAGGAACTTCATAAGGTCCTGGACATGCTCCTGGAAGAAGGGAAGATCACCATCAACAAAAGAGGCAGATATGAGGCGGTAAGGACCTCCTCAAAAGATCGTGAAAAAGGAAGAAAGGACAGACAGAAGCAGGAGGATAAAAAAGAAAAAAAAGGCAAGAAAGAAGAAAAAAACCGGAAGAAAAAAGACCGGTATCTTACAGGAACTTTTATCGGACATCCAAGAGGATTTGGCTTTGTGGAACTGTCTGAAGAAGATGGGGAAGATGTTTATATCCCTGAGGAGGAGACCGGAGGAGCCTTTCACGGGGATCAGGTCCAGATCCTTCTGAAAAAAGACGAGCGGCCTGGAAAAAGAAGAGAAGGCCGGGTAGTAAAGATCCTGGAAAGAGGGATGGAAGAGATCGTAGGCACCTTTCAGGAATCTTCCGGTTTTGGCTTTGTAGTACCGGATAATCAGAGATTTCTGAGAGATATTTTTATACAGAAGGAAAATTTCCTGGGAGCCAGAGACCAGGATAAAGTAGTGGTCAGGATCCGGGACTATGGCACCAGCAAAAGATCCCCGGAGGGAAAGATCGTTGAAGTGCTGGGAAGTCCCGGAGAAAAGGGAATTGATGTGCTCAGTGTGGCCAGAAGCTGCGGACTCCCCATGGAATTTCCGGAAAGGGTATTAAACCAGGCGGAGAAAATACGGGAAACCCTTAATGAAGGAGATTTTTACGGACGTCTGGACCTGCGGGATGTGACTATGGTCACCATCGATGGAGAGGACGCCAAAGACCTGGATGATGCAGTGTCTCTTACAAAGGAAGGTAATCTGTTCCATCTGGGCGTCCATATCGCAGATGTGAGTAATTACGTCCAGTACAGCAGTGCTCTGGACAGGGAAGCTCTGAAGAGAGGGACCAGCGTTTATCTGGTAGACCGGGTGATCCCCATGCTGCCGAAGAAACTTTCCAACGGGATCTGTTCTTTAAATGCCGGGGAAGACCGCCTGGCACTCAGCTGTCTTATGGATATTGATGAGAAAGGAAGAGTGGTATCCCACGGTATTGCGGAGACAGTGATCCATGTAAACGAAAGAATGACCTATACAGACGTTAAGAAGATCCTGAAGAAAGAAGATCCGGAAGTGACCAGACGGTATCAGGAGCTGGTGCCTATGTTTTTTCAGATGGAGGAATTATCTGCTCTTTTGAGAAAACGGAGAAAAAAACGGGGAGCCATTGATTTTGACTTTCCGGAGACCAAGGTAGAGCTGGACGAAGATGGAAAACCGGTACGTATCTATCCCTATGAACAGAATGTGGCAACCAGGATCATTGAAGATTTCATGCTGGCGGCAAATGAGACTGTGGCTCAGGAATATGCCCAGGCGGGACTCCCCTTTGTATACCGGACTCATGAAAATCCGGATATGGAAAAAATGGAACCAGTGCTGGAGATGGTGCACAGGGCAGGCGTGAAGGTAAAGAAAAGCAAAGAAGAGATACAGCCAAAAGAAATCCAGAAGATCTTAAAAGAACTGGAGGGCACCCAGTCTGAACCTTTTTTCTCCCGGCTTATACTCCGTTCTATGAAGCAGGCAAAATATACCACCCAGTGTACCGGACATTTCGGCCTGGCAGCCAGATATTACTGTCACTTTACCTCTCCTATCCGACGGTATCCGGATCTTCAGATCCACAGGATCATTAAGGAAAATCTACGGGGAAAGATGACAGAGGCCAAGATCCGCCACTACGAGGAGATCCTGGATCAGGTAGCCCTTCAGTCCAGCACCATGGAACGGAGAGCCCAGGAAGCGGAGCGGGAGACTGTGAAGATGAAGAAGGCGGAATATATGGAGAATCATATCGGTGAAGTTTTTGAAGGAGTGATCTCCGGAGTGACAGACTGGGGCTTCTATGTGGAGCTTCCCAATACGGTGGAGGGCCTGGTCCATGTGAACGCTCTTACGGACGACTATTATATTTATGATCCTGCCCGGTACACCCTGACAGGAGAGAAAAATAAAAGAAGTTTTGCTATGGGGCAGACAGTGACCGTCCGGGTATCGGAAGCGGATCCCAGAGAGCGGTCCGTAGATTTTGTTCTGGCAGAATAAGGAGGATTAGAACATGGCTAAAGAATCAGGGATTCGTCTGATCGCCAATAATAAAAAGGCTTATCACGATTATTTTATAGAGGATACCTATGAGGCAGGGATCGAGCTGGTGGGAACGGAGGTAAAATCTCTGCGCATGGGAAGGTGCAGCATTAAAGAATCTTTTGTCCAGATCGACAAAGGAGAAGTTTTTGTATGGGGCATGCATATCAGCCCCTATGAAAAGGGAAATATATTTAATAAGGATCCTTTGCGGGTGCGCAAACTCCTGCTCCATTCCTATGAGATACGGAAAATTGAAGGAAAGATCCGGGAAAAAGGGTATACTCTGGTTCCCTTAAAGGTTTATTTTAAGGGCAGTTTGGTGAAGGTAGAGATTGGCGTTGCAAAAGGTAAGAAACTTTATGATAAGCGTCAGGATATTGCCAAGAAAGATCAGAGAAGAGAAGCTGAGCGGGAATTTAAAGTGAAAAATCTTTATTAAGGATGAAGTACCGGGGCCGGAAAGCAGCAGGCGGGGAAAGTTCCCGGAAGCGGCAAAAACTACAGAAGAGACAGAAAGGAAGTTGGAACTTATGAAATTTAAGGATATGCCTTATGAGAGAATTGATTTTGAAAAAGCCAGGGAGGAGCTTACAGGATTGATCAAAGCCCTGAAGGAGGCGAAAAGCGGAGAGGAGCAGTTTGAGATCCACAAAAAGTATTATGTTTTGACAGATCGGGTGACTACCCAGGCTACCCTCTGCTCTATCCGTCATTCGATAGATACTACAGATAAATTCTATCAGGAAGAGCAGGATTACTATGACCGGGAAACTCCGGCCTACTCCAATCTTTGCGTGGCTTATCAGAAAGAACTTTTCGCCTCTCCTTACCGGAAGACGCTGGAAGAGAAGATCGGTCCGGTGGCCTTTAAGAATATCGAGATCGCCATGAAATCTGTATCCGATGAGGTCATTCCTCTCATGCAGGAAGAGAATGCTCTGGTGACAGAATATGAAAAGCTTTTGGCCGGAGCCAAGATCGACTGGGAAGGGGAAACACTGAATCTGTCTCTTCTGACGCCCTATTTAAAGAGCAAAGATCCAAAGATCAGGAGAAAAGCCTGCGAAAAGCAGAATGCATTTTTTCTCAGTATCGAGGATAAGCTGGATGAACTTTATGATAAGCTGGTGAAGAACCGGACTTTGCAGGCAAAGAAGCTGGGATTTGAGACTTATACACCTCTTGGATACCTTCGCATGCAGAGAAATTGTTATGGAAGAGAAGCGGTAGAGAACCTCCGCCGCCAGGTGAAAGAAGTATTCGTTCCCTTTGCAGAAAGTCTTTACGAAAAAAGAAGGAAACGTCTTGGAATGGAACATATGACTTACTCAGATGAGCAGGTATACGGTCCAAATGGCAGTCCAAGCCCCAAGGGAACTCCTGAAGAGATCCTGGCTGCAGGACAGCAGATGTATGAAGAGCTGTCCCCGGATACAAAGGAATTCTTTGATTTTATGATGGAGAATGAGCTTCTGGATGTTTTTGGAAGAAAGACAAAGGCAGTGGGAGGGTATATGACATACCTGCCGGATTATAAAGCGCCTTTTATCTTCGCAAACTTTAACGGAACCAGCGGAGACGTGGATGTGATGACCCATGAGTGCGGCCATGCTTTTCAGGGATATCTTGCGGCGGCAGACCCTATCCGGGAACATGCGGATATCGGAATGGAAACCGCAGAGATCCATTCTATGTCCATGGAATTCTTTACAGAGCCCTGGTATCATCTGTTTTTTGATAAGGATACCACAAAGGATTACACCAGTATGCATCTGGAAGAAGCGGTGATGTTTGTTCCTTACGGCTGTATGGTGGATGAATTCCAGCATGAAGTTTACGATCACCCGGAAATGAGCCCCCAGGAGCGCAAAGAAGTATGGAAAAAGCTGGAAAAGGTATATAAACCGCATATGGACTATGCTGGCCTGCCATTTTTTGAAAAAGGAGCTTTCTGGCAGAAACAGCATCATATTTACAGCTTCCCCCTGTACTATATCGATTATGTGATTGCTCAGCTCTGTGCCTTTGAATATAAGGCATGGATGGACAAAGACTATCCGGCTGCCTGGAAGAGCTACCTGAAATTATGCAGGATGTCCGCTTCAAAGTTTCATACAGAGCTCCTGAAAGAGGCCGGGATCGATTCCCCCTTTGCAGACGGAACCATCAGAAAGATTGTGGAAAATCTGGAAAACGAAGTATAAATTATACTGCCAAGAAAAGATATTTGTCTTTGGTAAAAACACACAAAATACACAATTTTGTCATAAACGGTTGACAAAAATGCAGATTCTATTATAATAAAGAGGATTGCTCAATCGCTATAGTAGACTTATATGGTATGGTTTTCTATAGTAAAGTGGAAAAGAATATTTCTGCAACTAAGACTGAGACATCAGAAAGGGAGGAATCTAAGATGAAAATGAAGAAAATCTTAGCAATGGCTTTAGCCAGCGCCATGGTCCTGTCACTGGGTGCATGTGGAAGCTCTGATTCCGGCAGTGCTTCCGGTACAGATTCCAGTGCGGCAAGTGACGGCGCTTCTGAAAGTAGTGACACAGCGTCCACAGCTTTCCCGGGAACCGCCGAGGAGGATACTTATGTAGTGGATCTTCGTGCAGAACCACCTGAATTAAACAGCATCCTGACTACAGACGTTGCTTCCGGAGATATTCTCCGTGAGGTTATGGTAGGTCTGTATAAACTAGACGCCAACGATACACCGGTTGCCGACCTGGCTGAGGATACACAGGTCAGCGAAGACGGCCGTGTATACACCATGAAGCTCCGTCAGGACGCAAAATGGACAAACGGCGAGCCTGTGACGGCACACGATTTCGTGTTCTCTTATCAGACTATCTGCAGCAAGGAAGCAGCTTCTTCCTATGCCTTCATTGTTTACGATAACCTGTTAAACGGCAATGAAGTATATGAAGGAACTATGGATCCTTCTGAACTGGGTGTTAAAGCTATTGACGATTACACTCTGGAAGTGACTTTTGAAAACCCGATTCCATACGCTGAGCATTTGTTCTCCTTTGCTTCCTATTATCCAATGAACCAGAAAGCATATGAGGAGATCGGTGCAGATGTATATGGAGACGACGCTGATAAGATTGTGACAAACGGTGCTTATACAATCTCTGAGTGGGTACACAACGATCATATCACTCTGACACAGAATCCTGATTTCTATGATCCGGACAGATGTGCAGCAGGAACTATCCGCTACACAATGATGAACGATGCCAACACACGTATGAACGCTTTCCAGGGCGGACAGGTTGACTGTATCAACATCACAGCAGACCAGACTGCACAGGCTGAGACACTTGGCATCAAAACAGAGAGCTATGTAGACAACGGAAACTGGTACATTCAGTTCAATACACAGAAAACAGACAAGGGCCTTGACAATGCCAATATCCGCCGCGGTCTTGGTATGGCAATCAATACAGAGAGCCTTTGCAACGACATCCTGAAAGACGGTTCTGTACCGGCTACAGGTCTTGTACCTACAACGATCGCCGGAGCTAACGGCGAGAAATACCGTGACGCCGTAGGCGATGTGGTTTCCTACAATGCAGAAGAAGCTAAGAAAGCTTTCGAACAGGGACTTCAGGAGACAGGACTTTCTGCAGAAGATCTGAATCTGTCGATCCTCTGCGACGACCAGTCACAGGCACAGAGAACTGCAGAGTTCTATCAGGCACAGTGGAAAGAAGTTCTGGGTATCGACGTTGAGATCACACCTCAGCCATTCAAATCCCGTCTGGCTTCCATGGACAGCGGCGACTTCGATATGGTTTATGCAGGATGGTCACCAGACTACAATGACCCGATGACTTTCCTGGATATGTTCACTACTACAAACGGAAATAACTACGGTAAATATTCCAATGCCCAGTATGATGAACTTATTGCAAATGCTCTGAAGGAAAGCGATGTAGTTGCCCGTCAGGATATGCTGGCTCAGGCAGAAAAGATCGTAACCTATGATGACGCTGCGATTTATCCTCTGTACTTCAGCGGTGTTACTTACGCCGTATCTGATAAAGTTCAGAACATGACACGTACAGGATTCCAGGAATTCGACTTTACAGATGCAGCAGAATAATAGAAAGTTATACGGCTGACAAAGGTATAAAGTGATTTAGCGGATAGGAGCCGTTGCCAGGGAATAGAGATGTTCCCGGCAGGGCTCCTGTCTGTTTATGTAAATCGCAAAGAATCTTTGCGATTTACATAAACAGTAAAAAAAGAAAACACAAGAGAAAGGAGCTGTTATCTTGGCGAATCAGATACGCTACATTTTAAAGAGAATCGTCTATTCCTTTATTACGATCCTGGTCCTGACCAGCGTCACCTTCCTGCTGATGCAGCTGCTTCCGGGAGATCCTTTTACCGGCGGAAAAGATATCCCCGATACGGTTATGGAAGCTCTGAAAGCAAAGTATGGTCTGGATAAACCTGTACTCCAGCAGCTGCTGATGTACATCGGCAATGCCCTCCAGGGGGACTTTGGTATTTCCATACCTGACGGAAGAGAAGTTACCGATATTATCCGGGAGGCTTTCCCGGTTTCTTTTGACCTGGGCATCCGGGCACTGCTCTTTGCATTTATCATGGGTATCCTGCTGGGTATCGTTGCAGCAGTAAAAAGAGGTACAGCCTGGGACAGCGGCGCTATGTTCCTGGCATTGGTAGGTGTGTCCGTACCTTCCTTCATTATGGGTGCCATCCTTCAGTACTTCCTGGCTCTGAAGCTGGGTCAGGCTACAGGAACTCAGGTATTCGCTATTGTGGGCTGGACAGACTGGCACAGTAAGATTCTGCCCGCCTTTGCTCTGGCCTTCGGTTCCATGGCTACCGTGAGCCGTCTTATGCGTACCAGTATGCTGGATGTATTAAGCCAGGATTATATTAAGACAGCAAAAGCAAAAGGACTGAGCCAGAGACAGATTATTTGGAGGCATGCTGTCCGTAATGCCATCATGCCGGTCATCACGGTTATGGGACCTTTGGTGGCAGCGATCCTGACGGGAGCCTTTGTTGTAGAAAATATTTTTGCGATTCCAGGTCTTGGAAAATACTTTGTAACCAGTGTACAGACTAATAATTATACGCTGATCGCAGGAACTACTGTATTCTACGGTACCTTCCTGATCCTGGCCAACCTGGTGGTAGATATTATCTACGGCCTGATCGATCCCCGTATCAAACTGACAGGAAGAAAGGAGTAGAAAAGCACTATGGCAAAAAAGAAACAACCCCAAGCAGTACAGGCCCCAAAGTACACTCCTTATGATGTCAGCGGAAAAATCGGAGCGGACGCCTTTGAGGTGATCGGATCCGATGCTTCCTCCATGGAGGCCATTGCCCGTCCTTCTATCAGTTTTATGAAGGATGCCTGGAACCGCATCAGAAAAAGTAAAGTAGCGATTGTATGTATGACGATTCTGGCGCTGATCATTCTGGGGGCTATTTTTCTCCCCATGATCTGTCCGTTTGGCTATGAGCAGCAGAATGTAGCGTTTCAGAATAAACCTATCATGTCCCCGGATTCTGTGACAGGGCAGATGCATATTTTCGGAACGGACAGCCTTGGACGCGACGTGTTCGCCAGAGTATGGTATGGCGCCAGGATTTCTCTGACCATCGCTATCGCCGTGGCTCTGATCGATTGTTTCGTAGGTGTTATCTATGGCGGTGTTTCCGGATATTTCGGCGGTGCAGTAGATACGGTGATGATGCGTATCCTGGAGATCATCAGCGGTATTCCCTATCTGATCATCGTTATCCTTCTGATGACCGTTATGGACAGAGGGTTGGGGACTATCATTGTAGCTTATTCACTTACCGGGTGGACCGGTATGGCCCGTCTGGTAAGAGGCCAGGTAGTCAGCCTGAAGGAGCAGGAGTTTGTTATCGCAGCCAAATCCATGGGTGCATCTCCCGCCCGTATCATCGGTAAGCATCTGGTTCCAAATGTGTTGAGTGTCATCATTGTCAATATCACACTGGACATTCCAAATGTTATTTTTACAGAGGCTTTCCTGTCTATGCTGGGACTTGGTATCGCACCGCCTCAGTCTTCCTGGGGTATGATGGCCAATGCAGCCATTCAGGTATTCCAGATGTATCCTACACAGTTGGTAGTGGTAGCCCTGTTCATCTGTGTAACTATGTTGTCCTTTAACCTGCTGGGAGACCAGCTCCGGGACGCATTCGACCCGAAATTAAGGAGGTAAAGAACTATGGAAAATGATAATGTCTTAAAGATAGACAACCTCCATGTTTCCTTTGATACTTATGCAGGAGAGGTCCACGCAGTCCGCGGGGTCAGCCTGGAGGTTAAGAAAGGGGAGGTAATGGCCATTGTTGGAGAATCCGGCTGTGGGAAAAGTGTTACCGCCCAGACGATCATGAAATTAAACCCCATGCCGCCCGCCCGTATCAAAGAAGGAAGCATTGATCTCTGCGGCAAGGATATCGTAGCCGCCAGCGAAAAGGAAATGCAGTCTATCAGAGGACAGCTGGTAAGTATGATCTTCCAGGATCCTATGACCTGTATGAATCCTACCATGAAGGTCGGAAAACAGCTTACCGAGACTCTGGTAAAGAAAAAGAAGATCGCAAAAGCAGACGCGGAGAAAGAAGCTATCCGTCTGCTGAAACTGGTGCAGATCCCCAATCCTGAGGAAAGAGCAAAACAGTATCCTCATGAGTTTTCCGGCGGTATGCGGCAGAGAGCCATGATCGCTATGGCTCTGGCCTGCAATCCTCAGCTCCTTATTGCCGATGAGCCTACCACAGCCCTGGATGTGACCATCCAGGCCCAGATTATGCAGCTTATGGCAAAGATCAAAGAGGAGACAAAGACTGCCATTATCCTGATTACCCATGACCTAGGAGTTGTGGCAAATCTGGCGGATGAAGTGTCTGTCATGTATGCAGGAAAGATCGTGGAAAGAGGTTCCGTAAGAGATATCTTCTACAATCCGGGACATCCTTATACCATCGCCCTTCTGCGAAGCCTTCCTACCATTGATACAAAAAAAGAGGAAGAACTGGTTTCTATCCCAGGTACTCCACCGGATCTTTATGCACCGCCTCAGGGCTGTGGATTCGCCAGCCGGTGCGAACACTGCATGAAGATCTGCAAGGCAAATCAGCCGCCGGTATTTGAGCTGGGAGAGGGACATTCCGCTTCCTGCTGGAGACTTCACCCGGATTTTCCGGGAGCAAAGGAGGGAAAGGTAAATGGATAAGCTCATCACATTAGACCATGTGTCCAAACATTTCCACGTAGGAAAAGGACGAACTCTGGTGGCAGTCAATGATATTTCCCTTAATATTTATAAAGGCGAGACCCTGGGTGTGGTAGGTGAGTCCGGCTGCGGAAAGTCCACCCTGGGACGTGTGGTAATGGGGATTTACCCTGCCACAAAAGGTAAGATCCTGTATAACGGAAAAGAAGTGAACATGAAGCATACCAAGGACCGTTATGCATATTCCAGAAAAGCACAGATCATTTTCCAGGATCCATATGCTTCTCTGAATCCGCGTATGACCGTTGGAAGCATTATCGCCGAGGGTATGGAGATCCATAAGATGTACGATAAGGAAAAACGTACTAAGAGAGTCTATGAGCTTCTGGAGACAGTAGGCCTTAACAGAGAGCATGCCAACCGTTTCCCTCATGAGTTCTCCGGCGGTCAGCGTCAGCGTATCGGTATTGCCCGTGCCCTGGCGGTAGAACCGGAATTTATCGTCTGCGACGAGCCGATCTCCGCTTTGGACGTTTCCATTCAGAGTCAGATCATCAACCTGTTAAAGGATCTTCAGAAAACCCATGGTTTTACTTATATGTTCATTGCCCATGACTTGAACATTGTAAAATATATTTCTGACCGTATCGCGGTTATGTATCTGGGAAATCTGGTGGAACTGGCAGACAGTGATGAGATCTACGCACATACACTTCATCCTTACAGCCAGGCTCTGCTGGCTTCTGTTCCTATCCCGGATCCGGATAAGGAAGCACAGAAGGAAGCAAGTGTTCTTTCCGGAGATGTGCCAAGTCCTATCAATCCTAAACCAGGCTGTCCTTTTGCGAACAGATGTAAGTATGCAACAGAGAAATGTCATACAGAGTCACCTAAGCTTAGAGAAGCACGGCCGGGACACTTTGTATCCTGTCATCTGGATATGGAATAAAAAGAAGATAGAATAAATAAAAATCTGCTTTGCAGTTTTGGTGCTCCTGCACCAGGCTGCAAAGCAGATTTTTTATTCCCGCGGGCAACGAGCCAAGCGGACATGCTGGCATGTCCATTTGACTCCGGAGTATTAAAGAATTTTCTGATCTGAGGATTCTAAATGACTGGCTTCGATATCTGTGATCCCCGCGCCCTCATTTGGACGGAATTGAGAAAACAGCATATCTATACAGAACAGAAGGAGGAGTACCAGGCTTGTGACCTTCACGGCGCCCTCGTTGGCCTTATGGATAAAATTATCTATAAGGGGCGCCAGGATGTAGACTACGATCATGCCTCCTACGCCGAATACCAGCAGGCCCTCCGCACAGATCCGTCCGTGGAGATTCAGAAAATAGCCGCTGTAATCCCACCATTTGGTCCCGTCATTGAATATTTCCATAAGCAGTGATGTCATATATTCCAGGAAGCCGCAGAGGACAACGGCGGCAAAAAATTCTGCGGCCGGGTTTTTCCGGAGCCTGTACAGAAGTGTCAGGATCAGCACAGCGCCGCTTCCATAAATGGGGATCCAGGGGCCGTTTAGAAAGCCCCGGTTTACAAACTCCCCGGAAGTGACCAGATGGAGCGTTACTTCCCAAAGCCAGCCGAAGATGGAAAAGCCCAGGAAAATGATCAGCAGTGACCAGATACTGTACTGCCGCGTATAGTTGAGGGTTTCTGCCTGGACCCTTTTTTCCTCTTCCGGAATAGGGAACAGACGGGAAGGATACACAAGACCTTTGACTGCGTCTGACAATTCTTTATTTTTTATCTGACGGGCCTGGACCGCTTCATAGTGTTTTTCCTGTTTTCCCCAGAAGAGTAGAATGCCGAAATTCTTGGCCAGGAAACCTTTCAGGCCGGGAAGGCCGGGCTCTTCAAGTGGAGGAGTTTCCATGATATCTAAAATATCTACATATTTTTCTGTCAGATCCAGAGCGTCTGCTTTTTTATAGAGATAAGAATCATTGAGAAACTCTACAAGAGGGATATTGTTTTCTTTTCCTTTTTTCCGAAGCTGGACATAATATTCGGTAAAAACCGCAGTTTTATACGGATTTGTGAAAAGAACATTAAAGATCCCAAGAGTCAGCGCTCCCAGGATCATCCATCCTAAAAAGGATAACTCCAGGAGAAAACATTCCCATTTGTGGCCCTTCATTAATTTCCTCGACAGCGTAATAGATTGATTGGCGGTCATATCAGGATTTTCCGCAATAATGTAGGGAACAAGAAAATAGGAATAATGCTTAATGAGCCCGCCGATAATGGTCAGGGACCAGAGGGACTGATAAATATATTTGACCAGCATATTCCAGGAGGCTTTCATCCACTTTTTTATCCTTAAAAGATAAAGAAAACGGAAAATAGGAACTTTTTCATAAATACGGCCTTCCAGGAAAATACGGCGAAGAATAACACCGAAAGTATTCTGTATGAAAAACCAGAAAGCAAATAATCCTGCAGTCCCGAGAAGGATCAGGATGACGATCCCTCCTTTTTCTGTACCTGTAAGAGAATTTACGGCAGCGGCGAAGGTAACCAGGATAGAGCCGGAACTGAACTGATTGATGATACTGGACAGTACGCCTCTGGTACGGCCGAACATTGGATTGCCTTCCAGAGACCGGGCCACTGCCTGTTCCTGAAGATCCTCAGAGAGCTGTCTTCCTTCTTCCAGATGATCCGTGAGAACATCTTCCAAAACTTCATTCCAGCCGAGCCCTCTTTTGGAAACAGAAGAGAGTTCGGTATATTCTTCAGGATGGGCAGAAATCTCCTGGTAATTCCGAAGTGTGGAAAAATTCAGGGAGCCGCTGAATTCTGAAGCCAGAAAAGCAGAGATCAGGCAGACGGCTGCAAAGATCAGGTAATGTTTTTTCAGGGAATGCTTCCCTTTTTGTTTTAAATCTTTTCTTTTTATCATAGGCATTATTTTCCGGGATCCATCGCCGGAGTTCTCCTTCTTTTGTAAAACTGTATTTTCCTGAACCAAATAAGACAGAAAAATAGAAATATTTAAAGAAAAAGAGCTGATCTAAAAACAGATCTGCTCTGCTTTTAACTCAACTCTTTTATGGACCTGAGGGGAATCGAACCCCTGTCCGAAAGTCTATCCCTTGAAGCGTCTCCCATCACAGTTATTCTTTTAACATTCCCTTACACAGCCGCCGGATAACAGGCTGCCGCGCTTGGTAGCTTCATAAAATCTTCCCCAATCTCAAAGCTTTGAAAGTGAAGTTCCCCGCAAGTTTGATGCCAGATTCCCGGACAGCGGGCGGTTCGGGGCTGACAAGCTGCAATTAGGCAGCTAACGCTACTCTATTATTGTTTGCGTTTATATTTAAGTTCCAGGTTGATACGCAGTCCCAGAGTCTGCGGATGGCTTCCTCAACTTCAAAACCCCCGTCGAAACCAGTACAAGCCCTCGTATAAAAATTATAAGGAAAGCTTTTTCTGTAACGCAATACAATCCGCGTTTCCGCAAGTTTTAAAGCATATTAATCTTATAATGTTTTTCTTCCCTTGTCAAGATATGAAATGCATAACCCTCTTTTGACCGGAATCATATGATACATAAGAGGAGGTCTTAATACAGGGCCCCTCTTATCAGAAAGGAGGAAAGATATGGCTTTAAATGGAATTGATGTCTCTCGTTATCAGGGAGCTATAGACTGGGATCAGGTGAAAAAGGCAGGAATCTCATTTGCCATGCTCCGGGGCGGATACGGGCAGAATAATGTTGACCCATATTTCCATCAAAATGCGGCAGCCTGTCAGAGGCTTGCCATTCCCTTTGGGATTTACTGGTTTTCCTATGCCTATACGATCCAGATGGCGGTCCGGGAAGCGGAGTACTGCATTGCCCTGGCAAAGCAGTACAAGATCACCTGGCCTCTTGCTTTTGATCTGGAATATGATACGGTCCGTTACGGAGCCCAGAACGGAGTTACCATCGGGAAAACCCTGGCGACAGATATGACTATTGCTTTCTGTGAAAAAGTTAAATCCGCGGGATATATACCAATGTATTATACCAATCTGGACTATTACCGGACTATGTTCGATACGGGACGTCTGCCTTATGATCTCTGGTTTGCACAATATGCTTCGGCACCTTCTATCACCGGTATGGCTATGTGGCAGTATACTTCCACAGGAAAAGTCCCGGGAATTTCCGGAGACTGTGATAAGAATTATAGTTATAAAGACTATGGGAAAGGAACCGCCAAACCGGGACCTGCGCCTTCTGTTCCAAAAGAATATACGGTCCGGCCGGGAGATACGCTTTCGGGAATCGCCGCCCGGTTCGGCACTACAGTAAGCCAGCTGGCGGCGCTGAATGCTATTGCGGATCCTGATAAGATCTATGCCGGACAGGTACTGCGTCTTACCGGCAGCCCCTCCCAGGATCAGAACATCTATACGGTAAAAGCAGGGGATACGCTTTCGGGGATCGCCGCTAGATTCGGTACCACCTATCAGGTTCTTGCACAGCTGAACGGGATCTCTGATCCTGACAGGATCTACCCTGGCCAGACCCTGAGGATCCCCTCTGGCGCTCAGGCTTCTGCTCAGTATTATACTATCCGCCCCGGAGATACCCTTTCGGGGATCGCCGCCCGGTTTGGAACCACAGTGCGAAGACTTCAGGAACTGAATCAGATTTCAGATCCAAATAAAATCTATGCCGGAAACAGGATCCGGATCTCTTAATTTCCGGACAGAAAAAACTCAGAGGCAGAAACTGATCTGTCTGCCTCTGAGGAGTAATTAGGGAAAGCGTATCAGGAGATAAGGAGCCATCTTAAGGCTTACCGGCACATCAGGATTCCAGATTTTCTATGATTTCAGAAATATTGCTGATGTCCAGATAGCTGACCAGCCCCTGATCGTCCGTCTGAGCGGTTCCCTGTATATCTATAGTATCTGCGCCTGATTCGGACTCCAGGTTAAGTGTGCCGCTGATCTCATAAGTATCCTGGTCTTTTTGGATATCCAGATCCTCCAGATCCATTTCTTTATGGGCTTCATAAGCTTTTGCCGGTATTTCATAAAAAGCCATTCCTGTGAAAGAGGCGTACCCTTCTTCTGTCATATCTTCTTTGAACCTTTCCTCTACCCATTGGGGAAGGCCGGTGGAGGTGACAGAATCCGAGGCAGCCTGGCCATCTGTCTGGCGTAAAGCCTCATATTGAGAATCATCCAGGTCTTCAAAAAGATTCTCCACCACGTCTTTTACATTTTCCTTTCCACTGTCATTTCCGCCGGAACCGCAGCCTGCCAGAACCAGACATAAAAGAACTCCGCCGGAAAGTAAAATTTTACTTTTTCTCATAATGTTCCACCCCGCTCTCTTAAAGCTGTATGCCTTCCGCTGCCGGAAGGTATCTTTTCCTTTTTCCTATATAATGATTATAAGGGAGTGCAGGATCTATTACAATATATAATAGAAGTAAAACCATAATTTTTACATAGGGAGTCGGGTTTTCATTAGAAAGGATATCGGTATTCTTTCTTCTTGACAGAGAAATTTTCCTAGAATATCCTAATAGGAGAAACGTTCACATTTCGGACAAATTTCTTTGATATAGTAAAGAAAAAGGAGCGGATAAGACTATGGATAAGTGTAAGATATTAGTAGTAGATGATGAAAGCAGGATGCGCAAACTGGTCCGGGATTTTCTGGTGAAACAGGATTTTGAGGTTCTGGAAGCAGGAGACGGAGAGGAAGCTTTGGATATTTTTTATGAAGTAAAGGATATCTCGCTGATCATTCTGGACGTGATGATGCCCAAAATGGACGGCTGGGAAGTTTGCAGGGAGATCCGGAAGGATTCGAAGGTGCCTATTATCATGCTTACGGCCAGAGGAGACGAGAGAGACGAGCTTCTGGGTTTTGAACTGGGAGTAGATGAGTATATCTCAAAGCCTTTCAGTCCCAAGATCCTGGTGGCCAGAGTGGAGGCTATCCTGAGGAGGACCAACGCCAGAGGCGCGGAGGATATCCTGAAGGCAGGGGGGATTGAGATCAACAAATCCGCCCATATTGCCACGATTGACGGGAAACCTATGGAGCTGAGCTATAAGGAGTTTGAGCTTCTTACTTATTTTATGGAAAACCAGGGGATCGCCCTGTCCAGGGAGAAGATCCTGAATTCCGTCTGGAACTATGATTATTTTGGGGACGCCCGTACCATTGATACTCATGTGAAAAAGCTCAGGAGCAAAATGGGAAAAAAGGGAGAATATATCAAGACTATCTGGGGTATGGGATATAAGTTTGAGGTGTGATCCATGAAATTTATGAGAAAATTTATGGGAAAATCTATACGGAACCGGCTGGCAGTGACCTTTATCGGCATGATGGCCCTTTTTATGATCATTATTTTGCTGCTTAATACTTTCTTTCTGGAAAGAGTTTATACCATCACCAGAGAAAAATGCATTTATCATACTTACAATACCATCAATGAGGCAGATTCCTATGATATCCTAAATACGCCTGATTTCGGAAACTATCTTCTGGAAAATAATCTTTCAGTAGTGATCCTGGATAAGGATTCCTCCCGTATACTTTACCATTTCGCAAAGGATGCAGAGAATATGAGGGATCGGCTGCTCTTTGGGATTCCCCTGAATCTGGAAGGAGATCAGCAGATCCTGAATTCAACGGATCAGTATATACTGGAGCGAAGGGTTAATACACAGAGTATTACAGACTCTATCAATATGTTTGGAGATTTGGATAATGGAGATTCTTTTCTTATCACTACCCCTATAGAGAGCCTTAAGGAAAGCGCCAGGATTTCTAATATGTTTTATTTATCTATCGGAGTGGTGATGATCCTGTTAAGCTCTGCGGCAGTCCTTCTTCTCTCAGAAAGGATCACAAAACCTCTCCACCGTCTGTCCGAGCTTTCTAAGGAGATGGCAAATCTGAATTTCAGTGTAAAGTATGACAGCCCAAGCCAGGATGAGGTGGGGGTTCTGGGAAATAATCTGAATATTATGTCCGAGGAACTGGAGCGGACGATTTCAGAACTGAAAACAGCCAATAATGAGCTGCAGAAGGATATCGAGAAAAAGACCCAGGTGGATGAAATGCGGAAGGAATTCCTTTCTAATGTGTCCCATGAACTGAAGACTCCTATCGCCCTGATCCAGGGCTATGCGGAAGGGCTCCAGGAATGTATCAATGATGATCCGGAGAGCCGGGAGTTTTACTGTGACGTGATCATTGACGAAGCAGGCAAGATGAACAATATGGTGAAGAAGCTCCTGACCTTGAACCAGCTGGAATTTGGCAATGACCAGGTGACCATGGAACGTTTTAATATTACAGAGCTGATCCGGGGAGTAGTGAATTCTTCCCAGCTGCTGGCTTCCCAGAAGGAAGCGCAACTGCGGTTTGTGCAGCGGGATCCGGTATATGTCTGGGGGGATGAGTTTAAGATCGAGGAAGTAGTGACCAACTATGTTTCCAACGCTTTGAACCATGTGGATTATGATAAAAAAATCGAGGTAAAGATCCTTCAGAAAAGAGATCTGGTAAGGGTGTCCGTATTTAATACAGGGGATCCTATCCCTCAGGAAGATCTGGACAAGATCTGGATCAAATTTTATAAAGTGGATAAAGCCAGGACCAGAGAGTACGGAGGCAGCGGTATCGGTCTGTCTATTGTTAAGGCTATTATGGACAGCATGCATCAGAAATGCGGCGTGATCAACTATGACAACGGCGTAGAATTCTGGTTTGAACTCCAGAGCGCCGGGCCGGCGGAAATTTCGATCTTCCCAAATTAAAGAAGGAAAAAGGCCGGGAGCATATCTGCAGGAATGGTAAGGAACAGGCCGGGCATGGAACCTTCATACAAAATTTGCAGGAAAATTTGCATTTTCGGTAGTATTCTGTTAAACTAATGAGATGGAAAATATAAGCGGATCATAGGCCTGGCTGTGTATTTATGATATTTCGTGAAAGAGAGCCGGCCCTATGGCCGGCTTTTTTAGGAGGATAAAAATATGCCGCCTTTACAGGGACAATGGCTGGAGGCTTTAAAGCCGGAATTTAAGAAACCTTATTATAAAGAATTATTTACAAAGGTGGGGCAGGAGTATCAGAGAAGAAAGATCTTTCCTGCTCCAGATGACATTTTTAATGCTTTTCATCTGACACCTCTGGATCAGGTGAAGGTGGTGATCCTGGGACAGGATCCTTATCACAATGACGGGCAGGCCCATGGTCTGTGCTTTTCGGTAAAGCCGGATGTGGAGATCCCCCCGTCTCTGGTGAATATTTATCAGGAGCTTCATGATGACTGCGGCTGTTATATCCCGGACAATGGTTATCTGGTGAAATGGGCCCGGCAGGGAGTGCTGCTCCTGAACACAGTGCTGACCGTCCGTGCCCATCAGGCAAATTCCCACAGAGGTATCGGCTGGGAGGAATTTACCGATGCGGCCATCCGGGTCCTGAACGAGCAGGACAGGCCTATCGTTTTTATGCTCTGGGGCAGACCGGCACAGATGAAGAAAGCCATGCTGAACAATCCCAGGCATCTGATACTGGAAGCGCCTCATCCCAGCCCTTTGTCGGCTTTCCGGGGATTTTTCGGCTGCAGACATTTCAGTAAAGCCAATGCTTTTCTTACAGAGCATGGACTGGAGCCTATTGACTGGCAGATAGAAAACAGACAGGGGAACTAGCCTATATGGAAAAGAAAAATGACAATACCTTATTGAAAAATGCTTCCTTTCTCATGGTAGCGGCTCTGGTATCCAAGATCATCGGCCTGATCTATAAGAGCCCGCTGTCCGCTACGTTAGGAAATGAAAGTTTTGGCTGCTTTAGTTTTGCCCAGAACGTATATCTGATCCTTTTGATGATCGCTTCCTACAGCATCCCCCAGGCAGTGTCAAAGATCATGGCGGAGCGGATCGCATTTAAACGTTACAGAGACGCCCAGAGGATCTTTAAAGGAGCCCTCCTCTATGCAGTGATCGTAGGGGGAGTTGTAGCCGTATTCTGTGTGGTGGGAGCGCCGATCCTTATACCTGACAGTATGGCAAATGCAAGACTGGCGCTTCAGTTCCTTGCGCCTACCATCTTTCTCTCCGGAATTCTGGGAGTTTTCCGTGGATACTTCCAGGCATACCGGAATATGCTGCCCACTTCTCTGTCCCAGATTTTTGAGCAGATCGCGGTGGCTGTAGTGGCCCTGGCCATGGCAAATTTCATGGTAAATTATTTTGCAGATGCGGATACCGACGTGCTCAGAAGCTGGAGCGCAGCGGGAGCCACTATGGGAACCGGAGCGGGAGTTGCCACAGCGCTGCTTTTTATGCTGCTGGTGTACTGGGTGAACCGGAAAGTCATACAGAAAAAGATCCAGAGAGACACAGTTTCAGTAAATGAAAGTTATTCTTCTGTGATGAAGAATATCGTTCTGATCGTATCCCCCATCATTCTCAGCTCCTTCCTGTATAATGTAAATACTTATCTGAACAGCCGGATCTATTCCCAGGTGTCCGGATTTAAAGGAATGGAGAGCAGTCTTATCGAGGGACTGTATGCAGAGTGCGGATACTTTATGACTTTGATCAATATTCCTCTGACTCTGGCAAGTACAGCGCCTACTTCCATGCTTCCGGAAGTTTCCGGCGCTTATGCTACAGGAAATATCAAAGAAGCAAAAGAGAAGATCAACAAGGCTACCTGGCTGAGTATGTTTATTTCCATTCCCTGTTCTGTGGGACTGTTTGTTCTGGCAGGGCCCATCACCAGCCTGCTGTTCCCTGCCACAGACGGAGTGGCAGGCTATCTGATGATGCTGGGAGTGATCACAGTGATCATGAACGGAATGTCCAATATCTCCAACGGAGTTCTCCAGGGGATCGGAAAAGCTCATTTGCCGATGATCCATGCGGCCATCGCTCTAGTGATCGACGTTATAGTCATGCTGGTGCTGATGTTTGCCACAGATCTGGGAATTTACAGTGTAGTCATTGCCATGATCGTATATGCTCTGGTGATGTGTATCTTAAACCATATGTCCATGCGGAAAGAGCTGGATTACAGAAATCCCTGGAAGGAAGCCTATCTTATGCCATTCCTGGCTTCCCTGCCGATGGGGGCCGCCGCTTTCCTGATCTATCGGGGCGTCCATGCTCTTACCAGAAGCATACCCGGGGGAAACCTTATCGCCCTTGCGCCGGCCATCGCCATTGGCGCCTGCATTTACTTCCTGATCTACCTGCTGATATCAGATCCCAAGGCGGAGGATCTGGCAGGACTTCCGGGAGGCAGAAAGCTGGTGGAGATCGGAAGAAAGCTGCATATTATAAAAGACCATTCCGGAGATAAATAAAAAAGAGACAATCCTTTAGAGAATTGGGACTTTAAAAAGTCTATTCTCAGGATTGTCTCTTTTTTATTTCTATATGGCTGCTTATCCCAGTTTCTTAAAGGCTGTGGAAAGCATAAGTTTGATCCGGTTCAGCTGGTTTACTTCGCTGGCGCCCGGGTCGTAGTCTACGGCTACGATATTGGCTTCCGGATAGTCTTTCCGGATAGCCTTGATAACACCCTTGCCTACAATGTGGTTTGGCAGACAGCCGAAAGGCTGGATACATACGATATTAGGCGTTCCCCCGTGGATCAGCTCCATCATTTCTCCGGTGAGGAACCATCCTTCACCGGTCTGGTTGCCCAGAGAAACGATAGGCTCTGCCATTTTCGCCAGATCTGCGATCTTGGCGGAAGGAGTGAAATGTTTACTCTTGGCAAATTCTTTGTTTGCCGCGCTTCTTACAAATTCGATGGCGGCAATTCCCAGATTTCCTTCTTTTGCAAGAGTTTTCTTAAAGCCCAGATAATCGGACTTAAAGTTCAGATTGTAGAAGCAGTAGCACATGAAGTCGATCAGGTCCGGGCACACAGGCTCGGCCCCTTCTTTTTCCAGCAGTTCTGCCAGATGATTGTTGGCAGCAGGAAGGAATTTTACCAGGATCTCTCCTACAATACCCACTCTCGGCTTCTTCTCATCTGTGATAGGAAGTGTGTCAAATTCCCTTATCATCTGCCGGCAGATCCGGTTAAACTGGGCGAAAGAAGCATGTCTTCCGGAAAGGAAGGACTTACATCTTTTCTCCCATTTTTTATGCAGGGCATTGGCAGAACCTTTTACCTGCTCGTAGGGACGCATACGGTAGATACACTTCATCAGGATATCTCCGAAGACTGCTCCGTAAGCCAGACGGATAGCAAGTTTTGGAGTGATCTTAAATCCCGGATTTTCCTCCAGACCGCTTAAGTTAATGGAGATTACGGGAATATAAGCCATATCTGCCTTTTCCAGGGCACGGCGGATAAAGCCGATGTAGTTGGAAGCACGGCAGCCGCCTCCTGTCTGGGACATGATAATGGCAACCTTATGTAAGTCGTATTTTCCGGATAAAAGGGCCTGCATGATCTGGCCCACAACCATCAGAGAAGGATAGCAGGCGTCGTTATTTACATATTTAAGTCCCACGTCCACCGCCTCTTTATTGTCGTTAGGCAGTACCTCCAGATTGTAGCCGCAGGCGTTAAAGCCGGCTTCCAGAATAGAAAAATGGATCGGCGACATCTGAGGACAGAGGATGGTGTAATTCTTCCGCATTTCCTCTGTGAAAGGCACCTTCTTAATAGAAGAAGGAACAATGGTCCGTTTAATATGCTGCTGTTCTTTTACACGGATAGCAGCGATGAGAGAACGGATACGGATACGGGCCGCGCCCAGGTTATTTACTTCATCGATCTTCAGACAGGTGTAGATCTTTCCGCTGTTTGACAGGATCTCATTTACCTGGTCTGTGGTTACTGCGTCCAGACCGCAGCCGAAAGAGTTCAGCTGGATCAGGTCCAGATTGTCTCTTGTTTTTACAAAGTTGGCGGCGGCATAAAGCCTTGTATGGTACATCCACTGGTCATTGACACGGAGAGGACGTTCAATAGGAGCCAGGTGGGAAACGGAATCCTCGGTGAGTACCGCCAGACCATAGGAAGTGATCAGATCCGGGATACCGTGATGGATTTCCGGATCGATATGGTAAGGACGTCCTGCCAGGACGATTCCCCGCTTTCCGTTTTCATCCATCCACTTCAGTGTTTCTTCCCCTTTGCGCATGATATCTTTTCTGCACCGGTCCATTTCCAGCCAGGCTTCTCTGGCCGCATGGCGGACTTCTTCTTCCGGGATATCCGGGAATTCTTCTACCAGACGCTGGGTGACAGTCTCTTCACTGGTCAGAGCCAGGAAAGGATTGTGGAACAGGATGCTGGGATCATTTAACTCATCTACGTTGTTTTTAATGTTCTCTGCATAGGAGGTTACGATAGGGCAGTTGTAATGGTTTACCGAATCGGAAAACTCCTGACGCTCATAAGGGATACAGGGATAGAAAATGTATTTCACTCCCTGCTTCAGCAGCCAGGTCACATGTCCGTGAGCCAGCTTGGCCGGATAACATTCCGACTCGCTGGGGATAGATTCAATGCCCAGTTCGTAGATCTTTCTGGTAGAGGTAGGGGAAAGGACTACCTGATACTTCAGATCTGTAAAGAAAGTATACCAGAAAGGATAGTTCTCAAACATATTCAGGACTCTTGGGATACCCACCTTTCCTCTTACTGCCTTATCCTCGGAAAGAGGCGTGTAGGAAAAGAGTTTTTTGTACTTATATTCAAACAGGTTGGGCACATGGTCTTTATTCTTTTCCTTGCCGATACCCCGTTCACAGCGGTTGCCGGAAATATACTGGCGGCCGCCGGAGAATTTGTTGATAGTCAGACGGCAGTGATTGGTACAGCCTTTGCAGTTGGCCATGGTAGTCTTATATTCCAGAGTGTTGATCTTTTCAATGGGAAGCATAGTGGTTTCTTTTCCCTGATCATAACGTTCTCTGGCAATAAGGGCTGCTCCGAAAGCACCCATGATACCGGCGATATCCGGACGGATGGCATGGCAGCCCGCGATCTTTTCAAAGCTGCGCAGCACTGCGTCGTTATAGAAAGTACCGCCCTGGACCACAATGTGCTTTCCAAGTTCTGAAGCATCGGAAACCTTGATAACCTTATACAGGGCGTTTTTAATAACCGAGTAAGCCAGGCCTGCGGAAATATCTGCCACAGAAGCGCCTTCCTTCTGGGCCTGTTTTACTTTGGAATTCATAAAGACCGTACATCTGGTTCCCAGGTCGATGGGGTGCTCTGCGAAAAGAGCGGCTTTGGCAAAATCCTGGACACTATAGTTCAGAGACTTTGCAAAGGTTTCAATAAAGGAACCGCAGCCGGAAGAGCAGGCTTCGTTAAGCTGCACGCTGTCTACGGTCTGGTTTTTGATCTTGATACATTTCATATCCTGGCCGCCGATATCCAGGATACAGTCTACCTCAGGATCAAAGAAAGCGGCGGCATAGTAATGAGATACGGTCTCTACCTCTCCTTCGTCCAGCATCAGGGCCGCTTTGATCAGGGCTTCCCCATATCCGGTAGAACAGGAGTAAGCGATCTTGGCTCCTTTCGGAAGCTGGGAATAGATTTCCTGAATGGCCTTGATAGAGGTAGCCAGGGGGCTTCCGTTGTTATTGCTGTAGAAAGAGTACAGCAGGGAGCCGTCTTCTCCCACAAGAGCCGCTTTGGTGGTGGTAGAACCGGCGTCAATACCCAGGTAGCAGTTTCCTTTGTATGCAGAAAGATCCCCGGTCTTTACATTGTACTGGCTCTGGCGGCGGTTAAATTCTTCATAGTCTTCCTTTGTGGCGAAGAGAGGCTCCATACGGCTGACCTCAAAATCCATTTTAATGGAAGCCCGCAGCCGGTCTCTCATGGCAGTTACAGATACGCCTTTGGCGTCCGGCTTTACATTGAGGGCAGAGCCGATGGCTGCAAACAGATGAGAATTTTCCGGCACAATGGTGTGTTCCTCGTCCAGCTTTAAGGTACGGATAAAGGCTACCTTTAATTCGGAAAGGAAATGGAGAGGACCGCCTAAGAATGCTACATGTCCCCGGATAGGTTTGCCGCAGGCAAGACCGCTGATAGTCTGGTTTACCACTGCCTGGAAAATGGAAGCAGCCAGATCTTCCTTGGTAGCTCCGTCATTGATCAGGGGCTGGATATCTGTTTTTGCGAAAACACCGCACCGTGCGGCAATAGGATAAAGGGCTTTATAATGCTTTGCGTATTCGTTAAGGCCTGTAGCGTCTGTCTGTAACAGAGATGCCATCTGATCAATAAAAGAACCTGTACCGCCGGCACAGATACCGTTCATACGCTGTTCTACGTTTCCACCTTCAAAGTAGATGATCTTGGCGTCCTCTCCTCCCAGCTC
>DXIQ01000021.1 GCA_019112785.1 Candidatus Blautia stercorigallinarum
AAATGCGGTAACTGCGGATATGCTTTGGTAATCAGGAAAGCAAAAACGAAATGGGGACGCTACTTTGTTTGCAGTCAAGGAGGACATGACGGCAACTGCAAAGGGACAGGATGTACGGTTTATGCCGACGTTCTGGAAGAATATATGTTAAACGCCATTCGTGATAAGCTGTCCGAGTTTAAGAAGCTGTCCGACGAAAAAGAAAATCAATCCACACCTAAAGTATCTAAGAACAAAATCCGTTTGGCACAGATAGACGAGGAAATCAACGACCTGCTTTCTAAAGTAGGAAGTGCAAATTCTATCTTGATGAAGTACATCAATGACAAGGTTTCCGAGTTAGACGCAGAACGCCAGACCTTGCAGGAAGAAATCATATCCCTTACCTGTTCTAAGACAGAAAGCAAAATGGGACAGATAACCGACCATGTGAAAAAATGGCAGGACATTTCCTTTGAGGATAAGCAGGCGGTTGTGGACGCTTTAATCAAAGTTATCAAGGTGGCAAACAGGAATATTGAAATCACATGGAAAATCTAAGGCGGTTTTAGCCGCTGTCATTTTTGAGGTAAATCTACTTCAATCTTCCCGTTTCGGTGAAGTCCTCCGCTCTGTTCAGGAGAATCTGGATTCCAGGAATTTCTACGCCTTTAATCCCAGCTTTGATATGCCCTGCAAGGCAAGCTGCAAAGATTGTGGTTCAAAAAAATAGAACCTGGGATCTATCCTGGATCTCTGCCGTCCCTGCGCCGGAGTCAAATACCCCGATGCAAGCATACGGGGCATCAAACTAACAATGATGCAAGCATTGGGGTATTAGACCCTCGCTCATCTCATGGCATTGCCACTCGATGACCGTTGCACGGCGGTCGCCCCACCGGCGCATCGCGTAAAAAACTCTTCCTGCATACAGGCTATTCCGTCTGTATGCAGGAAGAGCTTTTAATGATCATGATGATGTCCGCAGTTTCCGCCTTCTCCATGATGATGTCCGCAGGCTCCTCCATCTTCTCCGTGGTGGTGTCCGCATCCCTGACCATCCTGGTGATGGTGATGATCACAGGTGGTGTCCGGGTCATAACTGAGGCTTCCCTTTAAGAAAGCTTCTACCTGAAGATCTGTATCTCCGCTGGCTCCGGGATAAAGACGGATCCCCGCTTCTCCCAAGGCGTTTCTGGCGCCGCCGCCGATCCCGCCGCAGATAAGGACATCTACTCCCCTATCTTTTAAAAATCCTGCCAGGGCTCCGTGGCCGGTGCCGTTGGTATCTATGATTTCCGAATTCAGGATCTTACCGTCTTTAGTGTCATAGATCTTAAACTGTTCTGTGTGTCCGAAATGCTGATACACCTGTCCGTTTTCATAGGTAACTGCTATCTTCATTTTGTCTGCTCCTCTCCCGCCTATGTCCATCTCCTCTTGTTCCCCCAGGCAGTAATTGCCGCCATGGATCCTTAAGGTTGCCGCTTCTGCAAGAAACCGGGCTGTTTTCTTTCTGGCTTCTGTATACATAGCCTGGACTGTGGCCCGCCCCACTCCCATTTTCCGGGCACATTCTTCCTGGGTCAGGCCCTGGTAGTCGATGAGCCGCAAAGTCTCATATTCCTCAACGGACATCAGGATCTCATGGCCGGTACAGCTTCCCTTTTCCGGCATGAATCTTTCGCATATGGGAAGACTTCTTACTCTTTTAGGTTTATTCGGTCTGGGCATAAGTTTTCCTTTCTATTATTGACATATGTTTATTATAACATGTTATTAGTATATGTCAATAATCAATGATTGGCTTTTTTCAGGATTTCCAGTATATCTTTCTGATGGAGTTCTTTAAATTTTGCTACTGTAAATGTGTCATTTCCGGTGGCTCTCGCTGCCATGTCCTCCAGTTCTTCCTCCGGTCTTACGCCGATCTCCAGTTCACCGATAGAAACCGGCATATGAAGAGAGCGGAAATAATCCACCGTTGCTTTTATCCCAAGCCTTGCTGCCTGTACCGGATCTTCCTCTCTGATATTCCAGACCGTTCTGGCATATTTTGCAAACCGTTCCGGTTCTTCCATATATACATATTCTGCCCAGGCTTCCCAGACAGCGGAAAGACTGGCTCCGTGAGCCACATCATATTTTGCGCTGAGCTCATGACCGATCTTATGAGGGCCGAAATCCTTCTGGGCACCCAGACCTGTAATACCGTTATGAGAAAGACTGCCGCACCACATCAGTTCGCTCATGGCCTGATAATCCCTCTGATCTTCAAAGGCTTTCCGGCCGTTCCGGATCACCGTCCGCAGCAGACCCTGGGCGATCTCATCGGTCATCTCATTCCCTTTACTGTGGGTAAAATACCGGTCCAGAGTATGCATCATAATATCCACGATCCCGCAGGTGACCTGATATTTCGGAAGGGTATAGGTAAGTTCCGGATCCATAATAGCAAATTTCACCCGGTTAAACTCTGTGCTCAGTCCCTTTTTTCTTCCGATCTTTTCATTAGTCAGCACAGCAGAGTCGCTCATCTCGCTTCCTGCCGCTGATATCGTCAGAACCACGCCTACAGGAAGGCTTTTCGTTAAAGGCACCTTTTCTGTCCAGATATCCCAGAGATCCAGATCCGGATTTGCCGTTCCATGGGCAATCCCTTTCGCCGTATCAATGGCGCTGCCCCCTCCTACTGCCAGGATAAAATCCGCCTGCATATCCAGGGCTTTTTTCACCCCTTCTTCTGCCAGAGAAAGCCTCGGATTGGGCTTCACTCCGCCCAGACCCTCCCATACAATATTTTCTTCCTCCAGTTCTCTTTGGATCTTTCCCAGAAGGCCGCTTTTTTTCGCGCTTTCTCCTCCATAGACAAGAAGGACTCTGGTCCCTCCCCATTTTTTCACTGCCTTACCGGTTTTTTCTTCCGCACCTCTTCCAAATATAACTTCCGTTGGCGCGTAGTATACGAAGCTTTCCATGTTCTTCCTCCTTTTTCTGTATTTTCTCTGATAAATCTGTTCTTTTTCCTGCACGGAGCAGGAATTTTCTTTATCAATATAATTTATTATAAAATACATTTTCTTCCGATTCCATACTCTCTATAATTTTTCAAAATTTTTACCATATCTTATCCTGATATATGATACAATGTTCTGGAGAAAATATAGCAGGAGGTAGCGATATGGAATACCGCACAATGGAAAAATTAGGGGTATCCCCTTCTCTTCTGGGATTTGGCTGCATGCGATTTCCTGTAAATCCAGATGGTTCCATCTGTGAAGCCAAAGCAGAAGAAATGCTGGATACTGCCATCAAAGCCGGGGTAACTTATATAGACACTGCTTACCCCTATCACAACGGAAACAGCGAGCCTTTCGTTGGAAAAGTTTTAAAAAAATATGACCGCAAGAGCTTCTTTCTTGCCACCAAGCTTCCTATGTGGGATGTAAATTCTTTGGAGGACGCCAAAAGAATCTTTCATGAGCAGCTGGAACGTCTTCAGACTGAATACATAGATTTCTATCTTCTCCACTGTCTGGATAAAGAAAAATGGGAAAAGACCTTAAAGCTGGAGCTGATCCCCTATATGGAAGAACTCCAGAGACAGGGAAAGATCCGGTTCTTCGGATTTTCTTTCCATGATGATTTTGAAACTTTTAAGACTATCCTCACTTACCGGAACTGGGATTTCTGCCAGATCCAGTATAATTATGCAGATACAGATATCCAGGCAGGCGACAGAGGTTATGACCTGGCAGAAGAGCTGGAGATCCCCATGGTGATCATGGAGCCTGTAAAAGGAGGCTCTCTGGCTTCTCTTCCTGAGGAAGTGACCGCTCCCTTTAAAGACTACAATCCTGAAGCAAGCACCGCTTCCTGGGCTCTGCGCTGGGTAGCAAGCAAACCCAATGTAAAAGTAGTCTTAAGCGGAATGTCCACTCCGGAACAGGTAGCGGATAATCTCCAGACCTTCCAGAACTTCCGTCCCCTTTCTCTGAAAGAAAAAGAACTGGTTGCAGAGGTTTCCCGGCTGATCAAACAGCGGACAAGAAACGGCTGTACCGGCTGCGCCTACTGTATGCCCTGTCCTTTCGGCGTAAATATCCCTCAGAACTTCCATATCTGGAATGAACTGGGCATGTATGGAAATGAAGGAAAAGCAAAACAGGCCTATTTCAAAGATCTCCCGGAACAGGAACGGGCAGATCAGTGTCATGAATGCGGAAAATGTGAAGAAGTCTGTCCTCAGGGTCTTTCTATCCGGGAAAATCTGAAAGAAGTAGCCAGAGATATGGAAGCTCTGAAATAATTTTTCGCGCACAAAATTCCCACAGTCCGGTGCTTTCGTGCCCGGCTGTCCAAAAAAGAGCTGCAGACCGGGGAATTCCCCAAATCTGCAGCTCTTTTGAATACCCATGAAAAGCGCTCTTTCCATGGACCTTTCTGCTGTTTTTTATTTTGTTTCCAGATCAAATCCGAAATATCTTACCGCATTATTATAGGAAATACCTTTTACGATCTTTTCCAGATTCTTCATATCTTTCGGATATTCTCCGTTCTCTACCCAGCCGCCGATCAGTTCGCACATGATCCTTCTAAAGTACTCATGTCTTGGATAAGAAAGGAAACTTCTGGAGTCTGTGAGCATTCCGATGAAATTGCCCAGCAGTCCCAGGTTTGCCAGAGAAGTCATCTGTTTCATCATGCCGGTTTTGTTATCATTAAACCACCATGCGGAACCCTGCTGAACTTTTCCTACAGCAGCGTTATCCTGGAAGCAGCCGATGATTGTTCCGATAGTCTCGTCATCTGCAGGATTCAGGCTATAAATAATAGTCTTTGGCATATTGCCTGTATCATTGACCGCATTGAGGAAATCTGCCAGCTGGTCTGCCGGTGTATAATTGCTGATACAGTCAAATCCTGTATCCGGACCCAGCTTTGCGTACATAGCCTTATTATTATCTCTCTTGCATCCATAGTGCAGCTGCATTACCCAGCCTTTCTGAGCATATTCCGGAGCCAGGAAAAGCATAAAAGCTGTTTTAAATTTGGCTGCGTCTTCTTTTGATACAGGATCTCCGGCCAGTGCTCCCTGGAAGATCTTCTCCACTTCTTCCTCAGAAGCCGGAGCATACATTACATAGTCCAGACCGTGGTCAGAAACCAGGCAGCCCATGCTGTGGAAGAATTCCATTCTCTTCTTCAGGGCTTCCTTCAGATCTGCGAAAGTCTTGATCTCTACGCCGGAAACTTCTGCCAGTTTCCGGATGTATTCCTGATATCCCGGTTTCTCCAGGTTCATGGCTTTATCCGGTCTCCAGGCAGGAAGAACCTGAACGTCAAAAGTCTCGTCTTCCTTAATCACTTTATGCCATTTCAGATCATCTACCGGATCATCTGTTGTGCACAGCAATGTAACGTTAGACTGTCTGATCAGATTTCTCACGCTCATAGAATCTTCCTGAAGTTTTGCATTGCACAGATTCCATACTTCTTCTGCTGTTTCGCTGTTAAGCACGCCGGTATAACCGAAAAATCTCTGCAGTTCCAGATGGCTCCAGTGGAACAGAGGATTTCCGATAGCCTTTTCCAGAGTTTCTGCCCATTTCTGGAATTTTTCTCTGTCCGGCGCGTCTCCGGTTATATAATATTCCTCAACTCCGTTGGAACGCATCTGACGCCACTTGTAGTGGTCGCCTCCCAGCCATACCTGAGTAATGTTTTCAAATTTTCTGTCTTCAGCGATTTCCTGGGGATTGATATGACAATGATAATCCAATACAGGAACCTTTGCAGCAAAATTGTGGTACAGTTCTTTAGCTGTCTCTGTACTCAGTAAAAAATCCTTATCCATAAATGGTTTCATAATATAAACCTCCTTTTATAATAATTTACAAAATTATTCAGGTCTCTGTCAACATATCCTGCAATATTTACTAAAAGTTCTAAAAACTGGTTGTGCCTCTTTTGACCAGTCTGCAGGGCAGCACTTTCTTATGCCGTACCGTCTGGCCCTGTAAAAGAGCCATCATAGAATCTATGGCTGTTTTACACAGAGCAGCGTTCTGACTGTCGATAGTTGTAAGTTCCGGTTCACAGCAGATGGCAAGTTCTGAATCATTAAATCCGATGATCTCTACATCTTCAGGAACAGACCGCCCCTTTTCTCTTACATACTTCAGGGCTCCTACCGCCATACCGTCGTCTGTCGCCACCACAGCGTCAAACTCCAGGTCCTCCTGTTCCTCCAGAAGCCTTTTCACCTCCTGTATCTTATTTTGGGTGAAAATCTCATATCGGGCAGATACAGTTAGTCCGTTATCTTTTAAAGCCTCTTCGTAACCCCGGAGCTTTTCCGCGCCACTATAGGAGCAGGAATCATATAGAAACAGGATCTTCTCTCTTCCTGCTTCTCTGAGAGCCGATACAGCCTCATACATAGCCTGATAATTATCAGAAAGCACACAATAGACGCCATTGCTCCGGATATAGCCGTTGATCAGAAAAACCGGCACTTCTTTTGCCGCATCTTTCACATAACAGATATCTTCTCCCTTTTCCCCTGCATAATGAGAGCCTACCAGTACCAGCGCATCAATGCGTTTCTGCAGGATCAGGCCTACCGCAGCCTCCTTATCCTCATGTTCATAACCGCTGCAGTAAAGAATGCAGTCATAGCCATAGCTCCTCAGTCTTTTTTCCAGATAAGCGACACATCCTGCCATATAAGTATCTGAAACGTCTGGACATACGATTCCTACTGTTTTCATAGAATTCAGGCCCAGGCCTCTCGCAAAAACATTAGGCGTATAATTATTTTCTTCCATCACAGCCCTGACCTTTGCCTTCGTTTTTTCGCTGACCTTGGGACTGTCATTGACTACCCTGGATACGGTAGCGATGGATACCCCTGCAAGTTTTGCTATATCATAGATATTCATATGGTATTTTCACCTTCCTTGCCAGTCATTGTGAAAGCCCTTACACTTTCTTTTATTATACCTGAATAGTTTCTGCAGAGCAAAGATTATTTTATCTCTGTTTTTCACAATTTTTCTCTCTATATTTTATGCATTTTCATCATTTTTACATTTTTTCAAATTTACCGTTGACGTTTTTGAATTCTCAGAGTAAATTAAATGTAAGCTCTTACATTTGTATTTGTCCATTAGGAGGAATTGAAAATATGGAAAAATTTATTATGATCCACCCGGCAGATAAGGTGGCCGTAGCTCTCAGCCCTTTGAAAGCCGGAACGGAGCTTTCTGTAGACGGCCAGAATATTACTCTTCTAGAGGATATCCCTCAGGGACACAAATTTGCCCTTCAGGATATGGAAGCGGGAGAAGAAGTGATCAAATACGGCTGTCCCATCGGTCTTACCACAGAACCGGTGAAAAAAGGCGCCTGGGTTCATGTCCACAATATGAAAACCGGTCTGGGAGATCTTCTTACCTATACCTATCATAAGCAGGATACAGATCTTGCTCCTACTGAAGAGGTCTTTTTCCAGGGGTATAAACGCGCTGACGGAAAAACAGGAGTGCGCAATGAACTGTGGATCATTCCTACAGTAGGCTGTGTCAACAATGTGGCCCAGGCCATTGAGAAAAAAGCCCAGATTTTCCGTAAAGGCACCATCGATGCTGTAGCGGCTTTCCCCCATCCCTATGGATGTTCCCAGATGGGAGATGATCAGGAAAATACCCGGCAGATACTGGCAGATCTGATCAATCACCCTAACGCGGGAGGGGTTCTTGTTCTCGGACTCGGCTGTGAAAACAGCAACATCGAGGTTCTGAAAAAATATATCGGTCCCTATGATGAAAGACGGGTGAAATTCCTGGTAGCTCAGGAATCTGAAGATGAGATCGAAGATGCTATGAAGCTTTTAGGCGAGCTGGCAGAGTATGCTGGTTCTGCAAAACGTGAGCCTGTCAGCTGCAGCCAGCTTGTGATCGGCATGAAATGCGGCGGTTCAGACGGACTGTCCGGGATCACTGCCAATCCTACAGTAGGCGCTTTCTCAGATCTGCTGATCTCTAAAGGAGGCACCACCATCCTTACAGAAGTTCCCGAAATGTTCGGAGCAGAGACTCTGCTTATGAACCGCTGTGAAAATCAGGAACTTTTTGATCAGACAGTAGATCTTATCAATAATTTTAAGAACTATTTTAAAAGCCATAACCAGACCATCTATGAAAATCCTTCGCCGGGAAATAAAAAAGGCGGGATCTCCACTCTGGAAGACAAGTCCCTGGGCTGCACCCAGAAATCCGGCAGCGCCCCGGTACGGGGTGTCCTGGCTTACGGAGAACCGGTAAAGGAAAAAGGTCTGAACCTGTTAAGCGCTCCCGGAAATGACCTGGTAGCTTCCACGGCTCTTGCCGCTTCCGGAGCCCACATTGTACTGTTTACCACGGGAAGAGGCACTCCTTTCGCTTCACCTGTCCCTACTGTAAAGATTTCCAGTAATTCTGCCCTCTTTCACAAAAAAGGAAACTGGATCGACTTTAACTGTGGGACCATGGTAGAGGGACAGGATCTCTCTGCCCTTTCCCGGGAACTTTTTGATTATGTGATAGCCGTTGCTTCAGGAGAAGAAGTAAAATCTGAAAAGGCCGGCTTCCACGATATGGCCATCTTTAAACAGGGGGTTACACTTTAAATCCCCTGTAATGGTCAGAACGCTTCTTAATGATCTTATTTAGAAAGGAGATTTCTATTCTTATGAAAAAATTATGTTATGAAACTTTAAAAGAGCTGGGCTATGATGGTTATCTGCAAAAGGAAGCGCCTGAACGTGTGCTCCAGTTTGGAGAGGGAAACTTCTTAAGAGCCTTTGTAGATTATTTCATCGATATGATGAATGAAAAAGCAGGGTTTAACAGCAAGGTAGTCCTGGTACAGCCTATTGCCAATCACACAGGCTTTAATCTGGCAGATGTGATCAATGAACAGGAAGGTTTATATACCTTATATCTGAGAGGTTTTGAAAACGGTCAGAAAGTCAATGACAAAAGGATCATCTCCTGCGTCAGCCGTTGCCTGAACGTATACAGCGACTATGAAGAAGTAATGAAATGCGCAGAAAATCCTGAACTCCGTTTCATTACCTGTAATACCACCGAGGCAGGTATCGCCTATGATCCTTCCTGCAGATTTGAGGAAACACCCCCTTCCAGCTATCCGGCCAAACTGACCCAGTTCCTCTACCGCCGTTTCCAGACATTCGGAAACCAGGAAGGAAAAGGATTTATCATCCTGGCCTGCGAGCTGATCGATGACAACGGAAAAGAGCTGGAAAAATGTGTGCTGAAATATGCAAACCAGTGGGATCTGGGAGAAGATTTCATCCACTGGATCGAAAAAGAAAACATTTTCTGTTCTACCCTGGTAGACCGGATCGTTACCGGATATCCAAGAGCTGAGGCTGCCGCTATCAATGAAGAAAACGGATATGAGGATAATCTCATCGATACAGGAGAAATCTTTGGTTTCTGGGTCATTGAAGGACCTCAGTCTTTGAAAGAAGAGCTTCCTTTTGCCCAGGCCGGCCTTCCTGTGCTGATCACTGATGACCATAAGCCTTATAAACAGAGAAAAGTCCGTATCCTCAACGGCGCCCATACTTCCATGGTACTTGGAGCTTACCTGGCAGGTCAGGATATTGTCCGGGACTGTATGCATGACGACACCATCCTGAATTTCATGAATAAGACCATTTATGACGAGATCATACCTACCCTGTCACTTTCTGAGGAAGACTGCAAGGACTTTGCCGCTGCAGTGACAGAGCGTTTTAAAAATCCCTTCATTGATCATGCCCTCCTGTCCATATCTCTGAATTCCACTTCCAAATGGAGAGCCAGGGTACTGCCTTCTCTGGAAGGATATGTTGAAAAATTTCATAAACTCCCTGCCTGCATCACAGCTTCCTTTGCCTTCTATATCCAGTTCTACCGGGGCACAGAACTGACAGATGCCGGCCTTAAAGCAGTACGGCCCAAGGGAGATGCCTATACCATCTCAGACGATAGATCCGTATTGGAATTTTATTACGCACACAAAGAAGATTCCGCAAAAGATCTGGTACATGCAGTATGCTCCAATACAGATTTCTGGGGTAAAGATCTGACAGAGATCCCCGGCTTTGAAGAAGAAGTCACCAGGATCCTGGAGTATATTGAAAAGAACGGTACCTACAGCGAGATGAAAGCAGTACTGTCACATTAATCAAATATGCTCGGCAATTTCGCATAAAATGTATAAATATTCCTGAAGTATGACTCATACAATATCGGTCCTTCTCCTTTCTTTTCCGGATAAGGGCCGATATTGTATTTACGACCGGCCCTGTGTTAGAATAGAGTGGAAAAGAAATCAGAGGAAAAGAGGTAGAAGACCATGAAAGTACGAATGGCTCAGGAAAAAGACATAGAACGGATCCACAGTCTGCTGGCTCAGGTGGCCATGGTCCATCACAAAGGCAGACCGGACCTGTTCAAACCGGGGAAAAGCAAATATACAGACGAAGAACTGAAAGACCTTCTTCAGGACAGCAACCGTCCCATACTGGCGGCGGTAGACGATAATGACTGTATGCAGGGATATGCTTTCTGTATATTCCAGCAGTATAAGGATCACAACATTATGACAGATATCAAAACCCTGTATATTGACGATCTGTGCGTGGATGAGACTATGCGGGGAAAGCATATCGGAAAGCTGCTGTATAACGCCGCTCTGGATTATGCCAGGGAGCATGGCTGCTATAATCTGACCCTGAATGTATGGAGCTGCAATGAAAGCGCCATGAAATTCTATGAGTCCTGCGGTCTGAAACCTCAGAAAGTAGGAATGGAAGTTATCCTCTAAAACTGATACCAGTATAGTCAAAGACCCCACGGCAGTCGGGGCTGTCGCATTAGTCATATTTCAGGAATATTGATTAATGCGACAGCTCTTTGTTGCCCGTGGGAAAATTCAAAAGGCGTCATGAAACAGATTGCTGAAAGCTTCTCAAAAATCTGTTTCATAACGCCTTTTTCTATTTTCAGTCCCGGTTTTTACCACTCCAGCAGAGAAGCGCCCCAGGTAAGTCCTGCGCCGAATCCGGAAAGAACGATCTTGTCTCCTCTTTCCAGCATGCCTTCTCTGTTCATCTCATCTAAGAGGATAGGAATACTTGCCGCAGATGTATTTCCGTAAAAATGAAGGTTCATAGGGAATTTTTCTTCCGGCTCTTTCATCCTCCTGGCAACGCTGTCGATGATCCTGCTGTTTGCCTGATGGAGTACATAATATTTAATCTCTTCTTTGGAAGTACCTGTCTTTTCCAGCAGTGTGCCGATACATTCCGGAACCTTCTTGACAGCAAATTTGAATACCGGCTGTCCTTCCATATAGATATAATCTGTCTTCTGCTCTTTCGGGAATAAAAAGTTGCTGGTCTCTCTGGCTTTACAGGTGAGCACCGGTCCCTGGTGTCCGTCAGAATACTGGACCATATCGATCATTCCCTGTTCCTCTGCCTGTATCACAGCAGCTCCCGCACCGTCTCCAAAAAGGACACAGGTACTCCTGTCTTCCCAGTCAATCAGCTTTGACATGGTTTCCGCTCCTACCAGAAGTGCCTTTTTGTAAACTCCTGCTTTCATGTAGGCCTGCACAGTATTCAGACCGAAAAGGAAACCGGAGCAGGCTGCGCTGAGATCAAATGCCACTGCATTTACCGCTCCCAGTGCTTCCTGCACACAGCAAGCTGTATTTGGGAAGAAATAATCCGGAGAGCAGGTGGCCACAATGATCAGATCCAGATCCAGCGGATCCACTCCTCCGTTTTCCAAAGCTTTCCTTGCAGCGGAAACAGACATAGAAACTGTTGTCTCCTCACCGGCAAGTCTTCTTTCCTTAATTCCTGTACGGCTGGAAATCCATTCATCATTGGTCTCCACCACTTTAGACAGATCGTCATTTGTTACCCTATGGACGGGAACTGCGCTCCCGGTTCCGATAATTCTAGCTGTCATAGCTTTACCTCTATATAATCCTATTGTTTTTTATTTCAAATATTTTGATATACAAAATATTCTTTTCCTAAGTATACAAGACTTCCTGTGGTTTGTCAATTATCCAGTCCGGAATTCTCGTCATTATATATTTTCTGGATCTCCTTGGATAATTCCCGGTTCAGGTCATCCAGATCGATCCCCATACCCTGCTGGTTTCCATAATTAGCTGTCGGCTTTGGCCTTTCGAACTGTTTCTGTCCTACCACATATTCCTGGGTCTTGTCCATGTTCAGTTTCTGCCGCTCTTTTTCTCTGGCTTCATAGATTTCTTCCAGATCTTCATCATCATAATCGTCTGCGTCAAAATGATCTTTCTTAGGCTTGTTCTTCCTTGGATCTGTCTTTTTGGCCTCCTCGGTATCAGATCCCTTTCCGGTTCCTCCTGATCTCCTGCTGCCGACAGTTCTGTGATGTACGGTTTTCTTTACTACTTTCTTTCTCCTGCCCGGCAGAACTGAACCTCCTCTTCTTCCTGAAAGAGGCAGCTGGGCCTCTCTCCGGTTCATATAAGGCAGAGACTGGACAAAGGCGCCGAAAGCTGCCAGCACCAGCCCCAGTAAAAGCTGGGCAGCTGTGGAATCAACCCCTGCCATAGACAGGAGCAGGCCCATTCCGCCGATCCCGCCGCACAGAGCTGTAATGGCGATCACCAGCTGCCGCTCATATCCCAAGGCCAGAGTTCCCGCAAAGACTCCGATGACCAGAACCACCAGATGTGTCATCATCGAAGGGGCATCCAGCATGGTGATCACCATAAAATACACCAGACCGGTACACATAACAAAGACTCCAAGCTTGTAAAAGACCCATGCCAGGAAACAGACGATCAGAGCACAGCCCGCCCCGGCCGCCAAAGCCAGCATCCAGTCATTCAGGATATAATAGCCTGCCGCCGCGCCGCCTGCGCCTCCTACTGCCAGTCCCAGAAGGCAGCCCCAGACTTTTCTCAAACGATATCCCATAAAACAGTTGAGGAGAGCGAAAACTGCTCCGCCAAAGGTAAACACGATCATATATTCTTGAGGTATCTGCTCCCACAGGTTGGTTAAGATTCCCCAAACCTGTTCTAACTGCATTGTCATAATTTCTCTACTTTCCTTTCAGATATACATGTTTGATATATTTCAGAGTTTCTTTTTCCCCTCTCTCGGCCAGCATCCGAAGGAGCATTTCCAGATCTTCATTAGTCTTTTCATGAACAAACCACAGCTTGTCCTTACTTTTCAGGAAATATTCCAGGGGCGCTGCATCTGTATAGGTATCCGGATGGTAATTCCTGGATGCGCTGATCCTGTCCATCACCATCTCCGCAATATACTTTCTGGGCATGGGCACTCCCCGGATAATAGTATCACAGTTAATGCCATAGTCTACCCAATGTTCAAAATGATGTTTATTTCTTCCATAATGATGGATCCACGAGGTAGAAAGGCCGGTAGCCTCTCTTTCCGCATTGTTAGGACTTCTGTTTCCCTGGTAATATTTACATCCCACCGAAAACTCTGTCCAGGAATACTTGGACAGGTCGTGAAGGAGTCCCTGTTTATAAAGTCCTATTTTAAAACAATATTTCATTACTAAAAGCTTGTGCCTTGTAATCGTCTTAAAATGTTGCCAGACCCGCATGCTTTTTCATCCTGCTTTCCTGCTAAAATTATAATGGTCCTTGGAGGGATCTCTATGGTCTTTTCCTTCAGGATTTCCCCCTCCGGTTCAAATTCCCTGCTTTCTTCTTCATTAGTGGCTATAACCTTTCTCCAGCATATTTCTTTCGCTGCTCCCGGCAGGGCTATTTCATGAGGCATCCAGTGGAAATTACAGGCCAGAAAGAGAAAATCCCGGTCCTGTCCCGCATAGTCTCCGCAGTACATCACGCCCAGATATCTCTGGCTGCTGCCTCTGTCCAGATACCAGGCCTGTTCTCCATGATAGGAAATATCCGGATATCCCAAGGCTTTGTAATCACTCCCTTTAGGTTCTGTTTCCATATGGAGAAGGGGATTCTTCTTTCGAAAATCAATAGCTTTTTTCACAAAATCCAGAAGCTTGCCATTTTTTTTCATGCCTCTCCAGTCTACCCAGCCGATCTCGTTGTCCTGACACCATGCGTTATTATTCCCCTTCTGAGAATTTCCCCATTCATCCCCCTGGAAGATCATCGGGGTTCCCTGGGAAAAGAGCAGCATGGCAAAAGCATTTTTCAGCTGCCGGAAACGAAGCTGCCGGACATTCTGCTTCCTGGTAGGGCCTTCCACTCCACAGTTCCAGGTACAGTTATATTCCAGGCCATCCTGGTTATTCTCTCCGTTTTCCTCATTATGCCGCTCCTCATAGGCTACCATATCTGCCATGGTAAATCCATCCTGATCCGCCAGATAATTGATCACGCCGTTATAGGGAGGATTTCTTCTGGTACGGAATAAAAACTCGCCCATCATATTTTCATCGCCCTTTAACATATGGCGCATGCAGTAGAGAAATCCTTCGTTATATTCCCCTGCATTTTTATAAGATCGTTTTCTTCCTCCCAGTATCCTTTCTCCGTCTACATCATGGAAAAACAGCTTTGTTCCGGAAAGATAAGGATCTTTCATAAAAAGCTCCGGGCAGATTCCTTTGCCCATAAGATGGAAACCGTCAATATGGTATTCTCTTTTCCAGTATTTTATGATCTCCAGCATTTCTGACGGAGGCATATCCTCTTCAAAATAAAACTCCATAAGACATTCCAGCCCGCCCTGGTGAAAACTGTCCACCATGTGCTTAAACTCCTGGACAGGATTTTTTGTGGCGCAGAAAGCGGACTTAGGCGCATAATAACAGGCATCTCCCGTATAGCCCCAGCAGTTTATCCTGGGTTTTTCATCCTCTTTTCTCTTTTCCTCTGTATAGGAATACAGCCGGTCGCGCCGCTTGATCCGCAGCTGTTCCCTATACTCATAGGCCGGCATGAGGAGCGCCGCCGTAACTCCCAGTTCCCGGAGATATGGGATTTTCTGTTCCAAAGCCTGAAACGTTCCTTTCTTCCGTACTCCGGAGCTTTTATGCATGGTAAAGCTTCTTACCTGAAGTTTATATAATACAGAATCTGACAGAGCTCTGGGTTCTGTTTTGCTTTCCTTCCATACATAGCGGTCTGTTTTCCAGCCGCAGCACAGGTTTTCAGATACGTCTTCTCCAAAGCCCTGTACATTGCACAGGTATCTGGCTCTTGGATCCTGGATCACCTCGCCGTCTATCTGATAATTATACTTTATTTCTTCACGGATCCCCTTTACTTTTACAGAGAGGAGCTCTCCTTCTCTGCTTTCTTCCGGAAGGGGAATCTCCAGTTTTTCTTCCTTACGGTATAAGATCAGGGAAGCTTTTGATCCACGGGGAACCTCCAGGGCAAATTCATAGCCATCCGGAAATCTGCAAACTCCCGGATAACAGGAACATCCCGGAACTGTCTGTACTTTTTCTTTTTTCTCTCTTCCTGCAGTATTCAAACCGGCACCTCATTTCTTTTTATCAATGGATAATCTTATCAGTCTTGTTCTCTTTTTCTGTACATGCCTTTTCCATATAATCATATACAGCCGGCGCATCCATCTCATCGGTCATGGTGACAATGGTGTCACCTGCCATGAGTATGGTCCTCCCTCTGGGAATCAGCTCTGCCTCATTCCTCCTTACTGCTACGATCAGACAATTCCTGGGCCATTGTACCTGCTGGATCATCTTACCCTGCAGCGGACTGTTATAGCAGACCACAAATTCCTGCAAAATTTTCTCCCCCGTTTTTTCCGTTACCTTCTGGCCCCGTCTTCTCAGAAGACTGTTAAGGAGGCTTTCGTAAATAGGTTCTGACTTCACCCAGGAAGCCACCAGATAGGCGGTAATGGAGATCAGGGACATAGACAGCATCTGGCTGACCTGTCCTGTCATTTCAAATATTAATATGATCCCTGTAATAGGCGCTCTTACGATAGCGGTAAAATATCCAGCCATGGCAAGGAGCACAAAATTACTGATATAGGAGGGATCCAGTCCCATATACTGGGCAGCAAAGGTTCCATAGCTGCCGCCGATAAGGGCTCCCAGTACTAAAAGCGGAAAAAAGATCCCGCCCGGCGCTCCGGAGCCAAAGGAGATCAGGGAAAACACAAATTTCAGGACCAGAAATCCCAAAAGTGTTCCCAAAAGCATTTCTCCTCCCGCCGCCGTCTCAATAAGATCATGTCCGCTTCCCAGGACCTGGGGAACAAAAAGTCCCAGTACCCCGGCCAGAAGGAAGGGGATCAAAAGACGGCTGGTCTCATTTAGCCCTTTCGCCTTATAATAAAGGTTCTGCACCCACAAAGTCATCTTATTGTAAAAAGCTCCCAGCAGCCCCAGGATCACTCCAAGGATCAGGATATGCCAGTAATATCTGGGCTGTATCTCCGCCCCGATGTCAAACTGGAATACGGAATGAAAGCCTAAAAACTGGCTGGAAACATAATCTGCCGTAATGGAAGCAGTCATCACCGAAACCAGAACGGAAACAGAAAAATTTTTATGTATCTCTTCCAGGGAAAACATCACCCCCGCCAGCGGCGCATGAAAGGCTGCCGCCAGACCGGCGCTGGCTCCGCAGGTAAGGAGATATTTTTCCTCTGTCTTTCCCCTGTCCAGGATCCTTGACAACGCCTTCCCCGTCATGGCTCCGATCTGTATAGATGGACCTTCTCTTCCAAGAGACAGCCCTGCCAGAAGGGAAAGAAATCCTCCCAGGAATTTCGCGGGAAGCACCCGCCACCAGATCTGTTCCAGTTTTCCGGTCATTTCTCCTTCCACCTGGGGAATACCGCTGCCGGATATCATAGGCTCCCATTTTACCAGTTTTCCTACGATACAGGCCATGAGGAACAGCAGAACAAACCAGGCCCCTGCCGCCGCCGGATTTTCTCTGGCATAACCAAGGATCACATTCATAGCTCTGCCTGCATACTCCAGAAGGACTCTGTACAGCAGCACCACCAGACCGGCGATCAGACCCACCAGAAATCCCTCTCCTGTCAGTATCGTCTTAAAATGTTCTGCCCTGCGGATCGTATGGGTGGTGTCCTTCTTCATCTTGCGAACCTCCTTATCAAGAATCTGTCCCGCATATAATGGCGAAGTCACTGCCTGCAGGATATAACCATTCTCATTATACGTGTCCCTATATGAAAATGCAAATTCTTTTGACCCCTAGGGTACTGTAAGGCATTTAAAGTGGATTACACCAGTTCCATTGCATTCTCTGATCTTATCTGATAAAATGTTAAAAGGTCAGGATTTCCTGCTCACAGTCTGAGGAGAAATCTGTGACATTTTACCAAGAAAATTCAGAAGAAAGAGGTCCAAACATGAGTGAAGAAACCTATACCGCAGATATCGGGGCATGCAAACCCAGCGACTGCGCTTCCTGCACTGCCGACTGCTCCAGCGCCGGTGGAAATTCCGGCACCATCCCCAGAGTTCCGAACCCTACTATTAAGCTGACACTGGAAGACGACACTGTACTGGAATGTGCCGTTCTCACTACCTTTCCTGTAGAGGGCTTTGGCGAGTACATCGCTCTGGTCCCCCTGAACCAAAATGGAAAGAGTCCTGAAGGAGAAACTTATTTATTCCGCTTTTCCGAAGAAGGGGACAATCCTGTGGTAACCAACATCGAAAGGGAAGATGAATATATGGCAGCCGCAGAAGCTTTCCATGACTTCATCGCCAATCTGAAAAGCGAAAAAGAGCTGGAGGAAAACTGATTTCTCTCCTGTCCAAAAGAGACTGCCGTAAGGCAGCCTCTTTTCTTTTGTTTCTTTATAATACACCAGGTTTTAGGCCGATCAGTCCTCGGCTTTCAGGCTGGGGATGTCTACCTGAATATCGGTATCTTTTGTATAGTCGATATTATCAAAATGGAAACCGAACATATGATAGAAGTCCTCCCAGTATCCGTCAATGTCAGAAACCTCTTCCACATTTTCTGTGGTCACCTTTTTCCAGCACTCCATAACCTGATCCTGAACCTTCTTGTCCAGTTCCCAGTCATCCATACGGATCTGGTATTTCTCATCTGCAGGCACATGCTCTGCCAGCAGCTTGTCCTTAAAAAGTCTGGCGATCTGCTGGATACATCCTTCATGAGTTCCCTGTTCCTTCATTACCTTATATAAAATAGCAAAGTACAGAGGCACGATAGGAATAGCTGCGCTGGCCTGTGTCACCAGAGCTTTATTTACAGAGATATAAGCTTTTACATCCTGATATTTCTCATTGATCTCCCCGGCAGTCTTTGTCAGATGACGTTTTGCCTGGCCGATTGTCCCATCATAATAAATAGGATATGTAAGTTCCGGTCCGATATAAGAGTAAGCAACAGTAACAGCGTCTTTTTCCAGGACATCTGCTTCTTTCAGGGCGTCGATCCAATCCATCCAGTCTTCTCCGCCCATAACTTTTACTGTGCCTTCCAGTTCTCCTTCCCCTGCAGGCTCAACGGTCTTGGTAACAATCGTATTTGTCCGCAGATCCAGGCTCTTTTCTGTGAAAGGCTTATCTGTGGTCTTTAAAGAAGATACCCAGGTCTTTCCCTGCGCGTCAGTTCTTCTGGGCGCTGCCAGGCTGTAGATCACCATATCCACTTTTCCCAGATCCTGTCTGATCATTGAAATGGCCTGTTCTTTTACTTCTTTTGAAAATGCGTCTCCGTTGATAGATTTTGCATATAAACCTTCTTTTGCAGCCTCTTCTTCAAAAGCAGCTGTATTATACCAGCCTGGTGTGGCTGTTCTTTTTCCATTAGAAGGTTTTTCAAACATGATTCCAAGTGTAGCTGCATGACATCCGAAAGCGGCTGTGATCCTGCTTGCCAGTCCATATCCTGTGGAAGCCCCGATTACCAGGACTTTCTTTGGTCCGCCTGTAATATTCTGTTTTTTCACATATGCGATCTGTTCTCTCACATTTTCCCTGCATCCCTGGGGATGTGCCGTAGTACAAATAAACTCTCTGACCTTAGGTTCAACAATCATGATATGCTCCTCCTGGATTTCTATAATAAATTTTCAATCTCTTCTGCATATTTACTTTGAGTCTCAAAACATTTTAACACACACCAAAATAATATGCAAGATTTTTGTTTCTATTTTCCTGTAGTGCTGCCCATGCCGCCGTTGCGGACAGCCGTGGCGTCATCATCCACTGTAATCCCGTATTCCAGAAAAATCCCCTGGGCAAATCCGGTATTCTCCTGGACCTGTACCGTTTTTCCTTCCTTGGAATCATTGGTGATCTTGATAAAGATATGGCCTTCATTATCAGAATTATAGTAATCGCTGTCAATGATCCCTACGGTATTATTCAGCTGCAGACGGTATTTAAAGCCCAGCCCGCTGCGGGGATATATCTTCAGGACCCAATCCGGTTCCATCCAGGCCCGGATCCCTGTAGGCATCTTCAGGGTTTCTCCCGGTTTCAGTTCAAAATCAACAGGGCTGAAAAAATCATAGCCTGCGCTGCCTGCGGTTGCTCTTCTCGGAAGACGGATCCCGTCATAGATTTCCCTGATCTTCTCCTCTTCCGTATTTGGAAAGGCGTCTTTCCAGCCCTCCAGAAACTGTTCCCAGCTTACCTTCTGGAATTTTGCAATTCTCCTCATAACTTCCTCCTGTAACTGACAGAAGGGCTGCCGCATTTTCTTTCCTGCAGCAGCCCTCCAGATCTTTATTAATCCTCTTTTGGCACGTCTTTGATACTGAAACTCATACGGCCCTGTCTGTCTTTGCCCAGGCAGACTACTTTTACAACATCTCCTAAAGAAAGGACATCTTCTACTTTGTCGATCCTTTCCTTTGCGATCTTAGATATATGGACCATACCTTCCTTTCCGGGAGCGAACTCCAGGAAAGCGCCGAAATCTTTAATGCTTACTACTTTTCCGGTCAGGATCTGGCCTTCCTCAAAATCTGTAGTAATAATCTTAATATATTTTACAGCCTTATCCATCATAGCCTGATCTGTACCGCAGATAGACACGCCGCCGTTGTCGTCGATATCGATCTTTACTCCGGTCTCGTCGATGATAGCGTTGATGGTCTTTCCTCTCTGTCCCACAACATCACCGATCTTATCCGGATCGATCTGGATCTGAAGGATCTTAGGCGCATATTTGCTGACTGTCGCTCTTGGCTTGTCGATGCATTTTGCCATAACTTCATCCAGGATATATTCTCTGGCTTCTCTTGTACGGGCAATAGCTTCCTCGATAATCTGTCTTGTCAGTCCATGGATCTTGATATCCATCTGGATCGCAGTAATGCCTTCATGGGTTCCTGCGACCTTAAAGTCCATATCGCCGAAGAAGTCTTCCAGTCCCTGAATATCTGTCAGCACGATATAGTCGTCATCTGTATCTCCTGTTACAAGTCCGCAGGAAATGCCGGCAACCGGCTTTTTAATAGGAACGCCTGCTGCCATCAGAGACATGGTGGAAGCACAGATACTTGCCTGGGAAGTAGAACCGTTAGACTCAAAAGTCTCGGAAACCGTACGGATCGCATATGGGAACTCTTCCACACTTGGCAGTACCGGAACCAGGGCTCTCTCTGCCAGGGCTCCGTGACCGATCTCACGGCGTCCCGGTCCTCTGGAGGGCTTTGTCTCGCCTACAGAGTAGGATGGGAAATTATAGTGGTGCATATAGCGTTTGCTGACTTCAAACTCATCCAGTCCGTCCAGTCTCTGTGCCTCGGAGAGAGGAGCCAGTGTAGTGATCGTACAGATCTGGGTCTGACCTCTTGTAAACATAGCAGAACCATGTACTCTTGGCACAATATCCACCTCTGCCGCCAGAGGACGGATCTGTTTGATAGCTCTTCCGTCAGGACGTTTGTGATCCTTTAAGATCATCTTCCGGACAGTCTTTTTCTGATACTGGTAAATCGCATCTCCCAGAACAGCCAGCCATTCTTCATTATCTGCAAAAGCTTCTTCCAGCTTCTCTGTGATCTGACGGATGTTTTCCTCTCTTACCTGTTTCTCATCTGTGAAAACCGCTTCCTCCATCTCTTCCGGAGTAACGATCTCTTTGATAGCGGCAAATAATTCTTCCGGAACTGCGCAGCTCTCGTAAGAATGTTTCTCTTTTCCGCATTCTGCCACGATCTTATCAATAAAAGCAATGATCTCCTGGTTCACTTCGTGAGCCTT
>DXIQ01000022.1 GCA_019112785.1 Candidatus Blautia stercorigallinarum
ATGGAAACAAGACAGGTTACGAAAACCTACGGTTCCTTCCTGGCGCTGGACCATGTAAATATCCATGTGAGAAAGGGCTGTATCTACGGCCTTGTGGGAGATAACGGAGCAGGAAAGAGCACACTTTTGAAGCTTCTGGCAGGCCAGAGCTTTCCAACCAAAGGAGAGATAGAAATACTGGGAAAACATGGGCTAAAAGACCTGGAAAATGTCCGGAAACAGATGGGCTGTATGATCGAACAGCCGGGATTTTTTCCCAATATGACCGTGGAGCAGACTTTAAAATATTACTGTATCCAGAAAGGGATACCGGATACAGGACGGATTCCGGAAATGATGAAAATGACGGGAATTTATGAAAAGAGGAAGAGCAAATGCGGCACACTTTCTCTGGGGCAGAAGCAAAGGCTAGGGCTGGGGATCGCTATGCTGGGAGAACCGCAAATCCTGATCTTAGACGAGCCGATCAACGGCCTGGATCCCAGCGGGATCATAGAATTCCGGAATCTTCTCAGAAGGTTGAATGAAGAGAAAAAGATCACAATTTTGCTCTCCAGCCATATTCTGGCGGAACTGCAGCAGATCGCAGACGTCTATGGATTTTTAAGCAGAGGCGTCCTTCTGGAAGAAATCAGTACAGAGGAACTCAGGGAGAGATGCGCCGACTGCATTGAACTTTCTCTTTCGGATACAGCCGGTTACTGTGTTTACCTGGAAAAGGCCTTTCCGGAAGAAAACTATAAGGTTTTACCCCAGGACAAAGTGAGGATTTATGCTCCCAAAAGACAGGGAGAGGCCTACAGCCGGCTGGCCGCTGAACATGATATTGCTATCAAAAGTATGCAGACCTTACAGTCTTCTCTGGAAGATTATTATATGAAGCTGAAAGAAAGAGGTGCAGGAAAATGATGAATTATACCAAAAGTGAGTTTTACCGGGTTTTTATTACAAAGGAAATTTATATTGCGGCAGCCTTGATGACAGGAATTGTGCTGCTTCTGAATGGGGCTTTACACTTTTTCGGGGGATCTTATGCAAACACTTCTTTCTCCTACTCTAATCTGGTGGCAAGTCCTATGGCCTTTGCTGTTATGGGAATGATCATCCCTTTCCTTTTCTATGAAGGGGGCAAAAGAAACGGTAATCTGAAAAATACTGTTGCCGGAGGAATTTCCAGGGTGAAAATATTTGCGGGAGAATGTGTGGTAAGCCTGGCAGTATCTACCCTTCTTATGGCGACCACCATGGGCGTATGGGTGCTCAGCGCCAATCTGCTCCCTGAAAAAGCCGGGCCTGTGGATTGGAAGGATTTTCTGGGAGAAGGGGCTGCTATGTACCTTATCGCTGGGGCCTGCCTTATATCCGGTATCCTTTTCCTGGAAATTTTCGATAAAAATATTACAGGAATACTGGTCTGGGCGGCCTTGTGGTTCCTTCTCCCGGAAGCCTTTATGTATCTGGCCGTCCGTTTCCCGGTTCTTTACCAGCCGGCTATGTGGCTTCCCAATAATTTTCTGGCGGTAAATGCTTCCCATGTAAATACCCGGGAGTGTATCACTGCCTGGGATACCATGGATGGAGTTATCCGCTGTGTCCTTTCCGGGCTGGCTGGATGTATCATCTTTGGTATTTCCGGCGCCGTGCTGCTGAAAAGAAGGGATCTGTAAGGAATAAAACTTAAAGAAAAAATTCTCAAGGAGGAAAGGTTTATGCTGTGCAGGGTCTTACTGTTTTTAGCTCTTATCATAGGAGGATTCTTTGCTTTTCGCTATTTTTCTCTTCTCTATGCAATGAAAAAAACAGAGGAGGAAATCCGGGAGATACAGCAGGACCTTACTCAGAATCAGATGCTGCATCTGCCGGTTCCAAGCCCTGCTTTAGGAAGACTTTTGAATTCTTTTAATAAGGTGCTGGAAGAAATCCGGGAGGAAAGGATCAGCTATGAACAAAGGGAAAAAGAATTTCAAAAGCAGATTGAAAATATCAGCCATGATCTTCGTACTCCGCTGACTGTTATACTGGGGTATTTGAGAATCCTGAAAAAACACCCGCAGGCAGGGCTTGCCAAAGATTCAGAACTGGCGGATACTCTGAGGATCCTGGAACAGAAAGCAGAAAGAATGAATACCCTGGTAAACCAGTTCTACGATTATTCCCGTCTGTGCGCGGGAGACTTTAAAATGGAGATGGAAAAAACAGACCTATCCAGAGTCCTGCGGGAATCTCTTATGGAAAACTTCCGGATCCTGGAGGAAGCACATCTGAAAGTGGAGGCAGATATTCCCTCACATCCTCTGTGGATAATGGGAAACCAGTCTGCTCTGGAACGTATTTTCCTCAACATGTTTCAAAATGGAGGACGGTACGCAGAGACTGTGTTCCAGATCGCGGTAAAAGAAGAAAAACAGGAGGTTTCTATTTCTTTTACCAATGATACGAAGAAGCTGTCACCGGAGGATCTTCCACGGCTTTTCGAACGGTTTTATATACAGGACAGCGCCAGGAGCCAGGGAGGAACCGGACTGGGGCTGACAGTGGCAAGATCCCTGGCAGAAGAAATGGGAGGAACTCTGGAAGTCAGTGTTCCTGAGATACCAGAGAAAGAGGAGACACAGGATCTGATAGTCTGCTTTGAACTGAAATTTAAGGTATGGGACTTCCTTTAAATTTACAGGAACCCAGACCTGCCGCAAGGGCCTTTGACTCTTGTAAGAGTAAAAAATCGGCTGTATAATATTTTTAGATTTCCGGCTGAACAAACAGACCGATTAAGGAGAGAACAGACATGACGAAAGATATGACAGAGGGACCGATCATCCCCCAGCTTACCAAATTTACTATACCTTTGATCCTGGGAAACCTGTTTCAGCTTACTTATAATGCTGCGGATTCTGTGATCGTAGGTAAGTTCCTGGGAGATGATGCCCTTGCGGCAGTGGGAACGGCAGGCCCTATTATGAATATGGTTATTTTGTTTATCAGCGGAATGTGCATGGGCGCCGGTATCCTTATGAGCAGCTACTACGGGGCCAAAAGATATAACCGGCTGGAGAGGCAGATCAGCACCGCTATGATAGGAGGATTGATCTTTTCAGCGGTTATCGCTATCCTGCTGATACTTCTTGCGCATCCGCTTCTGGAGCTGCTCCAGGTTCCCGCCGATATCATTGAATCTGCCAAGGGATATCTGCGGATCATTTTCCTTGGACTGGTCTTTACTTTTGTATATAATTTCTTTTCCAATACCCTGAGAGCCCTGGGAGACAGTAAGGTTCCTCTGTATTTTCTTATTGTCAGCGCATGTTTAAATGTGGCGGGAGATCTGTTTTTCGTAGTAGTCCTGCACTGGGGTGTCCCGGGAAGCGCAGTGGCAACGGTATTAAGCGAAATGTTATGCTGCCTCTGTTGCTTAGTTTACATAAAGAAGAAAATTCCTCTTCTGTGTCTGGGGAAAAAATGGCTGATATTCGACGGCTCTCTTTTGTGGAAGACCTTTTCTTATGGTATTACCAGCGCGCTCCAGCAGATGTGTGTACAGTTGGGAAAAATCTGTGTGCAGACAGTGGTGAATGTCCAGGGAGTAGAATTTATTGCAGCTTTTACTGCTATTAACCGTGTGGATGACTTCGCCATGACGCCTCAGCAGAATATTGCTCACGCAAGCACCACTTTCATGGCGCAGAACCGGGGCGCCGGAAAGATTGAACGGATGAAAAAAGGATTTTTCAGTTCCATCCTGCTTCAGGCAATCTATACGGCGGTTATTGCGGTAGTTACCTTTTTCTTTGCAAGACAGATCATGAAACTGTTCGTAGGAGAGAATTCAGAGGAAGTAGTTTCCCTGGGGGTTTCTTATCTGGTCCTGATCGCGCCGATGTATGTGATGCCTGCAGCTACTAATATTATTCAGGGATATTTCCGGGGATTGGGAGATTTAAAGGTCACACTGATCAGTACCATCCTGAATATGTCCGCCAGATTTTTAACAGCCTGGCTGATGATCCATATCATGCACGGAAGCTTTGACCGGCTGGCCTGGGCGAATTTCTTCGGCTGGGTAGCTATGCTGGCTTTCCAGATCCCTATGATCACCCACAGGTGGAAGAAAGTAAAATAAAAAAGAATAATGGAAGAAACAGCAGACCGGAGGCCATTATATATATGCAGACATGGCTGCCCGGCCTGTTGTCTATAAGATAAA
>DXIQ01000004.1 GCA_019112785.1 Candidatus Blautia stercorigallinarum
GTTGTAGGCGGCGGCCTGGTTGGGGCTGAAACCGCAGATATGCTGGGCGGCCAGTGCAGCCAGGTATCCATTATCGAAATGCTTCCTCAGATCATGAAAGACGGGGAGCCTTCTCCTGCAAAATATATGAAAGAAAGATTCCGGGCAAACGGCGTGAAGATCTATACCTCCACCAAACTCACAGAGGTGGGAGATCACTGTGTGATCGCAGAGAGAGAAGGAGAAAGTTTTACCATTGAAAATGTAGATACTGTGATCATAGCTGTAGGGGTGCGCAGTGACAGAAGCCTTCTGGATCATGTGGAAGACCTTTCCTGTAAGATAATGAAGGTTGGAGATGCAAACGGCGTGAAAAACGGCTATCTGGGAATCCGGGAAGGCTTTGAAGCAGGCCTGAACGCATAGAGAAAAGAAGAGGGAAAGGAGAAGAAAAATGGCAGAAGCAGTAAGAGATTACGGAAAACTTGCACTGGATGTGATCCGTCTGGTGGGTGGAAAAGAAAATATTACCAGCGCAGCCAGATGTGCCACCAGACTGCGGCTGGTGCTGAAGGACACGCCGGAAGACGCAGAGGAAAAGATCAAGGCACTGCCGGGAGTGATTACTGTGGTGCAGAAACAGGGACAGTTCCAGGTGGTCATAGGAAACCATGTGGGAGATGTATTTGAGGTGGTTTCCCGGGAACTGAAGCTGGAAGAAAAGGAAGGGGACCAGCCGGCTCAAAAGGAAAGCCTGCTGAACCGGCTCCTGCAGATAATGTCGGGAGTCTTTGCTCCGATCTGCTATATCCTGGCAGCAGGGGGGCTGATCCAGGGCGTTCTGATCATTGTAAGCATGCTGGCGCCCTCAGTGGCAGAGACTGGTGCTTATCAGATTTTCGATATGATAAGCTGGACGCCTTTTACCTTCCTGCCGGTGCTGATCGCTATCACCGCTTCCAGACATTTTAAATGCAACACCTTTATCGCTGTGGCCTGCTGTCTGGCCCTGGTAAATCCCACCTGGACAGAGATGGCAGGAAGGATCGCAGAAGGAGAATCCATAAAATTTCTGTTTGCAGATCTGACAGAGATCACCTATACTTCTTCGGTGCTGCCCCCTCTGGTGCTCATCGCTATCCTGGCGGTGCTGGAGCGGTTTTTAAATAAACATCTTCCAGATGTGATCAAGCCCCTGTTTACTCCTTTGATCTGTCTGGCGGCAATGGTGCCCCTGACCATTGTAGTGGTAGGCCCGGTGATCCAGGGGGTTTCCAATGCAGTTGCGGCAGGATATAATGTTTTATATGCTCTGGCGCCTCCTATTGCAGGAGCTGTAGTAGGCGGCTTCTGGGAAGTCATCGTGATCTTCGGCATCCAGTGGGGAATGGTCCCTATTGTGGTGGCTAATTTCGCCCAGAATGGCTGTGATTCCATTCAGGTGTTTATTCAGATCGCAGTAGTATCCCAGATGGCAGCAGCCTTCGGCATATTCCTGAAAACAAAAGAGAAATCCTTAAAAGCCAATGCTCTCTCCTCAGGAATCACGGCAATCTTCGGTATTACAGAGCCTACCATTTACGGCATTACTCTTCCCAGAAAGAAGCCCTTTGTTTATGCCTGTATCTGTGCAGCGGCGGGAAGTATCGTGGCAGCCCTTTTCGGCTCTATGAATTATGTATATGCCGGACTGCCGGGACTGGTATCTACAGTAAACGCTATTTCTCCGGAACATCCAAATTCTTTTATCGGCTGTATGGCAGGCTGCGCTGTGGCTGTCATCGGCACCATCGCTCTGATTATGATCTTCGGATATGAGGCAAAGAAAGCAGAGCCTGTTCTGGATAAAACAGCAGCGCAGACCAGAACAATCGACATGGGACAAGAGCCGGAAGAAAGCAGAAAATTTTTTGTTTACAGTCCTCTGAAAGGTGAGATAAAATCTTTGAAAGAGGTGAACGACCCTACCTTTTCAGAAGAGATACTGGGGAAAGGCCTGGCCATCCTTCCGGAAGAAGGAAAGCTGTACGCTCCTTTTGACGGAGAAGTGACATCCCTTTTTGATACCAAACATGCCATAGGCCTGAGATGCGCCGGAGGAGCAGAGCTGCTGATACATATCGGTCTGGAGACTGTAGGCCTGGGGGGCAGGTACTTTGAGGCAAAGGCTGCAGTGGGAGACAAGGTAAAGAAGGGAGACCTTCTCATAGAGTTTGACCTGGAAGAGATCCGTAAAGAATATGATACCATTACCCCGGTGGTGATTACCAATGCAGAGGACTTCACAGAAATCCTTCAGGAGAAAGAAGGGGCTGTGGAGCCGGGAGAGCTTATCTTAACAGTAAAATAGGGAGGAATTATAAAATATGAAGAAAGTAGTGTTTCCGGAAAATTTTTTGTGGGGCGGCGCAGTAGCGGCCAACCAGTGTGAGGGCGCCTATCTGGAAGACGGAAAAGGCTTGTCTATCCAGGATATCATGCCAAAAGGGATCAAGGGGGCTCCTACAGAAGTTCCTACAGAAGACAATATGAAGCTGGTGGCTGTGGATTTTTACCATCGGTATAAGGAAGACATTGCCATGCTGGCGGAAATGGGATTCAAAGTATTCCGTCTGTCCATTGCCTGGTCCAGGATCTTCCCTAACGGAGATGACAAAGAGCCAAATGAAAAAGGCCTTCAGTTCTACGACAAGGTTTTCGATGAATGCCATAAATACGGGATAGAGCCTCTGGTGACGATTTCCCATTATGAGACGCCCCTTCATCTGGCAAAGGAATATGACGGATGGAGAAGCAGGAAGCTGATTGATTTTTACATGAATTTCTGCAGGGTGATCTTTGATAGATATAAAGATAAAGTGAAATACTGGCTGACTTTTAATGAAATCAATTCTGTACTCCATCAGCCCCTGATCAGCGGCGGCATCCTTACTCCCAAGGAGCAGCTGACCCAGCAGGATCTGTACCAGGCTATCCACCACGAGCTGGTGGCTTCTGCAAAAGCGGTAAAGCTGGCACATGAAAGGATGCCCGGCTCTAAGGTGGGATGTATGATTCTGGTCATGCCTACCTATCCTCTCACGCCTAATCCAGAGGACGTACTGGCGGCCATGGAGGCGGAGAATAAAAATTATTTCTTCGCAGACGTTCAGGTACGGGGGGCATATCCCAAATATCTTAACACATACCTGGAAGAGCAGGGAGTAAAGATCCAGATGGAGCCGGGAGATGAAGAAGTATTGAAAAACACCGTGGACTTTGTCTCCTTCAGCTATTACGTAAGTGTCTGCGAATCTGCCAAGGAGATGGAATCCGGTGAGGGAAATCTCATCGGCGGCATTCCAAACCCCTATCTGAAAGCCAGCCAGTGGGGATGGCAGATCGATCCTGTGGGTCTTAGGATCGTGCTGAACCAGTTTTATGACCGCTATCAGAAGCCTTTGTTTATTGTAGAAAATGGCCTGGGAGCCATTGATGAGCTGGTGAGAGATGAGAATGGACAGCTTACGGTGGAAGATGATTACCGGATCGACTATATGAAACAGCATTTGATCCAGGTAGGACGGGCTATTCAGGACGGAGTGGAGGTCATGGGCTATACCTCCTGGGGGTGCATTGACCTGGTAAGCGCCTCTACGGCGGAACTCCGGAAACGGTACGGATTTATTTATGTGGACAGAAATGACGATGGAACCGGAACCCTGGAACGATACCGGAAGAAATCTTTCTACTGGTATAAAGATGTGATCAGAACTAACGGAGGATGTTTAAATGAAGATTAATTTTGCAGTGATCGGTACAAATGTGATCACAGACCGGTTTCTGGAAGCGGCCAGACAGGCAGAGGGATTTTCTCTCAGGGGCGTTTACTCCCGGTCTATGGAAAAGGCTGAGACTTATGCCAAAAGAAAGGGGGCAGAGCTGACCTTCGACAGCCTGGAAGCTCTGGCCGCCTGTCCGGAAATTGATGCTGTATACATTGCCAGCCCCAACAGCCTTCACGCTTCCCAGAGTATCCAGATGCTGAAAGGGGATAAGCATGTCCTCTGCGAGAAGTCCATTGCTTCCAACCAGAGAGAATTTGAAGAAATGAGGAAGGCAGCTTTGGAGAACCAGGCGGTTTTACTGGAAGCTATGCGGAGCGTTTACTCTCCCGGATTTCAGGCTGTACGGGAAAACCTTCACAAGCTGGGAAAGATCCGGAGAGTGTCCTTTCAGTACTGCCAGTATTCCAGAAGATATGACAACTTTAAGAAAGGCATTATAGAAAACGCTTTTAATCCGGCTCTGTCAAACGGAGCCCTGATGGATATCGGGGTGTACTGCGTACATCCCCTGATAAGCCTTTTTGGAAAACCGAAGAAAGTGATCAGCAGCAGTCTGAAACTTTCCAACGGCATTGACGGGGCAGGAACTATCCTGGTGGAATATCCGGAGTTTCAGGGAGAACTTCTCTACTCCAAGATCACCGATTCCAGAGTACCCAGCCAGATCCAGGGGGAAGAAGGAACCATGGTGATCCGGGAGATTCCAGACCCACAGGAGATTACTATTTATTATAGAAGCGGAAAAACAGAAAATCTGGAAATCCCCGG
>DXIQ01000023.1 GCA_019112785.1 Candidatus Blautia stercorigallinarum
GTTAGGTGTGAGACTATGTCAAACGTAATCGTAAAAGAGAACGAGACTTTGGATAGCGCTTTACGTCGTTTCAAGCGTAGCTGTGCTAAGGCCGGCATTCAGCAGGAAATCCGTAAAAGAGAGCATTACGAAAAACCTAGTGTTCGTCGTAAGAAAAAATCTGAAGCAGCTAGAAAACGTAAATATAATTAATGTGCAGTAAAAGCCTCTGGAGGATACCAGAGGCTTTCTTACTTCGAAGTAAATGTTAAGGACAGTTTATGAAAAAGTTAATTGATATCGTATCCAGCAGGATTTTTCTTACCGCAGTGGCGGTCCTTCTTCAGCTTGCCTGGATTTTCGCCGTGCTTTGGGGGATGGGAGCCTTTTCCGGACATCTGATGAATCTGATCAGTATCCTTAGCCTGATCCTGGTGCTGTGGATCGTGAATAAGAAGATCAACCCTTCCTATAAGCTGGCCTGGACCATCCTGATCCTGGCTGTGCCGGTTTTCGGAGTGATGATCTATCTCCTGTTCGGCCAGTCCAGAGTGGCAAGAAAGATGACCCAGGATTCTCAGATGGTGCTGAAGAAGATCGCCAATTACATCAAAGAGGATAAACAGACCAGAGAGGATCTTGAAGGCACAGATCTGGGAGCTTCCATACAGTCTGCTTATATCCGGGATTATGCAGGTTTTCCTGTCCATGAAAATACTTCCACCAAATATTATGCCGTGGGAGACGATATGTTTATCGATATGCTGGAAGATCTGAAAAAGGCAGAGCATTATATTTTCCTGGAATATTTTATTATCCGGGAAGGCCGGATGTGGGGGGCTATCCTGGAGGTACTGGAGGAAAAAGTAAAACAGGGAGTGGACGTCCGCCTGATCTATGATGATATGGGCTGTGTCAATACCCTGCCTTCCAAGTACTACAAGAAACTTCAGGCTAAGGGGATTAAATGTGCGGCTTTTAATCCGGTAAGACCTATCCTGAACATTGTTTTGAACAACCGGGATCACCGGAAGATCCTGGTTATTGACGGCCATACGGGATATACGGGAGGGCTCAACCTGGCAGATGAGTATATCAATGAGCTGGAGCGGTTCGGCCACTGGAAGGATACGGGGGTGCGCCTTTACGGACAGGGCGTGTGGAACCTGACGGTGATGTTCCTCCAGATGTGGTCGGTGATCACCAGGACCCAGGTCCAGTTCCCGGCTTACGGCCCTTATATTTATCACACAGAGGAATTTGAAAATGACGGCTTTGTCCAGCCTTATGGAGATTCTCCTCTGGACGGGGAAGTCGTAGGTGAAAATGTATATCTGAATATGATCAACCAGGCAAAGAAATATGTGTATATTTCCACTCCTTACCTGATCATAGACAATGAGATGATGACGGCGCTGTGCCTGGCTTCCAAGAAAGGCGTGGATGTAAGGATCATCACCCCGGGAATACCGGATAAAAAAATGGTGTTCCTGCTGACCCAGTCTTATTATGAACAGCTGATCAGCGCAGGGGTAAGGATCTATGAATATACTCCCGGTTTTATCCATGCGAAGAACTTTGTCTGTGATGATGAGTTTGCTGTGGTGGGAACCATCAATCTGGATTACCGGAGCCTTTATCTTCATTTTGAGTGCGGCGTGTGGATGTATCAGTGCCAGGCCGTAAGCCAGGTGAAAGAGGATATGCTGAGGACTTTTGAGATCTGTGAGGAAATTCCCCTGGACTGGTGTCTGAAGCAGAATGTAGTCCGCAGGGCAGGACAGAGTATCCTCCGTCTATTTGCCCCTATGCTTTAAAAAATTGCATATTTTTGAGCTGTACTGCTTACAATAGTCTAAGAGGATTTTTGGAGCGGATGTATGACAGGCAGAGCAGCGGGATTTATTATGGCAGGGATTCTTATGATCTCTGCCATATTTGCAGGAGGAACAGTTTCTGTAAAAGCTGAAGGAGAGGAACTGATCACTTCTCCTCACGGAGTCCTTATGGAGGCTTCTACAGGACAGATCATTTACGAAAAAGATATGGACGCCAGGGTAAAACCGGCCAGTATCACAAAGATCATGACCCTTCTTCTGATCTTTGATGAGCTGGAAAAGGGAACGTTACATATGGAAGATCAGGTGGTTACCAGTGCTTACGCAAAATCTATGGGAGGCTCTCAGGTTTTTCTGGAAGAGGGAGAAAAGCAGAGTGTGGAGACCATGATCAAGTGTATTGTCATTGCTTCGGGAAATGACGCCAGCGTAGCCATGGCGGAACATATAGCCGGCAGTGAAGGGGAATTTGTCAGACGCATGAATGAAAGGGCGGCAGGTCTTGGTATGGAGAATACTCATTTTGAGGACTGCTGCGGGCTGACAGAATCGGATGACCATTATACCAGCGCCCATGACGTGGCCATTATGTCCAGGGAACTGGTGACCAGATATCCTAAAATCCTGGAGTATTCTTCGGTGTGGATGGAAAATATCACCCATGAGACGGACAAAGGCACCTCAGAGTTTGGCCTGACCAATACCAATAAACTGATCCGCAGCTATGATGGCTGTGTGGGACTGAAAACAGGAAGTACCAGCGTGGCAAAATACTGTGTCAGCGCTGTAGCCCAGAGGAATGGGATCACTTTGATCAGCGTGGTCATGACTGCTCCGGATTATAAGGTACGCTTTTCAGATGCGGCGGCTATGCTCAATCTGGGATTTGGCAGCTGTCAGCTCTATACAGACAGCGATCCGGCAAAACTTCCGGATATTCCGGTGGAGGGCGGAGTAAAGGATCAGGTTTCCTGTTCCTATAAAGAGGAGTTCCGGTATCTGGATACTACAGGAGCTTCTCTTGAAAATGTAGAAAAGAAGATCATATTGCCGGAATCTGTCCAGGCGCCGGTGGCTAAAGGAGACAAGGCGGGAAGCGCGGAATATTATCTGAACGGGGAAAAGATCGGCAGTACAGATCTGCTCTTTGACGAAAGCTGCCGGGAGGCAGGGTATCTGGACTGTCTGAAGAAAGTATGGGGAATCTTTTTATAATATAGAGGATTTTTACAAAATCTCTCTTGCAGGTGCAATCCTTTTATACTATAATTAGCAGGCTGTAGATCAGGCAGAGGCAATGCCTGAAAAAAGACAGCAGAGAATACAGGAGTTTTGATAAAAGGAGAAGAAATGGCCAGAAGAGAAATACAGACAGATATGACGGCAGGAAGTCCGTTCAAGATCATTTTGAATTTTACCATACCGATTTTTATCGGAAATGTTTTTCAGCAGTTTTACAATATGGCAGATACCATTATTGTAGGAAAATTTGTGGGAACAGGGGCCCTGGCCGCTGTGGGGAGTGTAGGGACCATTGTTTTCCTGATCATCGGTTTTCTTCAGGGACTGACCGCGGGGTTTTCTGTACTGACTGCTCAGCGTTTCGGGGCAGGAGATATGAAAAATATGCGGAAATCTGTAGGAACAGCCTGTGTGTTATCGGTGATCATCACGGTGATCATGACCGCAGGCAGTATGCTGGGAATGAAGAGGCTGCTGGAGTTTATGAATACTCCGGAGGATATTTTTGCCGACGCTTATGCTTATATAATGATCATCTGCGGAGGGATTGCAGCCACAGTTCTTTACAATCTTCTTTCCGGGATCCTCCGGGCCCTTGGAGACAGTAAGACGCCTTTATACTTTCTGATCCTGTCTGCTCTTTTAAATGTGGGGCTGGATCTGTTTTTTATCATTGTGTTCCACATGGGAGTGGCAGGAGCCGCCTATGCTACGGTGATCTCCCAGGGGGTATCCGGCATAGGATGTCTGATCTATATTGTGAAGAAAGTGCCTTTACTGAAAATGCAGGCGGAGGATTTCCGGCCGGAAGGATACCTGGTGAAAATGGAGATGGCGGTGGGAATTCCCATGGCTCTTCAGTATTCCATCACAGCTATCGGGACTATGATGGTCCAGTCTTCCCTGAACTTGCTGGGCTCCTTGTCTGTGGCGGCATTTACTGCGGCTAACAAGATCGAGTCCGTGGTTACCCAGGCTTATGTGGCCCTGGGAACCACCATGGCAACCTACTGTGCCCAGAACATAGGAGCGGGCGATATAAAGCGGATACGCCGGGGATTTAAAAGTGCTACTATTATGGGAAGCGTCTACGGTGTGATCCTGGCAGTTCCCATGATGACCGTAGGAAAATATCTGGTATATCTTTTTGTTTCCGACAATGTAGGAGATATTATCGGTCAGGTGGATATTTATCTGAAATGTGTGGGACTTTTCCTGATCCCTCTGACAGTGGTCAATGTTTACCGGAACGGGATCCAGGGCATGGGTTACGGACTTCTGCCTATGATGGCAGGCGTTGCCGAGCTTCTGGGAAGGGGCGGAGTCGCTATCTGGGCTTCCTGGAAGAGAAGCTATGTAGGGGCCTGTATGGCCAGCCCGGCAGCCTGGATCCTGGCAGGGAGCCTGCTGCTGGTCATGTATTTCTGGATCATGAAGAAACAGAGCCGGTATCTGGAAAGGTAAAGAAAATAAGGAGCTTTCGCATTAATCAAATTCGAGAATATTTATACATTTTCTTGCTCAGTCTGCGCAGCTTTGAGCCTGGAATCTCAAAGCTGTGCCAGGCAAATTCGCATAAAATGTACAAATATTCCTGATATATGTTAATGCAAAAGCTTCTTTTCTTTTTGGGGAAAATGCAGTAAGATATAAGAAAATTTGTGAGGTAAAAGTGTGAAAAAATTTGTTACGGCGAAATATCAGATAGAGTCGGAGAAGATTAATGTCCCCTTTACTGTGGTGATGATCAGCGACTTGCACAATGTAGTCTTTGGGGAAAAGAACCGGAGACTTTTAGAAGAGATACGCAGGCTCAAACCGGATCTTCTGGCAGTGGCGGGAGATCTGGTCCTGGGAAAACCCGGGGCTTCTCTGAGAGAACCAGAGGAATTCTTACGGGAAGGGCTGAAGATCGCCCCGGTTTTTTATGCCCCGGGGAATCACGAACAGAGAATGAAACTTTTTCCCGAGACTTACGGGAGGGCTTATCTGGGTTATGAAAAAAGGATTCAGAAGATGGGGGTAAAGTTTCTGAGAAACCGGACAGAGACCATCCGGATAAAGGATCAGGAGATAGCGGTTACCGGTCTGGAACTGCCCTATGAGTATTATCTGAAGGGAAAACAGAAAAAACTGGAAAGCAGGGAGCTTATAAGGCTTCTGGGAAAGCCCAGAAAGGACTGTTTTCAGATCCTTCTGGCCCATACCCCAAAGTATGGGAAAACCTATCTGGAATGGGGAGGCGACCTGATCTTTTCCGGACATTATCACGGGGGCATGGTGAGGATGCCTTTCCTGGGCGGAGTCATCAGCCCGGATCTGAGGCTTTTTCCCAGATTCTGCCGGGGAGAATTTACCCGGGAAGACCGGCATCTGATCGTAGGTGCCGGACTGGGAGAGCATACCATACCTCTTAGGATCTTTAATCCCAGAGAACTGGTGGCAGTATCCTGTCTGCCTAAAAAAGATCAGAAGAAAGGAACGACAAAATGAGCAGAGAAAGTTTAAAAGCAATCGGAGACAATATAGAAAAGGTGATCGTGGGAAAACGGGAGGCCATTGACCTGATCCTGACTGCTATGGTAGTTCAGGGACATGTTCTTCTGGAGGACGTGCCGGGAACGGGAAAGACCAAGCTGGCTAAAGCCCTGGCAAGATCTGTGGAAGGAAAGTTTTCCAGGATTCAGTTTACCCCGGACCTGCTGCCCTCTGATGTAACAGGACTGAATTATTATAACCAGAAAGAAGGAGAATTCCGTTTTAAACCGGGACCGGTGTTCTGTCATGTGCTGCTGGCAGATGAGATCAACCGGGCGGCTCCCAGGACTCAGTCCAGTCTTCTGGAGTGTATGGAGGAAAAACAGGTGACAACGGAAGGCGAGACCAGAAAGCTGGAGGCTCCTTTTTTTGTTATCGCTACCCAGAATCCTATAGAGAATGCAGGAACTTTCCCTCTCCCGGAAGCACAGATGGACCGTTTTCTCATGCGTCTGTCTCTGGGGATGCCAAACCGGGAGGAAGAGATCCAGATCCTGGATTGTTTTGAAAGGGATGATCCCCTGGATGATCTGGAGGCGGTAACTTCTGTAGAAGAACTGAGAAAAGATCAGGAGGCCTATAAGGCCACCTATGTACATCCGGAACTGAAAGGGTATATAACGGATATCTGCGAAAGGACAAGGAATACAGGTGAGATCCTGGGAGGGGTCAGTCCCAGGGGAACCATTGCCCTTTATCAGGCGGTACGGGCCTGGGCCTATCTCCAGGGAAGAGCATATGTAGTTCCGGAAGATGTTAAGAAACTGGCCCTTCCGGTCCTTTCTCACCGCCTGATCCTGGGAGGCGGTTTCCAAAAAGGCGAGGAGCTGATGGCCAGGATCCTGGAAGAGGTGCCGGTACCTACTGAGGAGTGGGGAAAAAGATGATATTTTTGCTGATTCTGGCAGGAGGCCTTCTGGCCCGGTTCCTGGCAGAAAAATATTATGAAAAAAACTGGAACAAAAGGCTGAAAGCGGAAATCCGTTTTCAGCAGGAACCGGTATTTCAGGGGGAACAGGGATTCCTTACGGAAACCATAGAAAACGACAAACGATTGTTTCTTCCGGCTCTTCAGGCAGGTTTTGCCGTGAGCAGGAATCTTTCTTTTGGGCAGGAAGAAAATACCAGCGTGTCGGATCAGAGTTATAAAAGAGATATCTTTTCCGTTGCGGGACGACAGCGGATCATACGCCAGGTGCCTTTTGAAGCGGTAAAAAGGGGATATTATGAGATACGGAAGGTGGATCTGGTCACAAGAGGGATCCTTCTGTCCGGTGAGATGTATCACACCATTCCCTGCAGCACATATCTCTATGTTTATCCAAAAAAGATGGCAGGGGAGAGAGGAGAGCTCCTTTTTCGCAGGATTTCCGGCGTTTATGAATCCAGAAAGAAACTTCTGGAGGATCCTTTTTTGTTCCGGGGGATCCGGGAGTACACCCCGGAGGATCCCATGAACAGGATCAACTGGAAGGCCAGCGCCAGAAGCGGCAGTCTTATGGTGAATCAGCACAATTCTGCAGTATCCGGAAACGTCTGCATACTTCTGGATGTGGAAGATGAGACTGTGTGGAAATACGAGGAGATCCATGAAGAAGGGATCCGGCTGGCAGCCGCTGTAGCAGAAAGTTTTCTTTCCAGAGGGATAGAGGTGGGACTTATCACCAACGGAAGAGACTGTCGGGAAAAGTCGGAGATCTTTCTTCCCGGACAGTCCGGCAGGGGCCAGAGAGAAAAGTTCCTTCAGTGTCTTGCCAGGATCGATCTGGGAGAGAGGAGCCGGAAGTTCTCTGACTGTGTGGAAGAGAAAAAAGAGCTCCTTCTGGCAAAAGAAAGTTTCTGTATACTGATCACAAAAAACCAGTATCAGGAACTGGAAGAGGTTATGGGACTGCTGGGAGAGAAAAATCAGGGCAGTCTCTGGCTGGCTACTCTGTATCCGGAAATGGAGCTGAAGATAAAAAGCAGGAGAAATCTGGACATCCTGCGCTGGGAGGTAAAGAGATGAGAGAGGACAGATTTTTAAAGATATACGGGTTTCTCCATCTGTGGATCTTTACTGCAGGGATCCTTCTTCTTCTGCTGTATGCGGGAGGGGCTTTCAATCTGAGAACAGGAGTAAAGCTGCTCCTGCTGGCGGTTCCGTCTTTGCTTCTTCGGGAGATTTCTGTAAGGGGAAAGAAAATATGGAGCTATCTGGGAGCCTCGGCTCTGTGCCTGGCTGTCTTCTGGCTTCTGGGGGGGAGATCCTGGGAAAGGGCCTGCCTTCTTCTGGGAGTCCTCTTTTTTGTACTTCTGTTTTTCTGGCAGAGACTTACAGACAACAGAGAGGCTTTTTTTCAGCCTTCTTATGCCTGCCTTCTGGTCTTTGCCCTGGAATATATCTTTTCTCTGGCTTATGGTCTGGATAAATTAGGAAATCTGTTTCTGATCTTTACCGGCTGCTACTGGCTGCTGATCCTGTGGAGCAGGAACCGGGAACATTTTCTGGACTACTGCGGAGATTATGACCGGCTGTACCGGTTTCCGAAGCAGGGGATCGCTTTGGGAAGCCGGCTGATGCTGATCTTCCTTACGGTTCTCACTGTGGGATGTATGGGACTTCTTCCTTTTCTGGGGATCGACCGGGGGATCCTGGCAGTGCTGGATCTGATCCGGAGATTTCTGGCTATGCTTTTTTCCGGGAAAAGGGAAGAGGTGGAGCCGGAGGAACTGCTTTCTGGAGAAAGGGCGGCCCAGCCTATGATCCTGGAGCCGGGAGGAGAGCCTTCTCCTTTTTTGACAGCTATGTGGAGCATCCTGGAAAAGATCCTTACCCTGGCAGTGATCCTGGGAGCCGTAGCGGCCCTGTGTGCCTTTCTTTTCTGGCTGTATAAGAAGTATAACAGCCAGGTCCCTGATAACGGAGATATACTGGAAAAGCTGGAAACGCCTGAAAAGGAAACCAGAGAGAGGATGAAAAAGAAAGGAATTTTTGTTCCTGATTTTCTGAAATCCAGGACGCCCAAAGCCAGGATACGGAAGGCCTATAGGCGGAAGATTGAAGCGGCAGGCAAGCCTTCTGCCTTCGCGTCCCCCAAGGAACTGGAAGATCAGGCGGGCATTCCCCAGGGCGAAAAAAGAGAAGAATTTCACAGGTTATATGAAAAAGCCAGGTATGGGAATTCTTCTTGTACCCAGGAAGAGGCAAAGCGTATGAGGGAGCTGGAGAGGGTGGACTTTTCCTGAAAAATGGTGTAGAATGGCACGTATATGCGAAAAGATCCCTGCAGGGCGGGGATCCGGGAAACAGTACATGGACAGGGAAAAGGTAGGATAATATGGAAACAGGAATCCCGGTGAAGCTGGAGGTCTTTGAGGGCCCTCTGGATCTGCTTCTCCATCTGATCGAAAAAAACAAAGTGAATATTTATGATATACCCATTGCCCAGATCACAGACCAGTATATGGAATATATTCATCAGATGCAGCGGGAAGATCTGAACATTATGAGTGAATTTATGGTCATGGCAGCCACCCTGATCTCCATAAAGTGCCGGATGCTCCTGCCCAAGGAGGTCAATGAAGAAGGAGAGGAAGAGGATCCAAGAGAAGAACTGGTCCGCCAGCTTCTGGAATATAAGATGTATAAATATATGTCCTATGAACTCCGGGACCGTATGGCAGCAGCGGCAAAGAATGTATATAAAAAGCCCACGATCCCCGGGGAGGTCCTTTCCTACAAAGAACCGGTGGATGCGGCAGAACTGTTGGAGGGACTTACCCTGGCAAAGCTGAATGACATTTTCCAGAGTGTGATCCGCAGGCAGGAGGACAAGGTGGACCCCATCCGGAGCAAATTCGGTAAGATCGAAAAGGAAGAGGTCAGTATGCCGGACAAGATGGAGGAGGTGGAGGCTTATGCCAGGACCCACAAAAGCTTTGGTTTTCGGGACCTTCTTTCCAGACAGGCAAGCAAGGTCCAGGTGATCGTTACTTTTCTTTCCATTCTGGAGCTGATGAAAATGGGAAAGATCCATATCAGCCAGAAGGAAATTTTCGGAGAGATCTATATTGAAAGCTGTATGACATGAAAGGATAGTAGAGATGGAACTGAAGAGGATGGAAGGGGCCATTGAGGCCATACTCTTTGCCATGGGCGAGGCGGTGCCGGTAAAAGATATCGCAAAGACCATCGGCCATGACACAGAGACTACCAGAAAGATCATTCGGAATATGATGCTGAAATATCAGACAGAAGACCGGGGGATCAAGATCATTGAGCTGGAGGAATCTTTCCAGATGTGTACCAAAGAGGAATATTACGATTATCTGGTTGCTATGGCACTGCAGCCAAAGAAAGCGGTCCTTTCCGATGTTATGCTGGAAACCCTGTCGATCATTGCCTATAAACAGCCGGTGACCAAGCTGGAGATTGAAAAGATCCGGGGAGTCAAAAGCGACCATGCGGTAAATAAGCTTATCGAGTACGGACTGGTGCGGGAAGTAGGGCGGCTGGATGCTCCTGGAAGACCTATTTTATTTGGAACTACTGAAGAGTTTTTAAGAAACTTCGGCGTTCAGGGGCTGGACGACCTGCCGGAGATCGACCCGGTACAGATGGAAGATTTTAAGGCGGAAGCAGAGGAAGAGATCCAGCTTCAGCTTGACGTATAAAAGGATACTGCAGACAGGCAGAGAACTGTTTGTGGTATCTTTTTTTGTGCCTGTTCATACCTTACTAAATAAGGGGGTTAAGGTTTGCCCTATGTCAGGTGAGAGGAGTGACAGGGATGAAAAAAACAGCGAGATCGTGGATCATGGGGATCCTGGTCTGTCTGGAAATCTTTTGGTTTCCCATCCAGGTCCGGGCAGAGGGGGAGGTTCGGGAACCGGACAGCCTCTATGCCCTGTCTGCCGTGCTGATGGATGGAGATTCCGGGAGAGTTCTTTTTGAGAAAAATGGAGAGGAACAGCGGCCCATGGCCAGCACTACAAAGATCATGACCTGTATCCTGGTCCTGGAATCCGGCAGGCAGGAGGAAACTGCCCGGACTTCTGCCTACGCTGCTTCTATGCCGGAGGTCCATATGGGAGCGGGAGAGGGAGAAAGTTATAAGGTCCGGGATCTGCTCTACGGACTGATGCTGGAAAGCTACAATGATGCGGCGGTGATCCTGGCAGAACATATCGGAGGCAGCACCCAGGCCTTTGCTGAAATGATGAATGAAAAAGCCAGGGAGATCGGCTGTGAAAGTACATGGTTTATTACCCCGAACGGACTGGACGCCCAGGAAGAAACCCAGGAAGGGGTGAAGGTCCATTCGACTACTGCGGAAGATCTGGCAAGGATCCTCAGGTATTGTATCCAGGACTCTCCTGCCAGGGAAGAATTCCTGGAGATCACCCGGACCCCTTCTTATACCTTTACAGATACTGCCGGAAACAAAACGATTTCCTGTACCAACCATAACGCTTTCCTCAGCATGATGGAAGGGGCTCTTACGGGAAAAACCGGATTTACCGCTGCCGCAGGATACTGTTATGTAGGAGCGCTTCAAAGAGACGGGAAGACCCTTATCGTAGCGCTCCTTGGCTGCGGCTGGCCGAATAACAAAAACTATAAATGGTCTGATACCAGAAAGCTGATGGAATACGGGCTTGAAAATTATACCTGGAAAAGCTTTGCCCAGGCAGAAATTCCTGAAATCCCTCAGTCTCTGCCGGTTGAAAACGGCCAGACACAGATGCTGGGTGTAACAGCCCGGGCGGCGCTGTCTCTGGAGGATATTTCACAGGAGGAGGGTATGCTCCTGCGCAGCGATGAAAAACTGGAAGTGGTTCCCCGGATAAAGGAAAAACTGGAAGCGCCGGTACAAGAGGGCGAAAAGGCGGGAGAAATCCTGTATCAGGTTCATGGCGAGACCTGGAAGACCAGAGCGGTTTATTTTGCTGAGACGGTGGAGAAGATCGATTTTCCCTGGTGCCTGGAGGAGACATTAAAGAGGCTGGCGTTTGCGCCCCAGCCGTGATAAAATGACAGTAAATACAAGAAACGGGAGGAATAGACTTATGAATGCAGCAATGGAAAATATTCTTACAAGAAGAAGTGTAAGGTCCTTTGAGGAAAAAGAAATTCCCAGAGAAGAACTGGAGCAGATCGCAAAAGCGGCGATCTACGCTCCAAGCGGACAGAATAAACAGACCTGGAAGATTACCGTGGTCACAGACCGGGATAAGATCCAGACTCTGGCGAAAGCCGTAGGAAAAGCGCTGGGAAGAGAAGGCTATGATATGTACAGCCCCCAGGTCCTGGTGATCCCATCTAATGACAGAAATAACCATCATTCTCAGGATGACAATGCCTGCGCTATGGAAAATATTATGCTGGCGGCTCATTCCTTTGGAATTGGTTCTGTATGGATCAATCAGGTACGGGATGTCTGTGATACACCGGAGGTACGGAGCATTCTGGGAGAGTGGGAGATACCGGACAGCCATGTGATCTTCGGGATTGCCGCTTTAGGATATGCAAAGGGTCCTGTGAACCAGAATCCGGAAAAAACAGGTCCTGTACATTTTGTAGACTGAGGGCATGGAAGAAATGAAACCGATCATCATGAACTTTTCCGGGATTTACCGGGAAGAAGATTTTTTAGAGGACCAGGAAGCTTTGTGGCTGGATTTTCAGGAACTCCAGGGAGTGAACTGCTATTGTACCCCGGAAGCGGAGAAAGAGATCAAGGAAAGGATCTGTGATCTTCCTGTTCAGGGAATTCATTTCCTGGATTCGGGAAATTATCACTATCTGTCCAAATTCTGGCTGGAAAAGATCCGGGAGCCTTTTTCCCTTCTGGTTTTTGACAATCATACAGATATGCAGGAGGCAGCCTTCTTCGGGCTGCTTTCCTGCGGAAGCTGGGCCGGGGAGGTGCTGGATACTCATGAGTTCCTTTCCCATATCTGTGTGGCAGGCCCCGGTTTAAAAGATTTTCAGGAATATAAAGGGCAGGCCGGGACAAAGCTGACCAGGCTCTGCCGGGAAGATCTGCCGGACAGAGGTGAGGAGATCCTTCGGAAGTTCCTGGATACAGATCCGGATCTGCCTCTGTATATTTCTATAGACAAAGATGTATTAAGAAAAGAAGACGCCAGGACCAACTGGGATCAGGGAGAGCTGGCTCTGGAACAGCTTTTGAAATGGCTGGAGCTGGTATTTGAGAAAAGAAAGGTTATAGGCGCCGATATCTGCGGAGAAAATCCTCCGGATACAGCCAGGCCTTTATCCGGAGAAGACCTGGAGATCAACAGTCGGACCAACAGAGAACTGCTTCTTTTTTTAAAAAAACATATAAAATCTCAGGTTATACTTGACTAATTTAATCCAGATTAGTTATAATTTTAACATACATTTTTTTACATAGGAGGAACAAAAAATGAACCAGTGTTATGGATGCAATACCTGTGCCAGCGCGGACAAGCCTTTAGAGGAATTTATCCGCAGCCTTCCCATGGAAACTTCCCACCACAGAGTAGAAGGACAGAGCACCAAGTGCGGCTTCGGTCTTCAGGGCGTATGCTGCCGTCTCTGTGCCAATGGTCCCTGCCGGATCACACCGAAAGCGCCAAGAGGGATCTGCGGGGCTACAGCAGACGTTATCGTTGCCAGAAACTTTCTGCGGGCAGTTGCCAGCGGTTCCGGCTGCTATATCCACATTGTGGAGAACACAGCCCTGAATGTAAAGAAAACCGCTGAGATCAAAGGAGAGATCAAGGGAGAAAAATCTCTGGCAAAACTGGCGGAGATCTTCGGCGTACAGGGAACAGACAAATGGGATACTGCAAAGCAGGTAGCTCAGATGGTCCTGGACGATCTGTACAAACCGGAATATGAAAAAATGGAACTGGTAGAAAAAATGGCTTACGGTCCAAGATTTAAAAGATGGCAGGAGCTGAACATCCTTCCGGGAGGAGCTAAAAGTGAAGTATTCCACGGTGTTGTGAAATGTTCCACAAACCTGAACTCCGATCCTGTAGATATGTATACAGACTGTCTGAAACTGGGTATTTCCACAGGTATTTACGGACTGACACTGACAAACCTGTTAAATGACGTCCTTTTAGGAGAACCGGAACTTCGTATGGCGCCGGTAGGCCTTCGGGTTATCGACCCGGATTATATCAACATTATGATCACCGGACATCAGCATACGATTTTTGTAGACCTTCAGGAAAGACTGACTTCCAAAGAGGCAGTAGCGAAAGCCCAGGCTGCAGGAGCCAAAGGCTTTAAGCTGGTAGGATGTACCTGCGTAGGACAGGATCTTCAGCTTCGCGGTGCTCACTATACAGAGGTATTTGACGGCCATGCCGGAAATAACTACACCAGTGAGGCTGTCCTTGCCACAGGCGGTATTGACGCAGTGCTTTCTGAGTTTAACTGTACTCTTCCGGGTATCGAGCCAATCTGCGATGAGCTGATGATCAAACAGATCTGTCTGGATGACGTAGCTAAGAAAGCCAATGCAGAACTGAAGCCCTTTAAGTTCGAAGAGAGAGAAAAACAGAGCGAAGAGATCATTGATGAGATCGTAGAGGCTTACAAGGCAAGAAGAGGGAAAGTGACCATGAACCTTCTGCCGGAGCATGGAAATGACCATACTCTTACCGGTGTATCTGAAGGTTCCTTAAAAGAGTTCCTGGGCGGAAACTGGAAACCTCTTATCGACCTGATCGTATCCGGAGACATCAAAGGTGTTGCCGGGGTGGTAGGATGTTCCAATCTGACAGCAGGAGGCCATGACGTGCTGACTGTAGACCTGGTGAAAGAACTGATCTCCAGAGACATTATCGTTCTCACAGCAGGATGTTCTTCAGGCGGGATCGAGAACTGCGGCCTGATGACACCGGAAGCTGCAAAACTGGCAGGACCAAAACTCCGTGCAGTCTGCGAAAAACTGAATATTCCTCCGGTACTGAACTTCGGCCCATGTCTGGCCATCGGACGTCTGGAGATCGTTGCCACAGAGCTGGCAGAAGCTCTGGGAATTGATATCCCACAGCTTCCTCTGGTGCTTTCCGCTGCTCAGTGGCTGGAAGAACAGGCTCTGGCAGACGGCTGCTTCGGCCTTGCCCTGGGACTGCCTCTCCATTTAGGACTGCCTCCATTTGTTACAGGAAGCGATCTGGCAGTGAAACTTCTCACTGAGGATATGAAGAATCTTACCGGCGGCCAGGTGATCATCAATCCTGACGCAAAGGCAAGCGCGGATATCCTGGAAAAGATCATTGAGGAAAAACGTGCAGGTTTAAATATTTAAGAGACAGGAGCCCAAGATGAAAAGAATAATGATAGACGCCTCAAAATGCGACGGCTGCAAAAGCTGTTCCGTGGCATGTATGCAGGCCCACAGAAAAGATGAAGGCGATGTCTACACCCTGGACCTTACGGATATCGCCAATGAGACCAGGAATTTTATTTACAAAAATCCTGATGGAAGCTACACTCCCATATTCTGCCGCCACTGCGACCAGCCGGAATGTGTGATATCCTGTATGAGCGGGGCCCTTTCCAAAGATCCGGAAACCGGCCATGTCCAGTATGATGAAAAGAAATGCGGTTCCTGCTTTATGTGTGTGATGAACTGCCCTTATGGCGTACTGAAGCCTGACGACAGCACCCGCAGTAAAGTGATCAAATGCGATTTCTGTATCGGTAAAGGCGAAGATCCCAGCTGCGTAAAGGCATGTCCAAAACAGGCTATCTGGGTAGAGGAGGTGTAGAGATGGAATATGTGATCTTAGGAGCAGGAGCTGCAGGTATTACTGCGGCAAAGACTATCCGGAAAGCTGACAGGGAAGGAAAGATTACGGTGATCTCTACAGACACTCAGGTACACTCCAGATGTATGCTGCATAAATATCTGAGCCATGAAAGAGATGCAGCAGGAATCAGCTTTATCGATCCGGACTTTTTTGGGAAAAACCAGATCACCTGGCTTCCGGGAAAAACAGTAAGCCGTCTGGATACTCAGGGAAAGAAGGTTTATACAGACCAGGGAGATGAGATGAGCTATGACCGGCTTCTCATCGCTACTGGGGCTGAAAGCTTTATCCCTCCGGTAGGCAATTTAAGAGAAGCAGAAAATGTTTTCGGCCTCCGTCATTTAAGAGACGCCCAGGCTATTGATGAGCTGGCAAAAGATGCGGAGAATATTGTGATCATCGGTTCCGGTCTGGTAGGTCTGGACGCTGCCTATGGCCTGATGGAAACCGGAAAGAAAGTATCTATCGTAGAGATGGCAGACCAGATCCTGCCGGTACAGCTTGACAAGACGGCGGCTTTTGAATACCAGAAGCAGTTTGAAAAAGCAGGAGCTGTTTTCTATCTGGGAAGAAAAGCTGCAGATACGGTTATGGGAGAGGATAAGATCATCCGGGAGATTATTCTGGATAATGGCGAAAAACTGCCCTGTGACCTGATCATTGTGGCTGCCGGAGTCCGTTCTGCTGTGGCAGGTATGGAAGGGGAAGGAATCGTCATTGACCGGGGGATCAAGGTGGACGATTATCTCCAGACAGGAGCGGAAGGTGTATATGCAGCAGGAGACGTTACCGGACTTTCCGGTATCTGGCCAAACGCTCAGAAACAGGGAGAGACTGCGGCTTTGAATATGTGCGGCTCCCATGTGGAATATACAGACCGCTATGCCATAAAGAATACCATTAATTTCTTTGGCATGGTTTCCATGTGCGTAGGTGTGATCCTTCCCCAGGAAGGCGATGTAGTCATTGCCAGGGAGGATTCCAGAAACTATAAGCGTGTAGTCCTCCGGGACGGAAAGGCAGTCGGTGTCCTTCTCCAGGGAGATATTTCCCACGGCGGAATCTGGCAGTATCTGATCAAGAACCAGATTGACCTGGCCGGGATCAAAAAGGATATTTTTGACCTGAACTTCGGAGATTTCTACGGTATCAAGGATAATGGAGAATATCAGTGGAGAATGAAGGCCATAAGCAGGTAAGCTGATCACTGCGTCGTTGCAAGTTGTTAAAGTACCCTTGACAAAGCCGGGAAGATTTCTGTATACTGGTTTCCGTAAATGAGAAAAGCGAAGAAGGGAACAAGTAGTATGCAGAGAGACCTACAGAAAGGAGCCGGCAGATGAGAGGCCCGGGAGAACTGCAGTACGAATACATCCCGGAGCTTCACACCGAAAAGTAATGAGTAGGCTGTGACGTTTTGGTGTACGTTACAACACTTTGAGTATCGCGTAAGCTGTACTTGCAGAGGCAGGCAGTGTGAGCTGTCTGTGAATAAAGGTGGTAACACGGGAATATATAAGCTCTCGTCCTTTTGTAACAGGAAGGACGGGGGCTTTTTATCATTGCGGGGACTGCCGCAGGAAAGTGCTTCCGGAATCTTGCTGCATTTTCTTGCTCAGTCTGCGCAGCTTTGAGCCTGTAGTCTCAAAGCTGTGCTCGACAAATTCGCAGAAAATGCAGCAAGATTCCCTGGATGTACCTGAGCGGCAGTTCGAATGATAAAAACTGTTAGCTGAGTTTTGTGAAAGCCATAGGTGTCCTTCTAAGATACAAAACTTTGTGGCAGTTGTTATTTGTATACTGTCAAAGGCAAGTAAAAAGAAAAGGAGAATTTAAAATGGGAATTTATGAGGAATTGCAGGCCAGGGGGCTGATCGCCCAGGTGACGGATGAGGAGGAGATCCGGGAATTGGTCAATAACGGGAAGGCTACTTTTTATATCGGGTTTGACCCGACGGCGGACAGCCTTCATGTAGGGCATTTTATGGCTCTGTGTCTGATGAAGCGTCTTCAGATGGCTGGAAATAAGCCTATCGCTCTGATCGGTGGAGGTACCGGTTATATCGGGGATCCTTCCGGCAGATCGGATATGCGTTCCATGATGACCGCGGAGACGATCCAGCATAACTGTGACTGCTTTAAGAAGCAGATGGAGAGATTTATTGATTTCTCCGATGGAAAAGCCCTTATGGTAAATAATGCGGAGTGGCTGTTAGATCTGAATTATATTGACTTTTTAAGAGAGGTAGGACCTCATTTCTCTGTAAACCGTATGCTTACTGCAGAGTGCTATAAGCAGCGTATGGAAAAAGGCCTGAGCTTCCTGGAGTTTAACTACATGATCATGCAGAGCTACGATTTCTACATGCTGTACCAGAAATACGGCTGCAACATGCAGTTCGGCGGAGACGACCAGTGGAGTAATATGCTGGGAGGTACAGAGCTGATCCGGAGAAAGCTGGGCAAAAACGCCTGTGCCATGACTATCACCCTTCTTCTGAATTCTGAAGGCAAAAAGATGGGCAAGACTCAGTCCGGCGCCGTATGGCTGGATCCGAATAAGACTTCACCCTTTGACTTCTACCAGTACTGGAGAAATGTGGCAGACGCCGATGTACTGAAATGTATCCGTATGCTCACCTTCCTTCCTCTGGAACAGATTGATGAGATGGATAAATGGGAAGGCAGCCAGTTAAATAAGGCAAAAGAGATCCTGGCCTATGAACTTACAGAGCTGGTACATGGAACAGAAGAAGCCCAGAAGGCCCAGGAAGCGGCCAAGGCTCTGTTTACCAGCGGAAACGCTGCAAATATGCCGTCTGCCCAGATCGAAGAGTCTGAGCTTACAGATGGAAACATCGACCTGATCTCTCTTCTTCACAAAAGCGGCCTGGCAGGATCCCGTTCAGAGGCAAGAAGAGCCATTGAACAGGGGGGCGTAGCCATTGATGGAGAAAAGATCACAGATATCAAACATCTGGTTCCGGGAGAAAAACTCCAGGGAGAGGGTATTGTCCTGAAAAAAGGAAAGAAAAACTTCCGGAAGATCACATTGAAATAATAAGATCTGCCTGAGAAAAAGCAGGGAGCTGCCACATTGATCAGATTGAGGAATATTTAAATGTGGCAGCTTCTTTTTGCAGGAAGGCGCGGGAAAATTTTGGCAAATCTGCCAGTTGTTTCTCAGATCTGATTGTAGTAGACTGAGAGTCAGAGAGGCTGACAAAAAACAAGTCTGTATCTGCATTTCATTTTTCGGCCGGAAAATACAGGATTTCTGATCTTTCATCATTTCACAGGTCTTTTTGCTTATCTATACTCTTTTAGAAGAGATCTTTCAGATTCTGAAATATTCCAAGAAAAATTCATTTATCAGCCCGATACTAGTGTACGGTATCACTCACATTTTCCATAATGACGAAAGTGAATAATACAGTACTCAAAAGTATTCTTTAACCTTCCGAAATGCACTGCGGACGGAAAAGAGGTTTTTATGTTAAAAAAAGGTATTTTGTTTCAGGGACTGCAGGGAATGAAAGGAGGCGGTCATCAGGATATTACCTATCTTTTTCTGTATGGTCTTTCCAGAAACATACTCTGCCGGGCAAAAATCCGGGATATGAAAAGAGAATGGAGGGAATACCTGCTGGAAAAAGCCGACAGAAGCACTTATCAGAGCGCGGCTTTCTGGAAAATGCTGAAGAAAGAAGAAAAAAAGTGTGCCAGGATTGTCCTTGGACTGGTGGAGGATCTGCGAAACTGTAATGACGGAAGGGCAGAAAAAGCATGGGTCTGTCTCCGGTATCTGGTCCGTTCCGGCTACCGTGCTGAGGAAGGATATCTGAGAGAGAAAAAAGAAATTTCCTTTTCCGGTCTCTGGAAATTGACTGGCGAAGGAACGGGGGATCTCCTTTTAAGGAGCAGCCGGATGTGTATGTGCCTGATCATGGCAGAGGAAGATCACAGAGAGATAAGAACAGACAGGGAGTTCTTTCTTTTTGAAGACAGTATAAAAAAGACTGAAGATTTGTGGAACAATGAAAAGAAAACGGAACGCAGCGAATCCTCCGGAGAGAGAAAGAAAGAACTTCTGTATATATTTATGCCTTTTAATTTCTGGATGAATAAGGTATCGGCAGTGGGGGCAGGAATTGAAAGAAAAGAAAGAAAAGTCTTGACATGAAAAAAATATATGTTATAATTTTACAAAATTATTACTTTAAACCATTGAACAAGAGTAGTAGGTAAAAATATTTGTTCACAGAGAGTTCCGGGCGGTGAGATCGGAACAGCAAGAGTTTTTATTGAATGGACTTGTGAGGGCAGCTCGAAACTTCGGAAGAAAGAGTAGACGCTGACGGGTGTACCGATCCGTTATCAGCAGGGAGTGTATGTCAGTACATGTAAAGAGTGGTCAGAAGTTTTTTTGATTCTTTCACAGATAGAACAAAAAACGACTGGCAATTTGGGTGGTACCGCAGGAGATGATTCCCCTGTCCCAATGGAAGCAGTGACGCTTCCGTTGGGACAGGGGTTTTTTTATTCCCGCGAGCAACGAGCCAAGCGGACATGCTGGCATGTCCATTTGGCGACTGCCGCGAGGGTCAAAGACCCCGATGCTTGCACCGGGGTCTTTGACTATCTGAGATGTGATAAATAACTCCTAAAGAAAATCCTTTACCGACATACGAAGACATCAATTTAAGGAGGAATGTAAATGCTGAAACCTGATTATGCAACAGCTGAGAAACTGGCAAAAAACTATTCTGTGATTCCTGTATGCCGGGAAATCTTAGGAGACAGTACCACGCCTATTGCAGTACTGAAAAGGCTGGCGGCAAAAAGCAGCCGGTATTTTCTTCTGGAGAGTGTAGAAGGAGGAGAAAAGTGGGGAAGATATTCCTTTCTGGGCTGTGATCCGAAGCTGAGGATCTTCTGCCAGAACGGAAAGGTAAGGATCCAGGGAGAGGAAGGAGAGTACGAAACAACGGAGAAACCCCTGGAAGCAGTGAGAAAGCTGATGAAAAAGTACAAGGCCCCGGTGCTTCCTGATTATCCACCTTTTACCGGAGGACTGGTGGGATACTTTTCTTATTCTGTTATCGGTCTGGCGGAACCGGTCCTCCATATAAAGAATGAAAAGTTTCCGGATTTTGACCTGTTTCTTTTTGATAAGGTCATTGCCTATGATCATCTGAAGCAGCGGCTGCTTTTTCTGGTGAATATAAAGACCGATGACCTGGAAGAAAACTACCGGAGAGCAGATCAGGAAATCTGCAGGCTCCGAAAACTTCTGGAAGAGGCTGAGGACAAACAGGAAGATCAGAGAGAGAAAATGGATTTCCAGTGTACTACCGGAAGAGAAGAATATTATGAGATGGTAGAAAAGACCAAACAACACATACGGAGAGGAGATATTTTTCAGGCAGTGATCTCCAGGCAGTTTCAAAGTCCCATGAAAGGAAGCCTTCTGAATCCGTACAGGCTTCTGCGGACATCGAATCCTTCTCCCTATATGGTGTATTTTCACACAGAGGCGCTGGAACTGATGAGTACTTCACCGGAGACTCTGGTAAAGCTTCACAACGGCAAGGTAACTACTTTTCCTGTGGCAGGGAGCAGACCCAGAGGAAAGAACGAAGAAGAGGACAGAAAACTGGAAAAAGAACTTCTCCAGGATGAAAAAGAACTGTCCGAGCATAACATGCTGGTGGATCTGGGGAGAAATGACCTGGGAAAGATCTGCAGATTCGGAAGTGTGAAAGTAACAGAATATATGGCAGTCCACAAATATTCAAAGATCATGCATATCTGCTCCCAGGTGGAAGGGATGATTCGGGAAGACAAAGATGCATTAGACGCTATTGAAGCGGTCCTTCCTGCAGGGACCTTGTCGGGAGCCCCTAAGATCCGGGCCTGTCAGATCATAGAAGAGCTGGAGAAAGAGGAACGGGGGATCTACGGAGGAGCCCTGGGATATCTGGATTTTACAGGAAATATGGATACCTGCATCGCTATACGCATGGCGGTAAAAAAAGACCAGAAGGTTTACGTCCAGGCAGGAGGCGGTATTGTGGCAGACAGCGTTCCGGAAAAAGAATACGAAGAATCCGCCAATAAAGCGGCAGCTGTGATCCAGGCGATCATTCAGGCAGAGGAGGAAGGAATATGATTTTAGTAATTGACAATTACGACAGCTTTACTTACAACCTGGTCCAGTATCTGGGGACCATCCGGCCGGACATCCAGGTGGTCAGAAACGATCAGGTGACTCTGGAAGAAATCGAAAAATGGGATCCTTCCCATATCCTTCTTTCTCCGGGACCGGGGTATCCCGATGAAGCAGGAATATGTATAGATGTAGTGAGAAAATTTCAGGGAAAGATCCCTATACTGGGAGTCTGTCTGGGACATCAGGCTATATGTCAGGCCTATGGGGCAGTGATCGCTCCGGCAAAAGAACTGATGCACGGAAAGAAAAGTCTGGTGACACTTAGCTCGGATAGTTCCCTGTTTGTGGGACTGGGCAGTACCATAGAAGCAGCCAGGTATCATTCTCTGGCAGTGAAGAGAGATACCCTTCCGGACTGCCTGAAGATCACAGCTCAGACAGAAGACGGCGAGGTTATGGCGGTAGAGCATAAAGAATATCCGGTATATGGGCTTCAGTTTCATCCGGAGTCGGTGCTGACGCCAAAAGGAATAAAGATACTGGAAAATTTTATAAAAATTGAAAGAAAGGAAAGAAAAGTTATGATAAAAGAAGCAATCCACACATTAATGGAAGGAAAAGACCTGTCTTATGAGATGGCGAAAGGAGTTATGGAGGAGATGATGGACGGAACCGCCACTCAGGCCCAGATGGGAGCCTTTCTGGCAGCTCTTAGGATGCAGGGGGAGACCATTGAAGAGATCACGGCTTTCGCTCAGGTTATGCGGGATAAAGGGATCAAGATACAGCCTCAGAGAGAAGTCATCGATATTGTGGGGACAGGAGGAGACGAAGCCGGAACCTTTAACATCTCGACCACATCTGCCTTTGTAGTGGCGGCAGGAGGGATACCTGTGGCAAAGCATGGAAACCGGAGTGTTTCCAGTAAAAGCGGAGCCGCGGACGTGCTGGAAAAGCTGGGAGCCAATGTTTCCCTGGATCCGGAACAGAACGAAACCATTTTGAACCGTACAGGCATGTGTTTCCTTTTTGCACCGGTTTATCATTCTTCTATGAAGTATGCGGCCCCGGTAAGACAGCAGATGGGAGTGCGGACAGTCTTTAACATTCTGGGGCCTCTTTCCAATCCGGCGGCAGCTACCATGCAGCTTTTAGGAGTCTATGACAAAAAGCTGGTAGAGCCTCTGGCAAAAGTCCTGGGAAATCTGGGGGTGACCAGAGGAGTAGCTGTATGCGGAGCGGACGGTCTGGATGAGATTACCCTTACCGGAGAGACTCTGGTGTGCGAGATCCGGTTTGGAGAAGTAAAAAGCTATACTATTTCTCCGGAACAGTTTGGTATGAAGCGGTGTGATCTTTCCTGCCTGGTAGGAGGAGATCCTCAGGAAAACGCCAGGATCACCAGAGATATCCTGGAAGGAAGAGAACGGGGACCAAAGCGGGATGTGGTGCTTTTAAACGCCGGTATGAGCCTGTATCTTGGCATTGACGGCATTACTCTGGAAGAAGGAGTAAAGATGGCGGGAGAGCTCATCGACAGCGGAAAAGCCGCAGCGAAGCTGGAAGAGTTTATCAAAGCTACGAAAGAATATGAGGTATAGAAGATGATATTAGAAAAAATTGCGGCTTCCACCAGGAAACGGGTGGAAGTGAGAAAAAAGGAAGTTCCCTTTGAGAAGATAAAAGCCCAGGCAGAAGCTATGGAGAAAAATACCGGTTATCCCTTTTACCGGGCTTTGGCCCAGGAAGATATGTCCTTTATCTGCGAGGTAAAGAAGGCTTCTCCCTCCAAAGGGATCATTGCAGAAAAATTCCCTTACCTGGAAATTGCCAGAGAATATGAAGAGGCAGGAGCTTCTGCAATCTCCTGTCTCACAGAGCCGGAATTTTTCCTGGGCAAGGATCAGTATCTGAAAGAAATTGCAGGAGAAGTTTCCATTCCGGTGCTGAGAAAAGATTTTGTGGTGGATTCTTATCAGATTTACGAGGCTAAGACCCTTGGAGCCTCTGCAGTGCTGCTGATCTGTACCCTGTTAGGGGAAGAGAACCTGAAAGAGTATCTGAAGATCACCAGAGCCCTGGGTATGACGGCGCTGACAGAAGCTCATGATGAAGAAGAGATCCGTCAGGCTCTCAGGGCGGGAGCTGATGTGATCGGGGTAAACAACCGGAATCTGAAAAATTTTACAGTAGATGTGGAAAACAGTTTGCGGCTGCGAAGATATATACCGGAAGGAATTCTTTTTGTGGCAGAAAGCGGTATTCACAGCCCTGAGGATATTTCCAGGATGAGAGAAGCCGGTGTGGACGCTGTGCTCATCGGAGAAGCTCTTATGAAAAGCGAGAACAAAAAGGAGATGCTGAACTGGCTGAAGAAAGGAGATACCAGTGACCAAGGTTAAGATCTGCGGACTAAAGACAATAAAAGATATACAGGCCGTAAACCGCTGGAAACCGGACTTTGCAGGATTTGTTTTTGCACCGGGAAAACGGCAGATCACTCCTGGTCATGCCGCAGAGCTTCGCAGGGCTCTTGATCCCGGGATACAGGCAGTGGGGGTTTTTGTAAATGCTCCTGTCGAAGAGGCTGCCGCTCTGTCAAATACTGGCGTGATCCAGCTTATCCAGCTTCATGGAGATGAGGACGCCGCTTATATGGAGGAACTCAGGAAACGGACAGATAAGCCTCTGATCAAAGCAGTGACGGCCAGAAGCCAGGAAGAGATCCTGAAAGCTGAAAAACTTCCCTGTGAGTATCTCCTTCTGGATGCTTACCAAAAAGGCAGCCCGGGAGGAAACGGAGAGACTTTTGACTGGAACATCATCCCTCCCCTGAAAAAAAACTGGTTCCTGGCAGGAGGCCTTTCTCCGGAAAATGTGGAGCAGGCCATAAAAATCTGCCGGCCCTTTGGAGTGGACGTCAGCAGCGGAGTAGAGATACAGGGGAAAAAATCAGAACAACGGATCAGAGAATTTATAGAAAAAGTGAGAGGATAAGAATATGGGAAAAGGAAGATATGGAATTTTTGGAGGACAGTATATACCGGAAACCCTGATGAACGCAGTAGAGGAGCTGGAGGAGGCCTATGCCAGATACAGCCAGGATCCGGAATTTCAGGAAGAACTGGAGGACCTGCTGAAAAATTATGCAGGAAGGCCTTCTATGTTGTACTATGCAGAGAAAATGACCAAGGATCTTAAAGGGGCGAAGATTTATCTGAAACGAGAAGATCTCAACCATACCGGTTCTCATAAGATCAACAATGTACTGGGCCAGGCACTGCTGGCAAAGAAAATGGGCAAGACCAGGATCATTGCGGAGACAGGCGCCGGCCAGCATGGAGTGGCGGCGGCTACAGCGGCAGCGCTTATGGATATGGAATGTGATATTTACATGGGTAAAGAAGATATGGACAGACAGGCCTTAAATGTTTACCGCATGGAGCTGCTGGGGGCAAAGGTCCATGGAGTTTCCAGCGGAACAGGAACCTTAAAGGACGCGGTGAATGAAACTATGCGGGAATGGACCAGGAGAATGGAGGACACCCTTTATGTTTTAGGATCTGTTATGGGTCCTCATCCTTTTCCCATGATGGTCCGGGATTTCCAGAAGGTGATCGGAAAAGAGATACGGGAACAGCTTATGGAGAAGGAAGGGCGCCTTCCTGACGCGGTGATCGCCTGTGTGGGAGGGGGCAGCAACGCTATGGGAGCTTTTTATGAATTTATTCCCGATGAGCAGGTCCGCCTGATCGGCTGCGAGGCGGGAGGTCTGGGCATTGATACGGAGAAACATGCTGCCACCTTAAGCCGCGGGACCACAGGAATCTTTCATGGGATGAAATCGGTTTTCTGCCAGGATGAATACGGTCAGATCGCTCCGGTATATTCTATATCTGCCGGTCTGGATTATCCCGGTATCGGTCCGGAACACGCCCATCTGGCAGAGATCGGTAGAGCTGAGTATGTGCCTATAACTGACCGGGAAGCTGTGGAGGCTTTCGAGTATCTGTCCAGGATAGAAGGGATCATACCTGCCATAGAAAGCGCCCATGCAGTGGCTTATGCCAGAAAGCTGGCGCCTAAGATGGAGAAAGACCAGATCATAGTAGTAAACCTCTCAGGAAGAGGAGACAAGGATGTAGCGGTAATCGCAAGATACAGAGGAGTGGAGATTTATGAGTAAGATTTCAGAAGCATTTAAAGATACTAAAGCATTTATTCCGTTTATTACGGGAGGAGATCCTTCCCTGGAGATCACGGAACAGCTTTTATACGCCATGGAAGAGGCGGGAGCAGACATTATTGAGATCGGGATCCCTTTTTCAGATCCTATTGCAGAAGGTCCTGTGATCCAGGCCGCAAATGAGCGGGCCCTGGCGGCAGGCTGTACTACAGACAGGCTTTTTGAAACGGTGAAAAAGGCGAGAGAAAAGGTACAGGTTCCTATGGTTTTTCTCACTTACTTGAATCCGATCTTTACCTATGGAAAAGAGCGTTTTATGGAGCGGTGCAGAGAATGCGGGATCCAGGGTGTGATCGTGCCGGATATGCCTTTTGAAGAAAAAGGGGAACTCCGGGAAGTCTGCAGAGAATATGGGGTAGAGATCATTTCCCTGATCGCTCCCACCTCCCATGAGCGGATCACGGCTATCGCAAAGGAAGCGGAAGGATATATCTACTGTGTGTCTTCACTGGGAGTAACAGGAATGCGGAAAGAAATTTCCACAGACATTCAAGGCATGGTGGACAAAGTCCGCCAGGTGACTAAGGTTCCCTGCGCAGTGGGATTCGGTATTTCCACACCGGAGCAGGCGCAGAAAATGGCGGCGGTTTCTGACGGTGTCATTGTAGGGAGCAGGATTGTGAAAATTGTGGAGGAGTATGGAGAAAAGGCTGTCCCCTACGTAAAAGAATATGTTGGAAATATGAAAAAAGCACTGGAAAACATCCAATGAGATGTTAAAATATTATCACAGCCTATTGAAAAAAATCTTAAAAAAGGGTAAAATTAATACGCACATTGGTTTTATTTATGTAATGTTTTAAATGACCAAAATATTAAAAAACGGAGGGCTGATAAATGAGTAGTACAGCACAGAGCTTAGCAGGCAAAAGAATTTACTCTTTGCTTGATGAGAACAGTTTTGTTGAAATTGGCGGCTGTGTGACAGCAAGAAATACAGATTTCAACTTATCTGAAAAAGAAACGCCGGCAGATGGTGTCATTACCGGATACGGCGTCATTGAGGGCAGCCTGGTATATGTTTACAGCCAGGATGCGTCTGTATTAAACGGATCTATCGGCGAGATGCATGCAAAGAAGATCGTACATCTGTATGATCTGGCCATGAAGACAGGAGCTCCTGTGATCGGTCTGATCGACTGTGCAGGCTTCAGACTTCAGGAAGCTACAGACGCTTTAAATGCATTCGGCGAGATCTACACAAAACAGGTAATGGCTTCAGGAGTGATCCCCCAGATTACCGGTATTTTCGGAAACTGCGGGGGCGGACTTGCAGTAGTTCCTGCTCTGACAGATTTTACTTTTATGGAGAAGGATAACGCCAGATTATTTGTAAATTCTCCAAATGCTCTGGAAGGAAACGACAGCTCCAAATGCGATACTTCCAGCGCCCAGTACCAGAGCCAGAACGCAGGTCTTGTTGACGTTCTTGGCAGTGAAGAGGAGATCCTGGCCCAGATGAGACAGCTGGTAGCTATGCTGCCATCTAATTATGAAGACAACTCTGCATATACAGAGTGTACCGATGATCTGAACCGGGTGTGCCCGGAACTGGAAAACTGTGTAGGCGACACTTCCATCGCTCTGTCACAGATCGCAGACAACAACGAATTCTTTGAAGTAAAAGCAGAGTATGCCAAAGATATGGTAACCGGCTTTATCCGTTTAAACGGAGCTACAGTAGGATGCGTGGCAAACAGATGTGAGATTTACAATGAAGAGGGAGAAAAAACAGATTCCTTTGACAATGTATTATCTGCAAGAGGCTGCAAGAAAGCGGCAGAATTTGTGAAATTCTGCGATGCTTTTGAAATCCCTGTGCTGACCCTTACTAACGTAAAAGGATATAAGGCAACCAAATGTTCTGAAGCAAATATGGCAAGAAATGCAGCAGAGCTGACCAACGCATTTATCAGCGCTACTGTTCCGAAAGTTAACGTAGTGATCGGAGAAGCCTTCGGAAGCGCTTATCTGACTATGAACAGCAAATCTACAGGAGCTGATATGGTCTATGCATGGCCTTCCGCTCAGATTGGTATGATGGATGCCAAACTGGCAGCTAAGATCATGTATGCCGGATCAGACGTGCAGACAATCAACGAAAAAGCTGCAGAATATGCTATGCTCCAGTCCAGCGCTCTTTCAGCGGCAAAGAGAGGCTATGTGGATACCATCATTGAGCCTCTGGATACCAGAAAATATGTCATCGGTGCTTTTGAAATGTTATTCACAAAGAGAGAAAATCGTCCTGACAAAAAACACGGCACGGTTTAAGCGAGGTGAAGCATATGAAGCAGATAGGAAAAAAATTAGGAGGACTCGTATCCTTAGGTATTCTGACCCTTTCTATGACAGGCTGTATGGGATCTCAGGAAGAGATCAATGAGACAGTTATGAATAACCTGTACAGCACCACTACATCCACCATGGAGACACTGGTCGCTTATGACAACGCCACCATGGAGCAGGCCATAGAAGAGAATCCCAATATGGACGATTTTACCAAGAGCGCTTTTCAGGCCTGGATGGATTCTTCGGAGGAATTAGGAGCCTATATCGGATTTGAAGACGTAGATCCTCAGGAAGCAGTAAAGAAAGACGGAAGCAACTATGTAGTGGATCTGGAAGCAGAATTTGAAAATGGTATGGCTGATGTGGAAATGGTTTATGACAGCAAGCTGAACGCAGACAGTATCGGATTCAGCCCTCAGTATACCATGGGCGAAAAAATGCAGTCTGCAGTCATGAATACGATTGTGGGTCTTGGCACAGTATTTATCATTCTGTTCTTCCTGTGCTATGTCATTGATGCTTTGAAATTTGTACCCGGATGGGTAGATGCTGTAGGAAAGAAATTTAAAAAGCAGCAGCCCGGGGAAACACAGGAAGCCGTTGAAACGGTACAGCCGGTTCAGACCCCTGCAGCGGCACCTGAGGTTTCTGAGGAAGAGGAAACAGATGATCTGGAACTGGTAGCTGTTATCGCAGCAGCCATTGCAGCTTCTGAAAATACTTCACCGGACAGTTTTGTAGTCCGCTCTATTAGAAAATCAAAGAAAAATAATTGGCGTTAGCTGAAAGTCATAGGAGGAAAAGAATATGAAATCTTATACAATCACTGTAAATGGCGTTGCGTATGATGTAACAGTAGAAGAAGGCGCAGGCAATGGAACAGCGCCTGCGGCAGCACCAAAAGCCGCACCGAAAGCAGCACCAAAGGCTGCACCTGCTCCAGCAGCTGCACCTGCGGCAGCAACACCGGCAGGTTCTGTTGAAGTAAAAGCTTCTGTACCAGGCAAGGTATGCAAGATCGAGGCAAGTGTAGGACAGACTGTAAAACCAGGAGATCCTATCGTTGTTCTGGAAGCCATGAAGATGGAAATTCCCGTTGTGGCACCTCAGGACGGCACAGTGGCAAGCATTGACGTGGCAGTAGGTGATGCTGTGGAAAACGGCGATATCCTTGCTACCATGAACTAAAACTGCGCAGACTGTGTTAAAGTCAAAGAAAAAATACGGGAGGTAAAAACATGACAAGCATTGCAGATGTGGTGTCAAATCTTATCGGCCAGACCGCTTTTATGAATTTGACATTTGGAAATCTGATTATGATTTTAGTGGCGTTTGTGTTCCTGTTCCTCGCCATTAAAATGGGCTTTGAGCCCCTTTTGCTGGTACCCATCGCATTCGGTATGCTTTTGGTAAATATCTATCCGGATATTATGATCGCAGCGGAAGAGGCTTCAAACGGAACACCGGGACTTCTGCACGTATTCTATATCCTGGATGAGTGGAGCGTTCTGCCTTCTCTGATCTTCCTGGGAGTAGGAGCTATGACAGACTTTGGTCCCCTGATCGCAAATCCCAAGAGTTTCCTCATGGGTGCTGCGGCACAGTTAGGTATTTATGTAGCTTATTTCCTGGCAATCTTTATGGGATTCAACGGAAAGGCTGCAGCAGCCATCTCCATTATCGGAGGAGCTGACGGTCCGACTTCTATTTTCCTGGCAGGAAAACTGGGCCAGTCCGGACTTATGGGTGCCATTGCGGTGGCAGCATATTCCTATATGTCTCTGGTTCCTATTATCCAGCCGCCAATTATGAAACTTCTCACAACAGAGGAAGAGAGAAAGATCAAGATGGAACAGCTCCGTCCGGTTTCCAAACTGGAAAAGATCCTGTTCCCTATTGTTATCACTGTAGTAGTATGTCTGATCCTGCCTACTACCGCTCCTCTGGTTGGTATGCTGATGCTTGGAAACCTGTTCCGTGAATCAGGTGTAGTTAAACAGCTGACAGAGACAGCTTCCAATGCTCTTATGTATATTGTTGTAATCCTTCTGGGAACTTCTGTAGGAGCTTCCACAAGCGCAGAAGCATTCCTGAAGATGGATACTCTCAAGATCGTTGTCCTGGGTCTGGTAGCCTTCGCCTTCGGTACTGCAGGAGGCGTGCTCCTGGGCAAGCTGATGTGCAAGCTGTCCCACGGCAAGATCAACCCGCTGATCGGTTCCGCCGGTGTATCTGCTGTACCTATGGCAGCCCGTGTATCCCAGAAAGTGGGAGCGGAAGCAGATCCTACCAACTTTCTGCTGATGCACGCCATGGGACCAAACGTTGCCGGAGTAATCGGTACAGCCGTAGCTGCGGGAACCTTTATGGCGATCTTCGGTGTGTAAGGGATTAGAAGAATTTAGATGGAGGAAAGAAAGATGGCAGAAGTAGCAAAAAAACCTATTAAAATTACTGAGACGATCCTGCGTGACGCTCATCAGTCTCTGATCGCCACAAGAATGACAACAGAGCAGATGCTGCCAATCGTAGATAAACTGGATAAAGTGGGCTATCATTCTGTGGAGTGCTGGGGCGGCGCGACTTTTGACGCTTCCCTGCGTTTCCTGAAAGAAGACCCATGGGAAAGACTTCGTAAATTCCGTGACGGATTTAAGAACACAAAACTTCAGATGCTGTTCAGAGGACAGAATATTTTAGGATATCGTCCTTATGCAGATGACGTGGTAGAATATTTTGTACAGAAATCCATTGCCAACGGAATTGATATCATTCGTATCTTTGACTGTATGAATGACCTGAGAAACCTGCAGACAGCAGTAAAAGCAGCTAACAAAGAAAAGGGGCATGCGCAGGTGGCTATGTCCTATACTTTAGGCGAGGCTTACACTCTGGACTACTGGGTGGATCTGGCCAAGAGGATCGAAGATATGGGAGCGAATTCCATCTGTATCAAGGATATGGCCGGTCTGCTCCTTCCATATACTGCAACTGAACTGGTAACTGCTCTGAAAGAAGCTGTAGATATTCCTATCCAGCTTCATTCACACTATACTTCCGGCGTAGCTTCCATGACTTATCTGAAAGCTGTAGAGGCAGGAGTAGATGTGATCGATACTGCTATATCTCCGTTTGCCCTGGGTACTTCTCAGCCGGCTACAGAAGTTATGGTAGAAACCTTCAAGGGAACCCCATATGATACCGGTTTTGACCAGAATCTGCTGGCAGAGATCGCAGATTACTTCCGTCCGATCCGTGATGATGCACTGGATTCCGGACTGCTCAATCCGAAGAACCTGGGAGTAAACATCAAGACTCTGCTTTATCAGGTACCAGGCGGTATGCTTTCTAACCTGACTTCACAGCTGAAAGAACAGCATGCAGAAGACAAATACTATGAAGTTCTGGAAGAGGTTCCGAGAGTCCGTAAAGATCTTGGCGAGCCGCCTCTTGTTACACCGTCTTCTCAGATCGTTGGTACCCAGGCGGTATTTAATGTGCTCATGGGCGAGCGTTATAAGATGGTAACCAAAGAGACAAAAGATGTCTTAAGCGGCAAGTACGGCGCTACTGTAAAGCCTTTCAATCCGGAAGTACAGAAGAAGTGTATTGGCGATGCAGAAGTGATCACCTGCCGTCCGGCGGACCTTCTGGAGCCTGAACTGGATACCTTAAGAGGAGAGATGGCTCAGTGGTCCGAGCAGGAAGAAGATGTACTGACCTATGCTCTGTTCCCGCAGGTTGCAACAGACTTCTTTAAATACAGAGAAGCCCAGCAGACCAAGGTGGATCCAAAGGAAGCTGATACAGAAAACGGAGTATATCCGGTATAAAAAGTTTTATAAAGCAGGATAAGCTGCCTTTTGCAGAACCGGCCCCTGATATTCTGGCCGGTCCTGCAGGGCAGCTTCTTTTGCTTTCTGAGAAAAAGTGTGTTATGATAAAGAACATGTGAAGAAAAAGAAGAGAAGGGGCACATGACATGAACAGTACGGAACATCTGCTTGGCAGGATCAATCATCAATATCACAGTTTCAGCAAAGGACAGAAAAAACTGGCCTCCTATATTCTGGAAAATTATGATAAGGCGGCTTTTCTTACGGCGGCAAAACTGGGAGAGACTGTGGGAGTCAGTGAGTCCACAGTGGTACGTTTTGCTATACATCTGGGATATAAAGGGTATCCGGAATTTCAGAAGGCACTGGAAGAACTGGTGAGAAATAAGCTGAACTCCATACAGCGGATGGAGGTAACCTATGGAAAAGTACCTCAGTCTGAAATACTGGATACGGTGCTCCACTCAGATATTGATAAGATCAAGCTGACTCTGGAGGGGATCGATCACCAGGCTTTTGAGCTGGCAATAGAGCTGCTCCTTTCTGCCAGGAATATTTACGTGGTAGGGATCAGAAGCTGTGCGCCTCTGGCAAGTTTTATGAGTTTTTATCTGAATCTGATCTTCGATAATGTAAGGCTGCTTACTACCAGCGGTTCCAGTGAGATCTTCGAACAGATGATCCATATCGGAGAGGAAGATGTGATCGTAGGAATTAGTTTTCCTAGATATTCCATGCGCACTTTAAAGGCTCTGGAATTTGCCAATAACCGGAAGGCAAAGGTGATCACCCTGACTGACAGCATACATTCTCCCATGAATCTGTACTCCTCCTGCAACCTTATCGCCAGAAGTGATATGGCTTCTATCGTGGATTCTCTGGTAGCGCCCCTAAGTGTGATCAATGCCCTGGTGGTGGCTCTCAGTATGAGAAAACAGAAAGAAGTAGTGGAACGGCTGGAATCCCTGGAAAAAATATGGGATGAATATCAGGTATATAATAATGACGAAATCGATCCCACAGATGGGGAGGAGATCCAGCTGTTGGATCCTAATCTTTCAGACCGATAGAGGTATGGAAATACGAAGTTTGCAAGAACTGGAATTATAGGAGTGGTATATGGAAAAGATAGTGATTATCGGAGGCGGCGCGGCAGGAATGGCCGCCGGGGTTTTTCTTGGAGAGCAGGGACATAAGGTCCATATCTTTGAAAAAAATGAAAAGCTGGGGAAGAAATTGTTTATTACAGGAAAAGGCAGATGCAATCTGACCAATTCCTGCGATGAAGAGACTTTTTTTCAGTCTGTGGTGACGAATCCGAAATTCCTTTACAGTGCTTTTTATGGCTTTACAAATCAGGATGTGATACGCTTTTTTGAGAGCCTGGGATTGAGGATAAAAGAAGAGCGAGGCGGGAGAATCTTTCCTGTATCAGATCATTCTTCGGATGTGATAGGGGTATTGGAGAAAAAATTGAAACAGCTGGATGTGAAGATCCATTTAAAGAGCCAGGTTCGGGAAATCCTGACAGAGGAAGGGCCAGAAGGCGAAAAAAGAGTAAAAGGAATTGTCCTGGAAAATGGGGCCGAGATCCAGGCAGACAGGGTCATTGTAGCTACAGGAGGGTATTCATATCAGGCTACCGGTTCTACAGGAGACGGCTATCGCTTCGCCAGAGAGACAGGCCATGGGGTGACAGATATCCGCCCGGCCCTGGTGCCTGTGGAAACCCGGGAAGAGTACATTACCCGTATGCAGGGACTCTCTTTGAAAAATGTGGAATTGACTGTAAAGAATGGAAAAAAGGTTCTGTATAAAAATTTCGGAGAACTTCTGTTTACTCACTTTGGCATGTCAGGGCCTTTAGTGCTGACTGCCAGCTCTTATATTGGAAAACAGCTGGAGAAAGGACCTCTCCAGGGCATTCTGGATCTGAAACCGGCCCTGACTGTAGAACAGCTTGACCGGCGGCTTTTGCGGGAATTTGAAGAAGGAATGAACCGGCAGTTTAAGAATGTGATCACAGGATGGTTTCCTGCAAAGCTTTATCCGGTAATGCTGGAATTAGGCGGGATCCTTCCGGAAAAGAAAGTCAATGAGATCACCAGAGAGGAGCGGATGGCTTTTCTTGATAAAGTGAAAAATTTTCCTTTTACGATTACGGGACTGAGAGATTTCAGAGAAGCTATCATTACCCAGGGAGGCGTTAAGGTAAAAGAGATCGATCCTGGAACCATGGAGTCCAAAAAGGTGAAAAACCTTTATTTTATCGGTGAAGTTCTGGATCTGGATGCAGTTACCGGAGGATTTAATCTGCAGATTGCCTGGTCTACGGCGAAGGCGGCGGCCAGGGAAGATATAAGCTGAAATATAAAAAAGGAGTAAGAGATATGGCAGTAAATATTGCAATCGATGGGCCGGCAGGAGCCGGAAAAAGCACTATAGCCAAGGCGGTAGCTAAAGACTTGGAGTTTATTTATGTGGATACGGGAGCCATGTACAGAGCTATGGCCCTGTACCTGATTCGTCAGGGAATCTCTCCTGAAGAAAAAGAAAAAATGGAAGATGCCTGCCGTCAGGCGGATATCTCCATTGTATATGAGGACGGAGCCCAGCAGGTCATCCTGAACGGAGAAAACGTAACTCCTTATCTCAGAAAAGAAGAAGTGGGAAATATGGCCTCTGTAAGTTCCGGAAATCCTGTGATAAGAGAAAAATTGGTGGAGCTTCAGAGAAATCTGGCTGCCAGAGCAAACGTGGTCATGGACGGCAGAGATATCGGAACCTGCGTTCTTCCCAACGCAGATATTAAGATCTATCTTACCGCAAGTGTCAGAACACGGGCGCTAAGAAGATGTAAAGAGCTTGAAGAAAAAGGGATTCCCTGCAGTCTGGAGGAAATCCAGGAGGATATCTGCCAGAGAGACAAAAGGGACATGGAAAGAGAAATCTCACCTTTGCGTCAGGCTGAGGATGCGGTTCTTGTGGATTCTTCGGAAATGAACATCCAGGAGGTAAAGGAGGAGATCCTCCGCCTTTACAGAGAGAAAATCAGGGAAGGAAAGTAACATAATGGAAGTAAAGGTTGCAAAGACTGCCGGCTTCTGCTTCGGCGTAAAAAGAGCAGTGGAAAAAGCTTATGAAGTGGCGGATGCCAAAGAAGGTCCGGTATATACCTATGGACCTATTATCCACAATGAAGAGGTAGTTTCGGATCTGGAAAAGCGGGGAGTACAGGTACTGGAAACAGAGGAAGATCTCAGAAATCTGAAAGAAGGAACGGTGATCATCCGATCTCATGGAGTGCCGGAGTGTATCTATGCTCTGCTGAAGGAAAAGAAGCTGGATTATGTGGATGTTACCTGTCCTTTTGTGCTGAAGATCCACAGGATCGTGGAGAGAGAAAGCAAAGAGGGACGCCATATCGTGATCGTTGGAAATCCTGATCATCCGGAGGTGGCAGGGATCCGGGGATGGTGCCATGGCCCCTCTACTGTGATCAGCACAAAGGAAGAAGCAAGGGCCTTTCTGTCGGAAGACCACGAAAAAGTTTGTATTGTGTCTCAAACGACATTTAATTACAATAATTTTCAAGAAATAGTTGAAATTTTGAACGAAAAGAGGTATGATAGACTTGTTTTAAATACGATTTGCAATGCCACGCAGGACAGACAGACGGAGGCGGAGGAGATCGCAAAACAGGTAGACGCCATGATTGTCGTTGGGGGCAGGCATAGCTCAAATACCCAGAAGCTTTATGAAATATGTAAACAGGAATGTAGAAATACTTACTATATACAGACACTTGCTGATTTGGATCCTGAACGTTTTCGTTCCGTTCAATGTATAGGTATTACAGCAGGGGCGTCAACCCCAAATAAAATAATTGAGGAGGTTTCAAAACATGTCAGAATTAAGTTTTGAACAGATGCTGGACGAGACATTTAAAAC
>DXIQ01000024.1 GCA_019112785.1 Candidatus Blautia stercorigallinarum
AACATTACCTGGGGAGCCAGCAACCTGGGATCTGCGGGAACCAGAGTGCCGGGCTCTGCAGGAGAAACTACCCGGGCCCTGGAAGAAAAATATGGGCTTCCTTCCATGATCATGGCAGACGGTCCGGCAGGAATCCGTCTGAGACAGAGCTACCAGGTGGAACGTAAGACCGGGGAAGTTTACGGGATCGGCGTGCTGGGGGCTTTGGAGAATGGCTTTTTAGAGCCGGAAAAGCATCATGAGAATGCAGATGTATATTATCAGTACTGTACGGCCTTTCCTGTAGGGACTGCCCTGGCCCAGACCTGGGATCTGGAGTTGATGAAGGAATTTGGAGAGGCCATAGGAAGAGAGATGGAGGAATTCCATATCAATCTTTGGCTGGCTCCGGGAATGAATATCCAGAGAAATCCTCTGTGCGGACGGAACTTTGAATATTATTCAGAGGATCCCCTCCTGTCAGGAAAACTGGCGGCAGCAGTGACTCTGGGAGTCCAGAGCCGCAAAGGCTGCGGTGTGACCATTAAACACTTTGCCTGCAATAATCAGGAGGATAATCGGATGGGAGTGGACGCCTGCGTTTCAGAACGGGCTCTCAGAGAAATTTATTTCCGGGGATTTGAGATTGCCATAAAAGAAAGTGATCCGGCGGCCATCATGAGTTCCTATAACCTGATCAATGGCGTTCATGCAGCTAACAGCAGAGACTTATGTACGGTTCTGGCAAGAGAAGAATGGGGGTTTGACGGAGTGATCATGAGCGACTGGAATACCACGGTTCCCGAAGATGGAAGTATATCGTGGAAATGTGCGGCCGCAGGAAATGACATTATTATGCCGGGAAATGCAGAAGATGACAAAAATATCCGAGAAGCTTATGCAAAAGGACTGCTGTCAGAACAGACCATCCGGGAATGTGCCGGCAGGATATTGTATATGATAAAAAGATTAAGCTGAGAAGAGGCGGTATTTTACCGCCTCATTCCAATATTACTTATGCCTAGTTTAAGATGGACGATTTCTGAGTTGAGAAATATAATCCTACAGACTCTTTCTTGACAGATATGATCAGATATTGTATTTATAGATCATGCATGGAACTGCCCCATTAATCAATATTCCTGGCAGACCGGACGGCAGTTCCAATTACGAGAGAAAAGGACTGGAGGAGGACCGCCATGGACAGTATTATAAAAGGTGGAACAGAGATAACATTTGACAAGACGACATTGAGATTTTCTTTTCAGAAAGAAGACGGCTGCCGGTGGAGATGGGATAAGAGCTACATGCCGTATATGGAATGTAGAAGCGGAAATATATTTTTTCATGACGCAGGGGAGATTACCCATGAACTGCTTCACACCGGGGTGGGAGAAGGGATATTAAGCACCTACTGTGGATTTAAAAAAGAGGGAAAGATCATGCCTTATAAATTCCAGACCCTGGTCTGGGTGGAAGAGGCCACAGGTGATGTGTACTGTGAATGGATCCCACTTTGCGAGGAAGGGCTGGAGGTGAAGAAAGTCTTTTGGCCGGGTCCTATGGAATTTGAAGAGAAAAAAGGGAGCTGGTATACCCTTCTGACCCATCAGCAGGGAATCTTGATCCCAAATACCTGGGAAGTGGAGTTTCAGACCCCGGTATTTGACGGGATGTTCGGAACAGCAGGTGCCTATATGCCCTGGTTTGCCCAGGTCCGGGATGGGGAAGGATACCTGGCAGTGTGCGTGACTCCGTGGAATAGCGGATACCAGGCAGAACATCCGGCAGGAGGACCTTATACCAGGGTTTCCATGCGCTTTGAGCCCAGTCTGGGAAAGATGGACTACCGCCGCATTGTAAAGTACACATTTCTGAAAGAGTGCGATCACAATACTATCTGCAAGACCTACAGAAATTATGTGGAAGAACAGGGAAGACTTCGGACCCTGGCAGAAAAAGCCATAAGAAATCCATCGATAGACCGTCTCATCGGCTGTGCTTTTTTACACAAAGGGATCAAAACATTTGTGCAGCCGGATTCTGATTTTTATGATCCAGAGAAACCGGAGAAAAATAATCACCTGACAACCTTTGCTCAGCGGGAACAGGAGATCAGGCAGCTTCATGAGATGGGAGTAGAGAAGCTGTATCTCCATTTAGACGGCTGGGCAGAGCCGGGATATGATAACCGCCACCCGGATTATGGCCCAGCATGTAAAGAGGCAGGGGGATGGGAGGGAATGAAATCTCTGGTGGACACCATGCATAAATACGGTTATTTATTTGGAATTCACGATCAGTACAGAGATTACTATCTGTCAGCTCCCAGTTTTGATGAAAATTTTGCCTGCCGTCTGCCGGATGGTACGATCCCCCGGCATAAGCGGTGGGCGGGAGGACCACAGTCTTATCTTTGCGCCACCCAGGCTCCCTATTATGTAAAAAGAAATTTTAAAGCCCTGGAAGACCACGGGATCCGGCTGGACTGCGCATATCTGGACGTATTTACCTGCAATGAAGGAGACGAATGCGACAATCCGCTGCACCGCATGACAAGAAAGGAATGCTATGAGCACCGTGCCCGGTGCTTCCGGTATCTTCTGAAAAAAGGTATTCTTCCAAGTTCGGAAGAGGTGAATGACTGGGCGGTTACAAGCCAGGTGTTCTGCCATTATGCGCCCTATGATTTTATGATGCGTGCTCCCGGTACGCCAAAACAGGGGATACCGGTGCCTCTTTATAATCTGGTTTATCATGACTGCGTGATCCAGCCATGGATGATGGAAAAGATAAGCGAAGAGGAAGATTATATGCTTTATGCACTGCTAAACGGGGGAGCGCCTTATCTGGTGCGGGACGGGGCCTATCCTAATACAGACGGAGCTTTTGAGGACAGAGTGGAAATGACGTTAGAAGAGTGTATCACCAGGGCAAAAGTTGTCTCAGATCTTCATGAAAAGGTTGGAAAATGCCAGATGGTAAGACATGAATTTGTTGAAGGAAATCCCCAGGTACAGAAGACGGTTTTCTCCAATGGGATTTCTGTCCAGGTGGATTTTCAGAAGCAGACCTATGAAATCCGGAATGAAAATTATTTTTCCGAGTAAATTGAAAAAGGCCCTGGAACTGCTTTTGGTTAAAAATGCAGTTCCAGAGCTTTTATACAAGCTTATTTCCGTGGTTCCACCTGTGCGTTGATCACTTCAAAGAGCTGGCGGATAACTTCCCGGATTTCCGTCACTGCGTTTTCTAAGTCTATGAGCTTGGAAATCCGTTTGTCTCTGGTCACTAACTCCAGCTGGCCGTTTTTCAGGTTTTTCGGTCCTACCACTACACGGACCGGAACTCCCAGAAGGTCTGCGTCTGCAAACATGGCTCCTGCCCGGATGTCACGATCATCATAGAGAACTTCTACACCGGCCTTCTGTAAATCTTCGTACAGCTTGTCCGCAGCAGTTTTGCAGGCTTCCTGGTCCACACGCATACAGCACAGATGTACCTGCCAGGGAGCGATGGAAATAGGCCAGATAGGGCCGTTGTCATCATGTCTTGCCTCACATACAGAGGCAGCCAGACGGCCTACGCCGATACCGTAGCAGCCCATCACCGGATATTTCACAGAGCCGTCGGCGTCTGTATAGGTCATGTTCATGGACTTGGTATATTTGGTGCCAAGCTGGAAGATATTTCCTACCTCGATACCGCGTTTTACCTGAATAGTCTTTTTGCCGCAGCAGGGGCAGATGCCGCCTGTTTTGATCTTGGACACGTCTGTATATTCTACTTCTCCCAGATCTCTTGGGATATTTAATCCTTTATAGTGATAGTTTTCCTCATTAGCTCCGCAGGTCAGATACTGGATCCCCTCCAGAGAAGCGTCGTAGATCACCTGACAGTCAGCTTTGAGCTGATAAGGGCCGGTAAATCCGGCGGCAATGCCGCTTTCCTCCGTGATTTCCGCAGGATGGACTTTTTCTCCCAGGTAATTGGTCAGCTTTGTCTCATTTACTTCATAATCCCCTCTCAGGAATACGATCACATATTCGTCATTGGAGTTTTTCTGATACATAACGGCTTTGCAGGAATATTCTACAGGCACGCCCAGGAAATCTACCACTTCTTCAATGGTCTTGCAGTGAGGAGTATAGACTTTCTCCAGTTCTCCCATTTCCAGTCCGCCTTCATTTACTACTTTGTTTGGTGCTGCTTCCATATTGGAACGGTAGCCGCATTCCGGACAGATCACAATAGAATCCTCTCCGGCGTCTGCCAGGAGCATGTATTCGTGAGAAACACTGCCGCCCATCATACCGGAATCAGACTGTACTGCGATAACTTCCGGAACTCCCGCCCTCTGGAAGATCCGGTTATAGGTATGATAGAACGTATCATAGCAGCGGTCCAGATCTTCCTGAGAGGTATGGAAGGAATAGGCATCTTTCATGGTAAATTCCCGGACACGGATCAGGCCGGCCCTTGGACGGGCCTCGTCACGGAATTTGGTCTGGATCTGATAGATCATAAAAGGATATTTGGTGTAGGTCTGGCCATATTCTCTTACCAGCTGGACAGAGGCTTCCTCGTGGGTCATACCCAGGACCATCTGGTTGCCGTTCCGGTCTTTAAAGCGGAGAAGTTCCTCACCAACACTTTCAAAACGGCCGGATTCTTCCCAGAGGCTGCCGGGAAGGGCAACAGGGAAGAGTACTTCCTGTCCTCCGATGGCATCCATTTCTTCCCGGATGATCTCCTCGATCTTTCTGGTGATCCTCTTCATAGGGGGATACAGAGAATAGATGCCATTTGCCACATATTTGATATAGCCGCCCCGGATGGTAAAGGCATGGCTGTCGATCACGCAGTCAGCAGGGCGCTCCTTAAAACGGTCTCCAACAAGATTTCTAAGTTTCATAATGATCTCCTTTTCATTTGTCTTTTCTGCGGCTAGTATACCATAAAGGGAAATGACAATACAACTATACTGCAAATAATTCTTGAACAGAAACCTGCCTGGTGCTAAGCTTAATACATACGACTGCTGACAGGAGACGAAAATGAACGAGAAGATAAAAACCATGAAAAAAGCCTTTCTTTGTGCCTTTCCCTATACCATTCCTATCTTTGCCGGATTCTGGTTTCTGGGTATGACTTACGGTATTTACATGAATGTTTCAGGATTCAGCTTCTGGTACCCTATGGTCATGAGCCTGATCATTTTTGCCGGCTCTATAGAATTCGTAGCGGTAAATATGCTTCTGGGTGCTTTTAACCCCCTGCAAGCCCTGGCAATGACCCTGATGATCAACGCCAGACATTTATTTTACGGAATTTCCATGCTGGACAGATTCCGGGGAATGGGATGGAAGAAGATCTATCTGATCTTCGGTATGTGTGATGAGACTTTTTCCATTAATTACACTGCTGAAATCCCTCCGGATGTAGACAGGGGCTGGTTTATGTTTTTCGTTACTTTGCTGAATCATTTTTATTGGTTTTTCGGAGCCACTCTGGGCGGGATCTTCGGAGGTCTGATCCATTTCAGCACAGAGGGACTGGACTTTGTAGTGATTGCCATGTTCGTAGTGATCTTCCTGGAACAGTGGCTGAAAGAAAAAGAACACACCAGCGCATTGGCCGGCCTGGGGATTTCCCTTCTGTGCCTGGCCGCTTTTGGAGCAGAGAGCTTTATCCTTCCAGCTATGGCGGGAATCCTGCTGGTTCTTTCCTTCCTTCAGAAACCTTTGGAGAAAGGAGGGATGCCCTTATGACTTTATCACAGGAGATCATCACCATAGGTATGGTCGTTTTGGGAACTGCTCTTACCAGATATCTGCCTTTTCTTCTGTTTCCGGCAGGAAAACCTACGCCTAAGTATATACAGTATCTGGGAAAAGTACTTCCCGGAGCGGTATTTGGCCTTCTGGTGATCTACAGCCTGCGCAATGTCAGCCTGTTTTCCGGGAGCCATGGAATACCGGAACTGCTGGCTGTTCTGGCAGTGGTCATTCTCCATTTATGGAAACGGCAGATGCTTTTGTCTATCGCAGGAGGAACGGTCCTTTATATGGTTTTGGTGCAGATGGTCTTTTAAAATATTGTAAAGAAGAATTTTACGGATAAGGAGGATGAAATATGGAGATTAAAGACTGGACTTATGAAGAATTTCCGGAATTTGACGAGACTGTGGAAGGAGCGGAGGTTCTTTCCACTACAGGAGATGAGGTTGGACTTGCATATCTGCATGATGTGGAATATGCCAATGTGGACGGGATCCCTCTTCATCTTCAGATCATAAAGCCTTTTACCAGAAATGAACCGGAGAAAATTTATCCCTGTATGGTATTTGTTCAGGGATCTGCATGGAAGAAACAGGACGTATATGCCAAAATCCCAATGCTTGCCCGGCTGGCGGGAAAGGGATATGTGATCGCTGTGGTGGAGTACCGGCATTCAGGACAGGCGCCTTTCCCGGCCCAGGCTCTGGATGCCAGGAATGCTGTGCGCTTTATGCGGAAAAACAGTAAAAGCTATCAGATCGATCCGGAGAAGATCGTAATAGGGGGAGATTCCTCCGGAGGCCATACGGCGATGTTTGCAGGAATCCTTCAGGATGATGACCGGGAGAGTAATCTGTATCCGGGAATCTCAGCCTCTGTGAAGGGAATCCTAAATTATTATGGTTCTGTCAGCGTTATGCTGGAAGACAGCAATCCAACTACCATTAATCACCATATGCCGGACAGCCCCGAGGGTATGGAAATGGGAGGCGTGAACCTGAAGGAGCGGCCGGATCTGTGCCGGAAACTGTCTGTGGAATGTAATATCACAGAAAACACAGACCTTCCTCCGGTGCTGATCTTTCACGGGACCAAGGATCGGATCGTGAATACCCGACAGAGCGTGAACCTGTATAAGAAACTGAAAGAAACAGGAAAAGAAGCTTACCTGTACCTGATCCGGGGCGCGGACCACGGAGGAGCAGAATTCTGGACAGAAGAGGCCTGCAATATCACAGATAGATTTATAAAGAAATGCCTGTCATAAAAATACCGCTGCACTACAGCCTGAAAAAGAGTAGTGCAGCGGTATTTTGTGCGATACGCCCGGCAAGCGGCTGCCGGGCAATGGACAGTGAACAGCAATGCCGTGGGCTGGACGAAGGTATAAACAGAGAAGAAACCAGCGTTAACGGCAGCTTCTGGCAAAGGCATTCATAGAGACGTTGTATGAAAGGATCCCTGTGACGGCCACGATCCCCACTGCGATCCCCCACAGAAGAGGAAAGGGAAGGCCGAGCAGATCCAGGAGATCTATATCCAGAAAAAGATACAGAACGTAGGCGGCTGCTGCCAGCACAACAAAAATAATATAGAAGATCGTGGAAATATTCATGTTTCCAACAAAAGAGACCATCACATTGATCAGCGTCATAAATAAAGTGATCAGAAGGCCGCCTGCAAAGATCCCCAGATAGACTACAGGACTGTAGGTCCTGTATATAAGAAAATGCAGCGTCAGAAAAAGGATCATAACCCCGATGCCGTAAAGCTGATACAGGCAGCAGGAAAGATATCTGGAAAGAACCAATTCTCTTTTGGAAAAAGGAAAGGTCATGGAAAGCATCCGGCCTTTATAGCTGGAGTCCGCCTCTTTCAAAGTGATCGGAATGATGGAGGTCTGCGTAGGGAGATAGAGAAGGATCATGCTCAGCGGACTGAAACGATATTTTCCCAGCAGAACCAGAAACATAAGGAAAAAAAGAATGTCTGGTATAATTTTTGAAAGAAAAGAATAACGGATCTGGGTAATGATATCCCGATAAATTAATCCTGACATGGTAATACCCCCTTTGTGGAAAATAACATAAAATCTTCTAATGTGGCCCGTTCCATGACCAGATCCTGAAAACGGCTAAGAAGAGCCTGCTTGTTTCTGATCAGTACTTTGCAGGAAAAATCCTCTGGCATATAAGCTTCATAGTCTTCCGGAGAGAGAACCTGGAGAAAGTCTTTCCGGCAGTGAAGGACCCCATAGTTGTTCTCGATCTCTTCCATGGAGCGGAAAAACTGAAGTTTTCCCTGATGGAGAAAAAGAATATAGTCTGCGATCTTATCCAAGTCACTGGTGATGTGGGAAGAAATCAGCACAGAGTGATCTTCATCCATGACAAATTCCTGGAGAAGTTCCAGGATCTCATCCCGCATAACGGGATCCAATCCTGAAGTAGCTTCATCTAAGATCAGAAGCTCCGGGTGATAGGACAGAGCCAGGGCAAAATTCAGCTTTACCAGCATGCCCTTTGAAAAGCTTTTGATTTTTTTGTTCAGGGGAAGAGAAAATCTCTCTATATATTCCTGGAACAGCCTGCTGTCCCAGTTTTTGTAGATCCTTTTATAAATGTTTTCCAGATCTTTGCAGTAGAGACGGGGATTCTGATTTAGTCCGTCCATAACAAGGCCTACTTTCTGGAGCGTTTCTTTCCGGTTTTCACGCCAGCTTTTGCCGAAGAGACGGATCTGGCCGCTGTCCGGGGAGATCATTTCAAAAACAGACATCAGCGTGGTAGTTTTCCCGGCGCCGTTTTCTCCGATCATTCCCACAATCATCCCTCTTGGAATCTGAAAGCTTATGTGATCCAGCGTGAAATCTTTGTACTTCTTTGTAAGCTGATCCACTGACAAAATTGGTTCCATACTATTCCTCCTCATAAAACATCTGAAGAATCTGGATCATCTGGTCGCAGGAAATGTGATATTCTTTCCCGATATTGGCTACCTCCATCAGCTTTTTTTCTGCTATACGGAGATGTTCCTCCCGGATAAAATCCTGATTCTGAGCGGCGACAAAGGTTCCTTTGCCTGCCACGGTTTCAATAAACCCATCCCGCTGAAGTTCCTCATAAGCATGCTGGGCGGTAATAACGCTGACATGGAGGCTTTTGGCCAGACCCCGTATAGAGGGGAGAGGATCTTTCGGTTTTAATTCGCCGCTCATGATCATGGCCTTGATCTGAGTGACGATCTGCTCGTAGATGGGCTGATTGTTGCTGCTGCTTAAAATAATGTTCATTTTTTCACCTCGGTGTACTTACTGTATATATACTGTACTTGTTTGATAAGTACAGTATATATACAGTAAGTACACTTGTCAATAGGTTTCTGAAAAAAATATAAAAATCTTTCGGATATGGGATCATTGCTTAAATTCAGCAGGTTTTCTGGAACCATCCTATAACTGTAAGTTTTCATCATGGAAAAGCCAGAGACATTGTGGTAAAATGGGAAAGAACATTCAGTGCCTGACAGGAGGAAAAAGAAGTGGAAAAACAGTTAAAATACGTAGTTTTGGGAGCAGGAGGAACTGGCGGTCCCATAGGAGGCTATCTTACAAGAGCCGGAAAAGATGTAACGCTGATTGCCAGAGGCAGACATCTGGAAGCCATGAAGTCCGATGGATTGGAAATTGAGCTGGGGGAAGAGCATTTTCTGGCACCGGTGAAAGCCTGCTCCATGGAAGAATATAAGGAAACTCCAGACGTGATCTTTGTATGTGTAAAAGGATATTCTCTTGATGATGCGGCAGATTTTATAAAAAGAACTGCAGATCCCCATACAGTGGTGATCCCTATCTTAAATATATATGGAACCGGAGGAAAACTCCAGGAAATGCTGCCGGATCTTACGGTTACAGACGGATGTATCTATATTGCTTCTCAGATTAAAGAGCCGGGAAAGATCCTGATGTCCGGAAAGATTTTCCGTGTAGTCTATGGGCTGAGAAAAGGAACGCCAGAGGAAACTGTGGAAAAAGTCATGCCTGTACTGAAAACAATAGAGGAAGATCTGAAAGAGGCCCGGATCCTTCCGGTGCTTTCTTCAAATATAGAAAGAGACGCTCTCGAAAAATTTTCTTTTGTTTCTCCTATGGCAGCTGTGGGAGCCTGCTGGCAGGTATCTGCCAGAGCAATGCAGCCGGGAGGGGAGAAGAGAGAGACTTTTATAGAGCTGATCAAGGAGATCCAGAGGATCGCTTCTGCCATGGGTGTTGCTCTGCCTGAGGACATGGTGGATATTAATCTGAAGATCATGGACGATCTGGCACCTACGGCTACTGCTTCCATGCAGCGGGACATCGCCGCCGGGAAACAGTCGGAGGTAGACGGTTTGATCTATCAGGTGGTCCGGCTGGGAGAAGAGTATCAGGTAGAAGTACCGGTGTATAAAGAGATCGGGGAAAAGCTAAGGGAAAGACTAGGAAATTAAGGATAAATATATGAAAAAAGCAGATATAGAAAAGCAGCAGTTTTCCTGTCCTCTGCAAAAACAGGGCTGCGGCGGCTGTCCTATGCTTGCCCTGCCTTATGAAGAGCAGCTGCGGAAAAAACAGAAAAAAATAAAGAGGCTGCTGGGAAATTTCGGAAAGCCTCAGCCTATTATCGGCATGGAAAATCCCTGGCATTACCGGAACAAAGCAATCTCTACCTTTACCTATGTCAAGGGAAAACAGGTGCAAACCGGGATCTATGCCCAGGGAACCCACTGGGTAATACCTGTGGAGACCTGTCTTTTGCATCAGCCGGTTCTGGACGAAGCCATAGAGGCTGTGCGAAAGGCCGTGCGGGAATTTAAATATCCGGTCTATGATGAAGATAAAAAGACAGGGCTGGTCCGCCATATCCTGGTCCGCCACAGTCTTTCGGAGGATCAGGTCCTGGCTGTGCTGGTGACAGCTTCACCGGTGCTTCCCGGAGCGAAAGCTTTTGGAAAAAGGGTGCGGCAGCTTTGCCCGAAAATTACCACTTTTATACAGAATATCAATGAGCGGTCCACCAGCGCGGTTCTGGGATATAAAGAAAAGATCCTCTATGGAAAAGGCTATATCCGGGATACTTTATGCGGTATCCGGTTCCGGATCTCAGGCTCCAGCTTTTATCAGATCAATCCGGTGCAGACAGAGATTCTTTACAGAACGGCTATAGAGGCGGCAGAGCTGGACAAGAATCAGACCGTACTGGACGCCTACTGCGGGGTAGGGACCATTGGCCTTTCCGCTGCTTTCAGGGCGAAAAAGGTGATCGGCGTGGAACGGAATAAAAGCGCGGTAAGATGTGCCTGGGAAAACGCAAAGGAAAACGGGATCCAAAATGCCCAGTTTCTCTGTGCCGACGCCACAGATTTTATACGGAAGATGGCTGCCAGGAAAGAAAGAGTGGACGTAGTATTTATGGATCCGCCCCGGGCGGGGAGCACCCCGGAATTTCTGCAGGCAGTGTCTGCCATGAGGCCGGAAAAGATCGTATATGTGTCCTGCAATCCGGAAACCCAGAAAAGAGATCTGGAATTGCTCATAAAAGAAGGGTGGAAAGTGAAACTGATCCAGGGCGTGGATATGTTTCCCCATACCGAGGGGATAGAGACAGTGGTGTCTCTGGGGCGGAGATAGGCGGAGCTACAGCATTTTTATAGCCAAGTTCAGCGTATTTGCCACTCATTTGCCACCCAGAGAATAAAATTTAGCAGTAGATAATCAAGAACGGCTGAACACATTGAACGGTGTATAGGCCGTTCTTTTTATGCAGTTAAATGAATATGCCACGGATAGAATAGAAAGAAAATATACAAATAATAAAAGAACGGATACAGGATCAGGATTTAATCGCTTCACAGAGTTCAAAATGATTTCTCTTTGTCTTCAGAAGCCCTTCCTTCTGCAGCTTTGACAGTTCCACAGACATGGCGGCTCTTTCCACGCAGAGGTAATCAGCAAGCTGTTGTCTGTCATAGGGAATATCAAAGGAAAGTTTTCCCTGTTTTATTGACTCTGAGGAAAGATAGGACAGAAGTTTTTCTCTGGTAGTCCTTTTGCTCATATGAGTGATCTTTTCATTAAACAGTAATACCCTGCCTGCCAGCACGGCCACCAGGTTCCGGATCAGTTTATTGTGGTGCTCACAGGCGGTAGGGCATACGGACAGAAGACGGCTGATGTTCAGCATCATGATCTCACAGTGGCTGCAGGTGATCACATTGATGTTTAAAACAGAGCCGGGAGTAGCGGCGTAGGGTTCCGCAAAAAAGTCCCCTTCTTCTATTTTTGACATGATATTCCGGTGTCCCCACAGATCTTCCTGTACAACCAGAACAGAACCTTTCAGCACAAGGCCCATGTCTCTGGTACTGTCTCCGGCACGTAATATATATTCATTTGCTTCTTTGCAGAGTACTTTTGCATCTATACAATTCAGGACAGATAAGATTTCTTCTTCTGACATTCCCGAAAAAAAAGGACAGTTCTTCAGTATAAATAAATATTTTTTCAAAACATCATCTCCTTGTTTGAAAACAAACATACATGTTGTGTTTAAAATACTATAATGAGGCCGTAAAGTCAAGAGAGAGACACAGCAACCCTATCTGAAAAGTATGAATGGAGGGATCAAGCAGTATGAAGAGAAGGATCATTCGTATAGATGAAGAAAAATGCAACGGCTGCGGTATTTGTGCTGATGCCTGTCATGAGGGGGCTATCGGCATGATAGAAGGAAAAGCAAAACTGCTCCGGGAGGATTATTGCGACGGCCTTGGAGACTGTCTGCCTGCCTGTCCTGCCGGGGCCATTTCCTTTGAAGAAAGAGAGGCAGCCCCCTATGATGAGACGGCGGTTATGGAAAATAAACAGAAGATCCGGAGTCGGGGCGTAGAGACTCCCACTGGGTGTCCCGGAAGCCAGGCCAGGGCCATTGTGCGTAAAGCAGAAGCTAAAGTCCGGGAAGCAGGAGTTGTTCCCGCTGATTCCCGTCTCAGACAGTGGCCTGTCCAGATCAAGCTGGCACCGGTAAATGCGCCGTATTTCCAGGGGGCAAAGCTGCTGATCGCAGCGGACTGTACAGCTTATGCCTATGGGGCTTTTCATGAGCATTTTATGAAAGATCATATAACCCTGATCGGCTGTCCAAAGCTGGACAGTGTAGATTATTCCCGAAAACTGACAGAGATCATCAGGAATAACGAGATTAAAAGTGTAAAGATCGTCCGGATGGAAGTTCCGTGCTGCGGCGGATTGGAGCAAGCGGTAAAGACCGCCTTAAAAGACAGCGGGAAATTTATCCCCTGGAATGTAGCGGTGATTTCCACTGACGGAAATATCATAGACGAATAAGAAAAGGAGAAAAACAGATGGAAAACAAAATGTTTTGCTTTCAGTGTGAACAGACAGCAGGCTGCACTGCCTGTACGGGAAATGCGGGTGTCTGCGGAAAAAAATCAGAGACGGCGGTTCTCCAGGATGAGCTGACAGGAGCCTTAGTGGGACTGGCCAGAGCTGCCAGAGGAGATACAGAACCGGATGAAAACACTTATAAGATACTCATTGAAGGCCTGTTTACCACAGTGACAAATGTAAGCTTTGATGATGAGGCTATCCAAAGACAGATTGAAGCAGTGAGAAGAGAAAAAGAGAGACTGGTGCCTCAGTGCGGCAGCTGCGGGGCGCCCTGCGGACAGAACGATGATTTTGATATGAAAGAGATCTGGGAGGCCCAGGAAAATATCCGCTCTCTGAAATCTCTGATACTTTTCGGGATCCGGGGAATGGCTGCGTATGCTTATCATGCCAGAGTTCTGGGATACCGGGATGGGGAAGTGGATGAGTTTTTCTGTGAGGCACTGTTCAGAATGGGTTATGAAGACACAGTGGAAAAACTTCTTCCGGTAGTTCTGAAGGTCGGGGAGATCAACCTGAAGTGTATGGCACTGCTGGACCGGGCAAACACAGAATCTTATGGAAATCCTGTACCTGCCAAAGTATCTATGAAAGTGGAAAAAGGCCCTTTTATTGTTGTGACAGGCCATGATCTGAAAGATCTGAAGCTGCTTCTGGAGCAGACAAAGGATAAAGGGATTAACATCTATACTCATGGAGAAATGCTTCCTGCCCACGGCTATCCGGAATTGAAAAAATATTCTCATCTGAAAGGAAATTTCGGCACCGCATGGCAGAATCAGAAAAAAGAGTTTGACAATCTTCCCGGAGCCATTCTTTTTACCACCAACTGTCTTATGCCTCCAAAGGATAGTTACCGGGACCGGGTGTTTACTACGGAGATGGTAGGATTTCCGGGAACCGTCCATATAGGAGAGGATAAAGACTTTACACCGGTGATCCAGAAGGCCCTGGAGCTGGGGGGATTCCCGGAAGATAGAGAATTTGCAGGTATAAACGGTGGAAAGACGGTTACCACAGGCTTTGGACATAATACCCTCCTTTCCCAGGCAGAAGCGATCGTAAACGCGGTAAAAGCCGGAAAGATCCGTCACTTTTTCCTGGTGGCTGGCTGTGACGGGGCCAGACCGGGAAGAAATTATTACACAGATTTTGTAAAACAGACGCCGGCGGATACGGTGGTATTAACACTGGCCTGCGGGAAATACAGGTTTAACGATCTGGATCTGGGAGACATTGACGGTATCCCCCGGCTGATCGATATGGGACAGTGCAATGACGCTTACGGTGCCATTCAGGTTGCAGTGGCTCTGTCCCAGGCATTTGGCTGTTCAGTCAATGAACTTCCTCTGTCTTTTGTACTGTCCTGGTATGAGCAGAAAGCCGTATGTATCCTGCTGACCCTTCTTCATCTGGGAATTAAGAATATCCGTCTGGGCCCAACCCTTCCGGCATTCCTTTCTCAGGATATCCTGAACTATCTGGTGGAAAATTATCAGATAGGACCTGTAACTACACCGGAAGAAGATATGAAAGCTCTTCTGAAACAGGAGTAAAAATTCTTTACCCCTGCCGATAATTATGATAGACTGTCTATAGATGAAGCAGCCCGGTTTATCTGTCCTGACCAAGAGCCGGGCTGCTGCATAAATACGACAGGAAAGGAGGAGCTTATGGCAGAGGGTGAATTATTGACAGCGATTGCAGGCATGCTGGACGGGAAGTTAGAACCTGTTATGCAGAAATTAACGGGCCTTGAAGATAAAATGACAGGAATGGAAGACAAGATGTCGGGTCTGGAAAACAGAATATCAGGTCTGGAAGACAGAACTTCAGGTATAGAAGGAAAAGCAGTAGGCCTGGAAGAAAAAGTGTCTGCGATACAAAAGATAACTGCAGAAACCAAAAACGAACTGACCGAGGTTAAACTGCACATAGAAAACGTTACAGATAAAAACATTACGTTACTGGCGGAAAACTACTGTAATTTAGTAAACAAGCTTGATGAAAACAATAAGGTTACAGATGTCCAGCTGGCATATCAGATAAAAGTTAACTTTCTTATCGATGATATGGAGAAGATGAAAAAAGAGATTGCCCAGCTGAAAAGCCACATAGCATAATGATCAGATATACAAAAGATAATCCGAAAATGATCAGAAGAAGATCAGAGATTGAACATAAGAAAACTGCACCGGGAAAAGGCGGGATCCGCTGTGAGATCCAATCCATTTTCTCCCGGTGCAGTTTTTTGCGTATAAAAAAGGAGGGCCAGGGATTTCTCCCTGGCATATGAAAAAGAAAAAAGTCTATCTATCTAAAAAAAGGTAACTGCCTTTGTTTGATTATTACTATACCTTGGATTTGTGAAAAAACTGTGTTGAAATTTCAAAAGAATTGTGAAGAAGTTTTGAATAAACAGAAAAGCTTCTTGACTTAATTAATATAATAGTTATAATAATTATAAAATAAATGTAAGATGTAAAAAAATCAGAAGCAGAAAAAGGGAAGGGAGGCGGAAGGTGAAAAATACCGCAGAGATCAAGAAAGAAAATCAGAGAAGGATCTGGGAGATCTTAAGAGACGGCCTTCCTCATACAAAGCAGGAAGCGGCCAGGATCACAGGCCTCAGCCCTGCCACTTGTAATACTATCCTTAATGAACTGAAACAGGAAGGCCAGGTTTTGGGAGAGAAGAAAAGATCCGGAGAAGTGGGAAGGGCTTCTGTGGCATATATACTGAACCGGGATTATGAAAATTTTCTGTGCATTGGTTTTGAACTGATCCAGGGTAGAAGGAGTATTTTCTGGAGAGTTCTGACAGCAACCGGTGAGATACTGGATCAGGGAAGAGATTATCTGGAAAAGATCACCTGCCAGGAAGTGGAGGATAAGATAAGGGAATTAAAGGAAAAATTTCCGAATATGAGAGCGGCGGCCATGGGAACCCCCAGTGTGGCAGACAAAGGCTGGATCCACCACTGTGATCTTCCGGAGTTTGATAATGTGCCGGTGATGGAGATCCTGGAGAAAAAATTTCATTTTCCGGTTCATCTGGAAAATGATATGCACTATAAAGTCTATGGCTATTATCTGAAAGAATGTTCCAGGGAAGACACAGTAACTATCCTGAATTATCCCAGCCATGTGCTCCCGGGAATGGGAACTGTGGTGGAAGGAAAGGTGATCAAAGGCTGGAACCAGTTTGCCGGTATGGTAGGGTTTCTGCCCTATGGAGTGTCAAGAAAAGAACAGATAGACCGTCTTGTTCCGGGATCTTATCTGCCCTTCCTTTCCAAAGGAGCCGCTTCGGTGATCCCCCTTTTAAATCCCCGGATCCTGGTTTTTACAGGTGATCTGGTGGAGGAGGAACATATTGAGAAAATCCGGAAATACTGCGCCAAAACAGTGCCGGAAGCTTATCTCCCGGAATTTGTCCGGGTGCCGGATATAACAGAATATTATTTTGCCGGAATGTTTGAAAGGGCAGTAGAAGAAAGATGGAGGACAAGATCATGACAGAGAAAGAATTAATGTTATCAGAGCAGCTCTATATTGCCAATGACCCGGAGCTGGGAGCAGACAACCAGAAAGCGAGACGGCTTACCTGGCTGATCAACACGGCTTCAACTGCTTCCGGCGAGGACAGAGAGCGGATTCAGGGATATTTTCGGGAACTGCTGAAAAAGACCGGAGAAAATTTCTGGATCGAGCCCCCTTTCCGCTGTGATTATGGCTGTCACATATCAGTAGGGGAAAATTTTTACGCCAATTATGACTGTATCATTCTGGATGTCTGCGAGGTAAATATCGGCGACAATGTATTTTTCGGGCCAAGGATCTCTGTTTATACCGCAGGACATCCCGTAGATGCAGAAGTCCGGAATACTCAGCTGGAGTATGGAAAGAAGATCCGGATCGGCAGCAACGTGTGGGTAGGAGGAAATACTGTGATCAACCCGGGAGTTACTATTGGAGACAATGTAGTCATCGGTTCCGGATCTGTGGTGACAAAAGATATCCCTTCCGGCGTAGTGGCGGCAGGAAATCCCTGTAAAGTGATCCGGCCTATCACGCAAAAGGATCATGTTTACTGGAAAGAACAGGAAGCACAGTATAAAAAGAATAAAAGCATATAAAAGAAGGAGACAAACCAGACAGGCGGCAGAGAGCCGGAAATGAAAGGAGAGAGAACTTTGGAATTCAAAAAAGAAAATCTGATCTGGACAAGAGAACCGAAAAACTATGAGATAAAGGAGGATGAGATACGGGTCACTACAGAGCCGGGAACGGACCTTTGGCAGAGGACTTATTACGGATTTCAGAATGACAATGCCCCGGTGCTTCAGATGAAGACCAGCGAAAAATATTTTTCCTTTGTGGTCAAAACAATGTTCCCCAGCAAACATCGTTTTGACCAGTGCGGAGTGGTGTTGTACCAGAACAGTGAAAACTGGCTGAAAGCTTCCGTAGAATATGAAAACGAAGAGTATCAGAGACTGGGCAGCGTGGTGACTAATCACGGGTATTCTGACTGGGCGACCACAGATATTGACGCTTCCATAAAGACCATGTGGTACCGTCTGAGCAGAAGAGAGTCCGACTACTGTGTAGAATGTTCTGGTGACGGCGTGAATTTTAAGCAGATGCGGATCTGTCATCTGGAAGAAGGGGCAGGGGAGATCTCCTTTGGAATCTATGCCTGCAGTCCTGAAAACTCTTCCTTTGAGGCAGTTTTTACAGAGATGAAGATTACAGAGTGTATGTGGAAAGCCCACGTATAATATCATGATAAAGAAAAGGCGTCAGAAGCTGTTTTGGGACAGTTTTTGGACGCCTTTTCTGGTATACTGGACACAGAGTAGAAGGAAGACTTTTTATACAGGAAAAGGAGGCGGATCATGGAATTAAAAGAAAGCTTACAAAAAAGAGTGGAAGAATTTAAAAAGACTTATCCGGTGGAGGAGCAGGCAAAGTCCCGGATTACCAGACCTTCCATGGCCTTTTACGGAACGGAGATCTTAAACCGGGCGGTGACAGCTCTTCTGGAAGGAGAGAACCTTCTTCTCTGCGGGGATAAGGCCACAGGGAAAAATGTGCTGGCAGAGAACCTGGCCTGGATCTTTGGGAGGCCTGTTTATGACATTTCTTTTCATGTGAATACAGACAGCAGCAGTCTTATCGGAACAGACACTTTTGTAGATAATGAGGTAAAGCTCCGGGAAGGACCCATTTATCAGTGTGCCAGATGGGGCGGATTCGGGATCCTGGACGAGATCAATATGGCAAAGAGCGACGCAGTTTCCGTACTCCATCAGGTGCTGGATTTCCGTAGAACCCTGGATGTGCCCGGATATGACCGGATTTCTCTTCACCCTGCCGCCAGATTTATCGCAACTATGAATTACGGATATGCAGGGACCAAGGAATTAAATGAAGCCCTGGTATCCAGATTTATGGTGATCCATATGCCTTCTCTCACTATGGAGAGGATGTATCAGATCCTGGAAAATCTTTTCCCGGGGATCCGCAGAGAGGCCAGGGAGCAGTTTGCAGGCCTTTTCCTGGATCTTCAACTGAAGGCCCAGAACGGGGAAATTTCCACAAAGGCAGTGGACATGAGGGGGCTGATCGGAGCTCTCCGTCTGGTACGGGGAGGCCTGACGCCTCTGGAAGCCATTGACATGGGGATCACCAACAAGACCTTTGATACCTTTGAAAGAGAGTTGATCGGGGATCTGGTCATGACCAGGATACCCGGAACATGGGACAGGGGCGATGTGTTTGATGAATGAAAGAAAAACAGGGGAGAATGGAGCATTTGATATCCAAAGCCGGGTGGAGAACCTTCTCTGGGCAGTAAGCGGAGATTACGGGATGGATATGGCGGCGGATGTGAAAGCCTGGGAAAAGTCCCCTTATATTCCTCTTTATGAGGCTGTAGTCCAGGGAATCTTCCGAAAATATTTTGACAGGGAAAAGTATCAGGCCTTTTTTGCCCGGAAAGTCTATCAGGGTATGATCCCTTCAGTGCTGGAAGCTCTGGGACGCCTCTGTATTGACAGTGCTGTGTGGAAAAAGGCAGTGAGGGAAAGGCCGGGAGTGGAGAACCTGAGAAAAACAGCCTTTCAGGATATCCTTGAAAAGGACATCCTCCGCCTTACCCATACAGATTGGGGGTATCTGGAAAACTGTTATCTGAGGAAAGATCTTTACGGAGAAAAGTTCCAGGGGAGAACGGAAAAGATCCTGGATAGGATCGCCGCCATAGAAGACACAGATTCCGTAGAGGATATCTGCCGGTGTCTGGAAGAGATTTACTGGGAAGCTTACGAAAACAGACTGGCAGAGAACTTCAAAGGTCTGGACCGGGAAGTGAAAAGTTTAGACCGGGATATGAAGGAATATACAGATAAGGAAAAAGCCCGGGAGGAGGAGAAGGAAGAAGAGGAAGAATCGCCGGTAAATATCTTCAGCGGCCATGTGGATCCCCAGGACAATGGAAAACAGGAAAGGCCCAGATCTTCTATGATCCTTCTGGACCGGGAGTCTTCTGATAAAATGGAGGAATATATTATCCGCAGTTATGGAGAAAGGTGTATCCCTGCCAGAGTCCTGCGGGAACTTCAGCAGCAGGTCTGCACAGGAACACACAAGGACTGCCGTCTTCATATCACCAGGGGGATCCTTCACGGATATGGAAAAGACAGCACAAGAGGAGAGTATGTGAAAAAGGTACGGGGAGAAAATCTCCGGGCGCTGGAAAGTACAAAGCTGATCACCAGGCAGAATATCCAGACTCTGGCTAATACGATGAAGCGGGCTCTCCTTACCAGATCGGAAAAAGAGACTCTTTCCAGTGAATACGGACGTATCCAGGTGAACAAACTGTGGAATCTGGGCAGGACCCGGAACCGGAAGCTTTTTTCCAGAGAGATACGAAGAGAAGATACAGACTTTGCTGTGGAGATCCTGATCGACGCCAGCGGTTCCCAGCAGGGCAGACAGAGCCAGGTGGCTCTTCAGGGCTACATTTTAAGTGCTGCCCTCAGTATTGCCGGGATTCCTCATCAGGTCACCGGGTTTTGTACCCTGGGGGCTTATACAGTCCTGACTCTTTTCCGGGACTTTGACGAGGACTGGGAGATGGATCAGCGGATCTTTGAATTTTATGGTTCTGCCAATAACCGGGACGGCCTGGCGGTAAAGGCCGCCGCCGCTGGGCTGGATCAGAGAAAGGAAGAAAATAAGATCCTGATCCTTTTAAGCGATGGCAGGCCCAACGATATTATGGCAGGAAGCCAGAATCCCGGCTATACCCTTCCCGGGGCAAAAAAGCCGGAGAAAGAACCTTATTGTCTGGACTTTGCTCTCCGGGATACTGCGGGAGAAGTGCGAAAACTGAGAAACCGGAAGATCGCCGTGCTGGGCGTCTTTGCCGGGGAAGAGGAGGATCTGGCAGCAGAGAAAAAGATTTTTGGGAAGGATTTCGCCTATATCCGGGATCTTTCTGGCTTTGCCAATGTGGTGGGACGCTATCTGAGAAAGCAGATCACAGAGCTGCTGTAATCTGCTTTATAAAGTCTTATCCCCCAAGAGCCGTGTTTACAGCCAGGCCCAGCAGACACAGGGCGGTGAAGCCATAGATATCATGGATCACCATGGCGATCTGCATGCCCCTGTTTTTTACCTTGCCTTTGACATAGGCTACAGTGGTAAACACTGCGGAGAAGATCATAAAGGCCGCGTAGCTGTAAACAATGATCTCCGCTGCCGGAGACTGAAGAGCCCAGGGATTAGTCCGCAGAGGGAAAATCGTCCAGGGCAGGAAGACCATCACCAGGCTGATAAAGGTAATTATTTTTTTCATAAAAGATTATCTCCTTTCTGATCTGCCGAAACACAGGCAGGATAGGATCAGACATACAAGGGTTACAGCCACAGCTACGGGGACCAGGGGAAACAGGTCTATAGATAGGTTATACACCTGTGTCTGAGGCTGTTCCAGCAGCTGGGACATGATGTAAAAGGGATAGCACATAGGGTAGGCAAACCAGAATTTTGTGTTGATGAAAAGCACAGTGGGTACAATGGTTGCCAGGCCGATCCCTACAGAAAATACTGAAGTCCGGATACACACGGCGATAAGCCAGTAAAAGGCTGCCATAGGTATGGAGTTGATATAGATGACCAGAGTTTCATACAGCACCGTGGACAGAGGAAGGATAAAGTCATAGCCGGTGCTGTGGGAGGCCATAGCTGCCGCAGGATAATACAGGACCGCCATGAAAACCATCTGAAAGGCGGACAAAAGCAGCAGGATCAGAAACTTGCCCAGACACAGCCCGGCAGCAGATACAGGCAGTGAGAGCATTTTCAGGATCCCCTGGTTGGTCCGCTCCAGCTGGTTCAGCATGACGGTGATCACTACCAGGCTGGCGGGATACAGAAACCAGGACATCCCCAGATACATCTGAAAGAAAAAATTCATCTCCGGAGAAAGCCCGGCGGCGTTGGAAAAGTTAGAATCAACGTTTAATACAGCAGGAATCCATAATAGGATCAGCGGAATCAGCAGGATCCAGAAAATATGGGTCCTGCGTATTTTTTTCAGTTCTATGGAAAAAAGAGTAAGTAAATTCATACAGGTTGCCTCCTGATCTTAATGAGAAAAAGTTTTATGACTGCGAAAACCACCGTCTCTGCGGCGCAGATCCCCAGGATCTGAAAAATATCCTCTGCCCGGGCAGAAGAGGTCAGGCACCGGTAGGGCAGACAGAAAGTATAGACTTTGGAAAACAGAGCATCATAAGATACACTCATCTGTCCAAGAAACATACCGATGACCCCGATCCCAAGGGAGATCCACATATTTTTCGCCAGAGAAGCGATCAGTGTGGACAGCAGCAGGACCGGAAGGATGGCCGCCAGAGAAAAAGCCGTATTTCCAAGGAGTACTTCCACACCTGGGTCTTTTCCGGGAAACCAATGCCAGGCACAGAAGAGGAAAAAAAGATCTTCAATAAGGAATACCGGCAGAAACAGCAGCAGAAGAAGCAGGTTCTTACACAGGAACACTTTTCCCTGGCTTACCGGCAGCATGTAAAGCTTTTCTATGGCCCGGTTGGCAAATTCCGTGTGATAAAGGATACAGGCCCCTAATATGGCCAGAAAACAGTGGAAAGTGGCCGCCATATCCCAGTTGCCATTGAGAAGAATGTCCACAGGGGGCAGGTCCTGGCTGATAAACAGATCTGTCCGGAAGGCCATATTGATCACCGGAAAGGCAGAGACAGCCAGGGCTCCGGCCAGAAAAGCAGGCAAAAGGCCAGTGTGTTTTATTTTTTTTCCTTCTAATGCAAGGATCATTTTCTGTCACCTCGTTTCAGATTGTCTTCCTGGATCATAGCCAGGAAAGTATCCTCCAGATTGTCTGTGGGATAGCCCATCTGGGCGGCCTGCTCTTTCAGTTCCGGAAGGGTTCCTTCAAAGAGAAGGCGGCCATGATTCAGGATCCCGATATCATCCGCCATCAGTTCGATCTCTGAGAGAAGATGAGAGGAAACCAGCACCGTACAGTTATACTTTTGAGGCAGGGACCGGATCAGAGTACGGATCTCATGGATCCCCGCCGGGTCCAGGCCGTTGGTAGGCTCATCCAGGATCAGTACAGGAGGTCTTCCCAGGAGAGCTTCCGCCAGCCCAAGCCGCTGCTTCATACCCAGAGAATATTTACTGGCCAGCCTTTTGCGGAATTCATAGAGACCTGTAAGTTCCAGAGCGTCCCGGACGCTGTCTTTTGGCAGTTTCAGGATCCTCCGGATGATCTCCAGATTTTCTTCTCCGGTGAGATTTCCATAGAAGGCGGGAGACTCAATAAAGGCTCCCGTCTGCCTCAGGATCTCCATCCGGTCTTTGGGATAGGAAAGGCCTTTGATCTGGAAATCCCCGCTGGAAGGACGGGTAAGCCCCAGGAACATTTTCATGGTGGTGGATTTCCCCGCACCGTTTGGCCCCAGAAATCCATAGACCTGGCCCTTCTTCACATGCATATTCAGCTTATTTACAGCGGTGAAATCCCGGTATCGTTTTGTGAGATTATGAGTTTCGATGATATTCATTTCTTTTGCTCCTTTCATTTGCTGAGGGTAAGTATAGAACAGCAACCTTACAGCAACATTCTCCCTGCCTTACAATTACCTTACATTTTAACCGGAAGGAATACACAGGCGCAAGATATGTGTTACTATATAGAAAGCTTCCCGGGGCTGCGCTGCCGCATTAGTCAAATCGAGAAATATGATTAATGCGACAGTGTACAGAAAATTAGGGGAGAAATGAGGAGGATTTATGGATCTGGGATATTTAAAGAATAAAAAGATACTTTTAGTAGATGATGAGCCGGAATTGCTGTCCATGGTAGAGGGGATCCTGGAAAAAGAAGGGTACCGGAATATCCGCAGGGCAGCCTCGGTAAAGGAGGCTCTGGAAATATTCAATGAGTGGGCGCCGGAAATGGCGGTGCTGGATGTGATGCTGCCTGACGGGGACGGGTTCGGGCTTTTTGAGAAGATCCGGGAGCGATCGGACATCCCTGTGCTGTTTCTCACCGCAAGAGGGGAGGAGGAAGATAAATTTCTGGGGCTGGGCCTGGGAGCAGATGATTACATTGTAAAGCCTTTTCTCCCAAAGGAACTGACCCTCCGCATAGGAGTGATCCTCAGGAGATGTTATAAAGAAGAACAGCCTGTGGTCCGTCTGGCAGGGTGCAGTATTGATTTTGCCCGGGCCCAGGTGATCAGAGGGGAGGAACGGCTGCCTCTTACGGCAAAGGAATTTGCCCTTCTGTCTGCCCTTTACCGGAACGGCGGGAGGATCGTGACCATAGATATGCTGTGCCAGGCAGTATGGGGAGACAATCCCTATGGATATGAAAATTCCCTTATGGCCCATATCCGCCGGATACGGGAAAAGATTGAAGAAAACCCGTCCAAGCCGGTGTCTCTGATCACGGTAAAGGGGCTGGGATATAAACTGATGGTAAAGGAGTAGGAAATGAACAGTACTATAAAACTGATCCGGAAATTCTGTTCTATTTTGATCATTTCGATTGTCCTCGGAATTCTGCTGAATCTGGTATTTCTGATAGCCGTAACCTGGAATCAGGGGAAGGATTCCAGCGGATGGCAGCAGGCGGAAGAGGTTGCGGCAGCCCTTAGTCTTTCCGAGGGGGGGAGCTATGTTCTCTCAGAGGAAGGAGAGAAGGTACTGGAGCAGACGGGAGCCTGGGGGATCCTGGTGGAGAATGATACAGGAAATGTGATCTGGTCCAGTACGGGTCTGCCCCGGGAGATCCCGACACATTACACCCTGGGAGAAATTTCCTGGGCGGTCCGGGGATATATCCGGGATTATCCCACTACAGTGTCTCCAAAGGGGGATGATCTTTTATTTCTGGGCTTTCCCAAGGACCGGTATTTTAAACTGATGTGGCCTACATTTGATTATGAGCTGATACGGAATATCGGCTATATGATCCTGGAATTTCTGGCATTTAATCTGGTCTTTATCATCATTGTCTACGCAGTGGCCACCTCCGGCATCATCCGCTCGGTAAAGCCCATTGTCCAGGGAATAGAGGCCCTGGGAGAACAGAAAGAAGTGTATATTCCGGAAAAAGGGCTCATGTCCCAGCTGGCCGCTTCCATTAACCGGGTGTCGGAAAAGCTGAAAACCCAGAATTATGCACTGCGGAAGAAAGAAACTGCCAGAGCCAACTGGATCGCCGGGGTATCCCATGATATCCGGACCCCCCTTTCTATGGTGATGGGCCACGCCAGCACCCTGGAGGAAGACACCGGTCTCCCTGAAGAAGCCAGACGAAAGGCCGGGATCATCCGGCGGCAGAGTATCCGGATGAAAAACCTTATTAATGACCTGAATCTGGCCTCCAAGCTGGAATATAATGTCCAGCCGGTGAAGCGGCAGAGGACAGATCTGGTGGCTCTTGCCAGAACAGTGGCGGTAGATTTCCTGAACCTGGATAATGCAGGAGACTACCCCATTGTCTGGAACACAGCGGAGGATACAGGGCCTATGATGATCGATGGAGATCCGGATCTTCTGAAACGGGCCATGTCCAATCTGATCACCAATGCTCAGGTCCATAATCCCAGGGGCTGCACTATTGGAATAGAAGGAAAAGAAGAGGCGGAAATGTTTGCCCTGATCGTCTCAGACGACGGAGTGGGGGTCACAGAAGAAGAACTCCGGTCCATCCGGAGCGCGCCTCACTATATGGTCTGCGACAGCAGCACCGGGGAACAGCGCCATGGTCTGGGGCTGCTGATCGTAAGACAGATCGCCCAGGCTCATGGAGGAAAGGTGGTGCTGGATCACTCTCCTCATGGAGGATTTCTGGTGAAGATCCTGCTTCCGAAAGATGGGGAGGAAATCTAACATTTTTGCAAGATTGGAAATTTATATCGAAATTTCTCTGTAAACAGGTTACAATATTGCCAGGTGATGAATATGAAAATATTACTTGTAGAAGACGATCTGATCCTGGCGGAAGAAATCGTGAGACTCTGCCGGAAATGGGGCTTTGAAGCGGAATATCTGGAAGAGTTTCAGGCCGTGGACAGGGAATATACAAAAAGGCAGGCAGATCTGATCCTTATGGATATCAACCTGCCTTTTTATGATGGTTTTTACTGGGCAAAGGAGATCCGGAAGCTGTCCCGGGTGCCCATCCTTTTCCTTTCCAGCAGGGATCAGAACAGCGACAAAGTTATGGCTATGGTGTCAGGGGGAGACGATTATGTGGAAAAACCTTTTGACGGAGAACTACTTTTGGTGAAAATACGGTCCCTGCTGAGAAGGGCCTATGAATATACGGTCATCGACCGGGAATATCTGGCAGAGGGGCTTTTATATGACAGGGGACAGGGCAATCTGGTATATCAGGGACAGACTGCGGAACTGACCAGGTCAGAGAATAAGATTCTGGGACTGCTGGCAGATAACCGGGGAAAAATCGTGGAGAGAGAGCAGCTTATGGAGTATCTCTGGAGTACAGATGAGTATGTGACAGACGCTTCTCTTACAGTGCTGGTATCCAGGCTTCGGGCAAAAATCTCCGCTTTTGCACCGGGGATCTCCTGCATCCATACAAAGAAAGGAAAGGGGTATTACCTGGAATGAAAGACTATTTAAAAGACAGGGCAGGAATCTTTCTGATCCTGCTTTTTCTGGGGTGTTTTGGGAATTTTTATCTGGTCTTTTTATGCGCTTCTCATCTCTATTTTCAGGATCTTCTGTATCTGGATCTGCTCTTTTTGGCAGCCGCTTTGACAGGTTTTATCTGGGATTTTTTCCGCTGGAAAAGAGCAGGGGACTACCTGAAAGGAAAGATTTCTCTGACACCGGCGGACCAGGAAAAACTGTTCGGAAAGAGAAGCGCCGCATATATCCAGAAGAAAGAAGAGGAACAACGCAGAGAAGTGAGGCGGCTTCTGGGAGAACAGGAGGATCTGATCGAATATATAGGGAAATGGTCCCATGAGGCCAAGCTTCCCCTGGCCGCACTGAAGCTGATCAATGAACGGAATCAGGACCGGGAAGCCAGCCGCCAGATGAAGGACAGTATTGCCAGACTGGAAAGTCTGATCCACACAGTCATGCTGGGAAGCAAGCTTCACCATCCGGAACATGATGTCCGTTTTGAAAAGATTTCTCTGAAAGAAGCTGTAGGAGAAGCCCTGAAAAATCAGTCCTATTTTCTTATACATCATAACTTTGAGATAAAGGAAGAAACCGGGAAGATCCAGGTATATACAGATAAAAGATGGCTGGTCTATCTTCTGGATCAGCTGATACAAAACGCGGTGAAATACCGGAGCTGCTATCCTTTTCTGGCTTTTAAGAGTGTCCAGGAAGAACAGGGTAGTGTCACGCTGTATGTGGAGGATAATGGTCTGGGGATCGCTCCTGAGGACCTGCCGTATATCTTCCGGAAAGGCTTTGTGGGAAAAAATCACCGGAAAGGGGATTACCGCTCTACAGGAATGGGCCTGTATTTTGTTAAAGAAATCTGTGAACTTCTTCACATAGAGATCCGGGTGTTTTCGGAACCGGGGAAGGGCAGCCGGTTTGAGTTTCGGTTTCAGGATCTTTCAGAGCATTTGCTTTTATAAGGATACCCTTGTACATGGCGGGTATCTTTCAGAAATGTTAGATACGGACAGAAACTGTCAGGCAGATGTAAGGATTTTCGGCGGCCTCTCTGCTATGCTGGTATACAGACAGGAGGTAATATAGAAATGAATAAAATATTGGAAATCCGAAATCTATCAAAAAGCTACGGCCGCAGAGGCTACCAGACCTGGGTGCTGCGGGATATCAGCCTGGACATTTTCCAGGGGGATTTTATCGGGATCATGGGACCCAGCGGGGCGGGAAAAACTACCCTTCTCAACATGCTTTCTACCCTGGATAAGCCCTCCCGGGGAGAAATCCTTCTGGAAGGAGAGAATATTGTGGAGATGAAAAATAAGGAGCTTTCTCTGGTGCGCAGAGACAAGATCGGTTTTATTTTCCAGGACTACAATCTTCTGGATAATATGACTCTTCAGGATAATATTGCCCTTCCTCTGTCCCTTAACGGAGTAAAGACAGGAGAGATTCTAAAGCGGGTTAGAGAGACTGCCGCAATTTTCGGCCTGGAGCCACATCTGGGAAAATATCCTTACCAGCTTTCCGGCGGACAGAAACAGCGGGCAGCCAGCGCAAGAGCCCTGATCACCAATCCCAGGATCCTCTTTGCTGACGAGCCTACCGGGGCTTTGGATTCGAAATCCGGGCGGGATCTGCTGTGCTGTCTTAAGGCTGCCAACGAGGCGGGAAAGGCCACTATCGTCATGGTAACCCATGACGCCTACTGCGCCAGTTATGCAAAACAGGTGTATTTTCTCAAAGATGGCAGGATCCAGTGCTGCCTTAATCGTCAGGAGAGCAGAAAAGGATTTTATGATGAGATCATGGCCATGCTGGCCTCTATGGGAGGTGACCGGGAATGAGCCTTTTTCGACTGGCAGTCAGCAATTTTAAGAGAAGTGTGCGGGAATTCGGCATGCTGATCCTGTCTTTGTCCTTCTCAGTGTTTGTTTTCTTTAATTTCCAGAATGTTATCTATTCCCAGGCCATGGACGTGCTGATGGAATTCAGGAAGGATCTCATTGATATAGTCATCCAGGCAGCCTCTGTTGTATTTGCCGTCTTTCTTTTTTTCTTTATCTGGTACGCCACCAATGTTTTTTTGAATCAGAGGAAAAAAGAGATCGGCATTTATATTTTTATGGGATTGGATAATAAAAGGATCAGCAGAATGTATGCTCTGGAATCCGCTATGGTAGGGCTCTTTTCTCTGATCTTTGGCTTGGCCTTCGGTGTTTTATTCTCAAAATTGTTTCAGATGTTGCTGCTAAAATTGTCGGAGATCAGTGTGGATGTGGAGTTTTCTTTTTCCATTCGGCCGGTACTGAATACAGGAGGAATGTTCCTGGTCATTTATGGATTTATGATCCTGAAAGGCTGCCATACTCTTAAAAACAGCAGTGTGCTGAATCTGCTGTCAGGAGCCAGACAAAAAGAAATCCGTCAGGAGAATAAAGTGATCACTGTTCTCAGGATACTGGCAGGAACGGCAGCGCTTATTTTGGGATATCTGGCTGCTCTGGATACAGGCGGACCCCAGGGACTTACCCGTATGATACAGGCGGTGATCCTGGTCATATTGGGCGTTTATCTCCTCTATTCCGGGCTGATACCGGGGATTCTCAGACTCTTTACCAGAAATAAAAATTTTCTTTACCGGAAAGAAAGAACACTGTGGATCAATAACCTGGCTTTCCGGATAAAAAAGAACTACCGGACCTATGCTATGGTGACGGTTTTGATGATCTGTTCAGTGACTTTAATGGCTCTGGCCATTGCCATGAAACAACGGTATGACAGAATGGAAAATTTTGATCAGGTTTATTCCTGTCAGGTAGTGAACTATGACGGGACGCTGGACGGTGAGGAAATCTTACAGGGGATCGAAGAGGAAAATCCTGTAGAATACTGGAATGAATATACACTTTTAAACCTTCCTTCAGAAATGTTTCATACAAAATATAACCAGACAATGTATGTTCTTGTACCCTACTCCCAGGTAAAAGAAGGTGCAAAAAAAGCAGGGTTGGAATTTCCATACCAGGAACTGGAAGATGACCAGGTGGTTGAACTTTTTCATGAGATTCTTTTCAGCCTGGTGGATACCAATGAACCTGCAACTGTAAATATCGGAGAGAAAACCTATGAGGAGGTGGACGTTACCACAACTCCTTATCTTGGAAAGCTCCAGACCTATGCAGAGGCTTATATCGTGTCAGATAAAACCTTCGAGGAGCTGAAAAGCCAGGGCAGTCTGATCTATATCTATAATTATCGTCTGGAAAATCCCGGCAATATAGAAGCCTCCAGACCCTGGCTCCAGGAACTTGTCCAGCGGGGAGAGGAGGGCATGACAGGAGTCAGTTATACGGAGGATTCCTTAAATGAAGACAGCTATATCCGGGTAACTTACTCCCTGTGCCTTTTCATGTTTGTTACCCTGATGCTGGCGGCGGGAAGCATTATTTTCCTGAAGATCGGGAATGAAGCCTATGAGGACAGGGAAAGATACGAAATCCTGGAAAAAATGGGGATACCCCGGAAAACATTGGGAAAAGCTGTGAGAAATGAAATCTGTTTCGCTTATTACTGTCCTTTCCTGCTGATGACCATATCCTCTTACTTTTCCGTCAGGGCATTGGGAGAAGTCATGCAAGAGGATCTGATCCGGATAAATGTGTGGAGCGCTTTGTTTGTTCTGGTTCTTTTCAGTCTGATCTGCTTTTTCTCTGTAAGAGGGGCAAAAAGAAAACTTTTTGCCCGGAACGGCTAAATAAATAAAAACAAAGAAAATCCCTTGGATAAAGTGTCCAGCCTTTATTCGGGGGATTTTCGCAGTTTTACAATTAATCGTTCTGATAGATGCCGTTAATGGTCACCACAAAGAGGGCATCTTTTCCCTGAAGGTCTTCGGAGTTATAATCTTCCGGGAAGGTAACATTTACGCCTACCGTGTCTCCCGGATGGGATCCGATGAGCTGCTCTTCGAAGTCGTCAATATACAGTCCGGAGCCGATGGTCAGATCTGTTCCCTGTCCGTTGGTGCTGCCGCCGTCAAACTTTACTCCGTCAATGGAACCTACATAGTCGATATTGACGGTATCCCCGTCTTCTACGGTAAGAGAAGTATCCGTAGACAGGGTGGAAGAGCCGCTTTCCTGGGAATCTTCTTCCGCGCTGCTGTCTTCTGAACTGGTATCCTCAGATCCGGTATCGGAAGTGCTTTCGGTAGTTTCTGCTTCCTGAGAATCCTCAGATCCGGAATTCCTTACGGCGTCTGCCACCAGAACAATGACCAGAAGCAGGATGATGATACCGGGTATAAACCAGGCCAGAAATTTCTTCAGCTTTCTGATTTTTTCCTGTTTTTGTCTTTCCTGTGCCCGGCGCTGCTGGGCAAGTTTTCGGTTTTCTTTTTTCATGTCAAACTCTCCTCAACATAGTATTTCTTCAAGTTTACAATATAAATGTGGAAAATTTGTGTTTTTCACGAAAAAAAGAATATGGAAATTATTCCGGAAGGATCTGCTTTATATGAGAGGATTTTTCCTGGGCCTCTTTTGCTTCCTGGCGGGCTTCTCTGGGAGTGCAGCCGTAGATCTCACGAAAAAGTTTGTGAAAAAGCTTATAATTGGTAAAGCCGTTTCGGTCTACGATCTCCATAATAGGATCTTCTGTGGCAATCAGTTCGTGATGGATATGGGAGAGCCGTACCTGGTTAACATGGCGGGTAAAATTCACTCCCATCTGCTGTTTGAAAAAACGGCAGAAATATTCCCGGTTCAGTCCCAGTTCTCCGGCAATATCCTCCAGAAGAATGGGATGCCGGTAATTTTTTTCCACATATAAGAGGATTTCCTGAAGCCGCTCCTGATTTCTGGCTGTCCCGGGAATCTGAGAGGCCGGGAGCTGATAAGAAAAATGATTAAGCAGGTGAAAGAGGATTTCCATAACAATCGCCTCGCTGCCCAGGCGAATAGCCGCCGGCTGTTGGATATACATGGGAACCAGCTTTTTGAAGAGACTGCATATTTCCAGGTAGATGGGCAGCTTTTCTTTTTGCAGGGTATCCCGCATACAGTCAATACCAGGCAGAGAGGAATCTTCTGTATAGGATTCCAGAAACTCTCTGGCTACATGGATCGTAACTCCCATGGAAGCCTGGGCGCATTGAGACTCATGTATCTGATTAGAATCTATCACGATAAATTCTCCCGGGACAAGGATATGTCTGGTGCCTCCTACAATGATCTCGCCGGTGCCGTTAAGAATATACATCAACTCAATGGCCGGGTGCCAGTGGGCGGGAAAATAGGAGCCCCGGTTAGTGTAGTAGTGAATGGCAATATTGGTATTTTCCAGATCATAGAGGTGTTCATAAATGGCCTGTTTCATGTAAAAACCTCCTTGAAAAGTCAATTTTGACCTAAAAGCAGTCAATAAAATATCTAAAACCCTTATTTTTTTCATGATAACATATGGCTGTAACAAAGAAAACAAGAGATTTCAAACAGGAGATAAGAATTATGAAAACAATGATGAATGACAATAATGTAACAAAGAGACTTTCTTTTGTAGAGCGTCTTGCAAAATACGTAGAAGATAACGCTGTTTATTTTGCAAACCTGCATTGTGTTTGTTCCGGAGATTTTCACGAAAGATTTTAATCTGATGGAAATGGCGGAATAGTAAGATGCAGAAAAAAGAACAAGAGAATAAGAACCAGTTAAAAAAGAACCGAGGTATGAGACGGTAAGATCCTTTCATATCCCGGTTCTTTTTTTGCCGGATGATCAGCGTTCCATCATACTGATGGATTCAATACCTACGCTTCCTCCCCGAACAACTTCTATGGTCTTAAATTCTTCTTTGATCAGTTTGATAACTGCGTCGTTTTTAGTAGCGGTCTGGACAAATTCCAGAAGAAGACTGTCTTTTCCGTAATCAATGACTCTGGCTTTAAAAGTTTCTGCGATCTGGAAAAGTTCCACTTTATCTGCTGGTGTACATTTTTTTACCTTAATATAGAGGATCTCCTTCATACGGATGAAAATGTCGGTAAAGTCAATGACTTTGATGACCTCCACCATACGGTTCAGCTGTTTTTTGATCTGTTCAAAGGTTTCGTCATCGCTGACAGTGGCGATGGTCATGCGGGAGACGGTAGGATCCTCTGTGGTACCTACTGTCAGACTGTCCAGGTTATAGCTTTTTCCGGCAAAAAGCCCGGAAATCTTGGACAGCACACCTACCTGATTTTCTACATATAAAGAAATCCATCTTTTTTTCATTCCTTTTTCCATTTTCCCGTCCTCCTAACAATCCATAATCATATCTTCTAAGGTTCCGCCCGGTTTGATCATAGGATATACCATTTCCTCCGGGTCGATGATAAATTCAATGAT
>DXIQ01000025.1 GCA_019112785.1 Candidatus Blautia stercorigallinarum
TCCGGATCGGAATAATGTCTGGGGCAGGAACAGACCCTGATCCCGTTTTCGGCACAGGAACAAACCTTATGGCCATAAGGGAAAGAGTGGGTATGGACGCAGGTACCGTCACCAGAGAGGATGAGCCCGCCAGAGGGAATGAGTCCGGAGTATACCGAAGGGAGCAAAGCGGTAAGGCGGAAAAGTTCCTGAAGGAGTTTTTCATAATGAAACGGGAATTCTTTTCGGGAAACAGCCTGGTCTGCGATGATTTCAGTAATACCGGAATGGCGGTTAGGAAGTTTTTCACCTTTTGAAGGTTTTTTTGAAGGTTTCAAATTTTTGTGTGCAGGGAAAAGGTCTTTTCTGCCCAGCCGTTCAAAAGCGGGATTCTGGAGCCACAGGCGATTGATAAAATCGAAATAAGAGCCAAGCGGGGGCAGAGAAGAAGGGGAGCATCCGATGAGGAACGCAAGAAGATCATCGGAAGCAAGACGATTTAGCCATCGGGTAAGGCTGGTGACACCGAGGTGCAGCATAAGGGTCAGGGAACGGATGATCTGGGGCTGGTTTAAAGCCGGACGACCTGTAGTGGAATAAAAAGGGGCAAGATGAGCCTTGACGGGATCAAGATCAAGAAGCCGAAGTTTATCCCTGGCGGAAGCGAATTCAGAAGCAAGCCTTTTACGTTGGGAAGAGTCGAAATGAACTTTCGCCTCATGCAGGAAGCGTAAATATTCCTGATGAGACTGCCAGTGCTTTAACATGTGCGGAACCTCCTTTGATTGAAATGTGAAAGGGAAATATGTTGTCAATCAAAGGGCGTGCTTTGAGGCCCGGGAGGGCAACAAAGCACGCCGCACAAACTGGCAGATATGTCAAGCTTATTTTAGAAAAAAATATGCAAAAAAATGAATAAAAGTTGAGGTAAAAGAAAAAGAAGAGGGCCCGGAAACATTGATTTTTCAACGGTTCAGAGTTTCCGAGACCACTCTAGTATATAGATTGGAGGGGATACATATGAGAAATTCAGAGTATGCATGGCTGCAAATATCAGACCTACATATTTTTGATAATACTGAAATAAATACAATAAAAGCGGCATATCAAAGACTGCCATATAAGGAGCAGATTAAATTTATTGTAGTGACTGGCGATTTGCATCAATATCAATCTGACTATAAAATGACAATCACTTTTCTAGAAAATCTTTTAGATATTTTCAACTTGAGAAAAACGGATATTTTTATTGTCCCAGGCAATCATGATTCTGGACCGTGTAATCTGAAGGATGAAATTACGGAAAGCATTGAAAATAAAGTTGACAAAGATCAAGATTGTTATCGGAAACATTTTGTCAAAGGTCGGTTAGTAGATTGCTTTGATGAATATAATGAATTTATTCAAGATTTTTATGGCAAATATGCGTCTGTAATGTATCCGAATCCAGAGCAGGTTTCAGTTCTAACGTGGAATGATACAATAAATATTATTCATTTAAATACAGCAATAAATTGTAATGGAGATAACAGTTTAAAACAAATAGTTGATATATATCAGTTAAGTAATTTCTATGAGAAATTAAATAAGAATTATCCTTCTATTATTATAGCGCATCATCCATTTGATAATATTCATAAATTACATAGAGATACTCTACGTAGGAATATTACTGATTGGAAAGTAAGTGCTTATTTATGTGGGGATTTACACAAAAAAAATTATATACCTATACATACATATACTAGTTCTGGAAGTAATATTCCCTGTATAGTCTGTGGAAAAGGCACACCTGAAAATTTAGATGAATATTCCGACTTAGGGTGTGTTATCTATTATAAAAGAAAGGATTCTGAAAAAGTAACTGTCTACCCTTTTACTTGGGACTCCGAACGGAAAACATTTGAACCCTATTCTAAGTTTAATAATGATAGAGGAACATTGGAGTTTGAATTGCTGAAATTTCATGCTACGAGTAAGAAGCGTAAGAAAGTGACCTCAAAAAATGAAAAAGATTCGCTTGTTGATGGTGAATCAATTTGGTTGCCTGATGCAGAACATGCAACTGGTATTCAAGCTCGATTTGAAACATTTGCGAGAAACAACATTATAAATGAATTCATACAACCAAATTCTAAAATATGGGGATTATCGGCAGTAAAAGGTATTGGAAAGACTTATCTACTGCAAATTAAAAGCAGGCAAATTTTAAAGGAAAACAAATTACTATTACCTTTAGGTATAGAAAGAGCTGCAAAGAATAATTGGGGGACGGATACTATTCATCTAGAAACAAATGTGAATTTATCAGGATTGTTAGAATATGAAAATGTAGTTGTATTATGGCAGTATTGTATTGTTGTATATGTGGTTAATCAATTATCAAATATAAGCAATAATACAAGAGATAAAAAGAAATGGCCTATAAACAATCCAGAAGTACATTTAAACAATCGCTTAAAAGAAATTGTAGATTCTAATAAGATTTCAAAGGATACTTATTCTTTATGCACATGTGATGTTTATGAAAATCTGGATTTAGTTATGAAGGGAGTTCTTACTTGTAAAGACTGGATAAATATAGTTCATGATGATTATCCACAATTAGTTCTTCTTCGACGTAGAATAAAAGAAATGCTAGAAATATTAGGAAAGGAAAGCGTGGCTATCATGGTAGACAAAGTTGACCAATCAGTACGCCAGGCTAATGCACAAGAACCTGATAAATGCGAAGTATGTGAAAAAAGAGAAACAATAGAATTATGTAGTAACCCCAATAAGTCAGAAGAGTACTGTAAAGATGAAAATACTGCCTGTAGAAGTATTTGTTGTTATGGGTGTGAAACTTTTGAAAGTGCATTCCCAAACACAAGGCTAAGAATTTATGGAAAAAAAGTTAAAAGCAAAGAGCACATTAATGTATGGCAATATTTACAGATTGGGCTACTAGAGGCGGTTTCTATTATTAAAACAGAATTTGAGGAACTCATTGAAGTATATTTTACTATTCGGCAGGAGGCTTTTGCATGTGATAATGGTTTATTAGGAGATAGGACAAAAAAAATCACGAATTTATCAAAAGAGTTGTCGTATTCCAAAGAACAGCAAAGAACTATTTTCAATCAGTGCATTAGTCATCAAAGAGATGAGTACTTATATGATCCAGATTTAAAGAAAAAGGAGGGAAAATATGAAATTGCTTTTGTCGGAGTCGACAAATTATGTCACCCGTATGCAAAGCATTTAACCGAGTCTGTTTTTGATAGCATATATAGACATTCGTTTGATAGGGCTAGAGACATACAGGAATATGGACAAATGTTAACTGAACACATTGATGAAATTCGTAAATGTGATACATTTTTAGAAAGAGGGGAAAAGGTTAAAGAACTTATTGAAAAAAAAGCAGCTGAAATGGCATTTGTCGATGTTGGTGAGGATGCATCTAAGAATGAATGTTATTATGTAGAAAAGATAAAATTATTACCTAATTTTTGGACTAAATCGGATAATTTCAAAAAATTCATATTGATGTTCGATAAGAATTTATTGATGGGATCTGAGGCAAAGTTGATATGCCAAAATTTCAATAATCTTACACGATGTGAGAAAAATTGTGCGGATTGTAAGGCCAAATATCATCCTTTTTCTATGCTTTATAAATTAGGTCTTTTGGGACAAATAGTGGTTCATAATTGGAAGAATAATTTAGAACAGGAATTTCTTGATTCACAAGAAGTGTCGTACATAACGGGTGATAAACTAATATACTTAAATACAAATACTGTATATTTGTTGCATCCAGCACTAACAAAAAGTATTGAAAAACTTAACAAAAAGGTTAAGCATTTTTCTGGTTTTATTATTGGAAAAGAGTTAGTTGTACCTAGAAAACAGATTCTAGAATTACAACGTGATTTTAATACACTGAAGCGTAAAACCTATGATAAAAAATACTTTTATACCAAGGATTAAGAGTAATAATTTAACTATTAAATTACTATCTATTGACATGGGAGGGAATTGAGAGAGTCAGCAAAATATCAGTGATAGACTTATTAAATCATAAGTCTGTAATATGGCACGAAATAAAGCATCGCTGATAGGCGGTGCTTTTTTGGTGGCATACTACGCTAAAAAGTGACAATTTTTTTTGGTTATTAATTGACACGGGCGGGAAAATCTACTTTACTAAGGATCATTGCCGGGGAGGAAGAACCGGACAGGGGAGAAGTGATCCGGCAGAACGGGTTAAAGATCCTCTATCTGCCTCAGAATCCGGAATTTCCCCGGGAAGGGACCCTGGCTTCCTATGTACTGAAGGGAGATCCCCAGACAGACTGGCAGGTGGAAAGTTACCTGAATATCCTGGGGATCACAGACCTGGAGGCCCCTTTTGCCACTCTTTCCGGAGGACAGAAAAGAAAAGCGGCTCTGGCCAGGGCCCTGTCCCAGGATTTTGACGTGTTGCTTTTAGACGAGCCTACCAATCATCTGGATATGGAAATGACCGGCTGGCTGGAGGAATATCTGAGAAATATGAGAAAAACCCTCCTTATGGTGACCCATGACCGGTATTTCCTGGACAGGACTGTAAATAAGATCCTGGAGATCAGCCGTGGAAGTCTTTACGAATATGAGGCAGATTATTCAGGCTTTCTGGAGCTGAAGGCCCAGAGAGAGGAAATGGAGCTGGCCTCAGAGAGAAAACGGCAGAGTATCCTGCGGATCGAGACCAGGTGGGCCCAAAGAGGCTGCAGAGCCAGAAGCACCAAGCAAAGGGCCAGACTGGAAAGACTGGAAGAACTGAAAAAAGGAAAGGCGCCGCTTAAAGATCAGAACGTAGAGCTGGAAAGCCAGACCGTCCGCATGGGGAAAAAGACCATCGAACTTTCCCACATCAGCAAAAGCTACGGAGACAAAGTGCTGATCCGGGATTTCAGCTATATCTTTCTGAAAAATCAGAAAGTGGGATTTATCGGAAAGAACGGCTGCGGTAAATCCACTCTTATGAAGATCATTGCGGGATTAGTGGCTCCGGATTCCGGTACTGTGGAAATAGGCGAAACAGTACGGATCGGTTATTTCGCCCAGGAAGAGCCGGAGATGGATCCTTCCCAGAGAGTGATCGATTATGTAAAAGATATGGGAGAATATTTCCGTACCGGGGAAGGACGGATCAGCGCTTCCCAGATGCTGGAGCGTTTTCTCTTTACACCGGATATGCAGTATTCTCCTATTGAGAAGCTTTCCGGCGGAGAAAAGAGGCGGCTCTATCTGCTGGGTGTGCTGGCCGGTGAGATCAATGTTCTGATCATGGATGAGGCAGGAAACAATCTGGATATTCCCACTATGACGATCCTGGAGGAGTACCTCCTGTCCTTCCAGGGAATCGTGATCACAGTATCCCATGACCGGTATTTCCTGGATAATGTGGCGGACCGTATCTTTGAGTTTGACGGACAGGGCGGCCTTTGTCAGTATGAAGGGGGTTATACGGATTATCTGGAAGCAAAGAAAAACCGGAAAGATGAGACAAAAGAGCCGGAACAGCCCCAGACGAAAAAAGAAGGAAACCGGGACTGGAAGGGCCCCCGTCAGGCAAAACTGAAATTTTCTTTTAAAGAACAAAGAGAATATGAGACTATTGATCAGGAGATCGCTGATCTGGAAGAACGGATCGGAAAACTGGAAGAAGAGATACTGGCCAACGCGACCAACTCTGCAAAACTAAACGGATTGATGGCAGAAAAAGAAGAAGCGGAGGCAGCTCTGGAGGTAAAAATGGACCGCTGGGTCTATCTTACAGAACTGGCAGAGAAGATAGAAGCTGAGAAAAATAAGTGAAAATCCATATTATGAAAATTACACAAAAACGTAATAAAATATTAGTAAAAAAATACAGCTTGACGATAGGGAATACTTTAGTATATAGTAACTATTAGCAGAAGAAAATAGAGAAGACAATATATTGATAGTGTGTTACTGGTGAGCAGGCATAAACTATCCGGTATATTCACTTAAAAACTGTCAAGGGCCAAGTGGCTTTTGGCTGCTGCAGTGATAGGCGGATGAGTTTATGCTTTTTCTTTTTGTCAGTAAAAGAAAGCTATAAGAGAAACAAGGAATTCTTGAAACATGTATCAGATCATCAAAGTTTTAAATAATAATGCGATCCTGGCCTATCACAATGAGAATGAACGGATACTGCTGGGAAAAGGAATCGGATTCGGCAAGAAGCCGGGAGAGCAGTTTGAAAAGATCCAGGGAGCTAAGGTTTATGCTCTGGAAGCCGGAGAAAAGCAGAGTTCAGCGGTCAATGCGGTAAACGTTATAGAACCTGTGTACCTGGAAGCAGTGGGCCGGATCATTGATGAGGCGGAGATGGTGTTCGACTCCATAAACCGGGGGATCCTCCTGCCTCTGGCAGACCACATTGCTTTTGCGGTAAAAAGGGAGAAAGAGGAAAATATCTACATACCAAACCCTTTTATCCCTGACATCAAGCTGCTGTTTGATAAAGAATATGCAGTGGCTGTAAAGGGAAGAGAGATCATCCAGGAGATGACCGGCTGCCGGATATCTGAGGATGAAGTAGGATTTATCGCATTATATATCCATTCCGGACTTTCCAACGAGCATGTATCGGAGACGTTAAAGACTACCCGGATCATTGACGAAAGCCTGAAGATCATTGAGGAGAAGATGGGGCAGAAGCTCCAAAAAGACTCACTGTCCTGTATCCGTCTTGTCAGTCACCTGTATTATATGCTGGTCCGTGCAAGGACCGGAGAAGGTGTCAATATCGACTTAAATGATTTTATGGAAGCCAGCTATCCCCGGGCAAATGAAACGGCCCGGATCATATGCGGGTATATGGAAGAGGCAATGGGGAAACCTATTGCCGAGGAAGAGATCGGTTTTCTGGCAGTTCATATCCAGAGAGCCGCAGTCTGAAGAAAATATCCCATAGCAATATGGGCTATTGCGTACCGCCTGAGGTGAGACGCAGATATAAAAACCAACATGAAGGGAGATTTTTAAAATGAAAAACTTTGAGTACACAATTAAGGATGAACTGGGAATCCATGCAAGACCGGCAGGAATGCTTGTAAAAGAGGCTAAAAAATATCAGAGCAAGATCACCATCACAAAAGAAGGAAAATCTGCGGAGGCTTCCAAACTTATGGCAGTTATGTCTTTAGGCGTTAAATGCGGACAGACTGTACAGATCGCTGTTGAAGGACCGGATGAGGAAGATGCAGCAGCCGGTATCCAGGCTTTCTTTGAGGCAAATCTGTAAGAATAAGAGGTAATGAAGTATGGAACGTCTGAAAGGCAAATCAGTTTATAAAGGAATTGCCCTGGGAAAGATTTCTGTTCTGAAAAAGAATGATTATGTAGTAAAACGTGTAAAAGTGGAAGATCCTGAGGCAGAGATTGCAAGGGTTTCCCAGGCAAAGGAAAAAGCAAGGGAACAGCTTCAGAAGCTTTACGATAAAGCCGTAAAAGAAGTAGGCGAAGCCAGTGCAGCGATCTTTGAAGTCCATCAGATGATGCTGGATGATGAGGATTATACGGAATCTATTGAAAATATCATCCGCACCCAGGAGGTAAACGCTGAATATGCAGTGGCTACTACAGGAGATAACTTTTCCCAGATGTTTGCCAGCATGGATGATGATTATATGAAAGCCCGTGCGGCAGATGTAAAGGATATTTCCGAGCGTCTGGTGAGAAATCTCTATGGCGGAGACGGCGGGGATATGGAATTTGATCAGCCGGTGATCATTGTTGCAGATGATCTTTCTCCCAGCGAGACTGTCCAGATGGACAAGGATAAGATCCTGGCTTTTGTAACTGTACATGGTTCCACAAATTCCCATACAGCGATCCTGGCCCGTATGATGAATATTCCGGCTCTGATCGGTGTAGATATGGATCTGGAAAAGCTGAAAACCGGTATGGAAGCCGTAGTAGACGGCTTTGCTTCTGAGGTGATCTTTGATCCTGATGAGGAAGTGCGGATGGATGCCAGAAAACGGATCCAGGAAGAAGAAGAAAAGATCAAACTTTTATCAGAATTAAAAGGGAAAGAGAACGTTACAAAAAGCGGACATAAGATCAATATTTATGCGAATATCGGCAGTGTGGGAGACATGGGATATGTTCTGGAAAACGATGCCGGAGGTATTGGTCTGTTCAGAAGTGAGTTCTTGTATATCGGCAGAAATGAACTGCCAAGCGAAGAAGAACAGTTCCAGGTTTACAAACAGGTAGCCCAGACAATGGCCGGGAAAAAGGTGATCATCCGTACACTGGATATCGGCGCTGACAAACAGGCGGATTACCTGGGACTGGGGAAGGAAGACAATCCTGCTCTTGGATACAGAGCTATCCGTATCTGTCTGACTCAGCCGGAGATCTTTAAGACTCAGCTGAGAGCGATTTTCCGGGCAGCAGTATATGGAAATATCTCTATCATGTACCCTATGATCACTTCTGTGGAAGAAGTACATGAGATCAAGAAGATCGTCAAAGAGGTAAAAGAAGAGCTGGAGGCAGAAGGCACGCCATATAAGAGTGATGTGGAAGAGGGTATCATGATCGAGACTCCTGCTTCTGTGATCATCAGTGATGATCTGGCAAAAGAAGTGGATTTCTTCAGTATCGGAACCAATGATCTGACCCAGTATACACTGGCCATAGACCGTCAGAATGAGAAGCTGGACAAGTTCTATAATCCTCATCACAAAGCAATCCTCCGTATGATCCAGATGGTAGTAGATAACGCCCATAAAGAAGGTAAATGGGCAGGTATCTGCGGAGAACTGGGAGCGGATACAGAGCTTACCGAGACCTTTGTAAAGATGGGTATCGATGAACTTTCCGTTGCTCCATCCATGATCTTAAAGCTTAGAAAGATCGTCAGAGAAATGCCGTGAAAGTGAGCGGTTATGGAAGAGAGAACAAGTCCAAATAAGACAGATTTTGAAAGTATGGCAAAGGCATTTCTGGAAGAGGCCGGAGGCTGTGATAATATCATAAGCTGCTATAATTGTATCACCCGGCTTCGGCTGGAAGTGAAAGATCCTGCTGCTGTAGATGAAGAAAAGATAAAAGCTTCAGGAGCTGCGGCAGTGTTCTGGCCGGATACAAATCTGATCCATATTGTTCTGGGACCCCAGGTTTTTGAGGTTGCCAGAGAGATGAAAAAGCTTCTGGAAGTATAGAAAGCTGTACTTTAAACAGGAAAAAAGGAATATCCCTTAACGGCTGCAGGACTGCAGACGAAAGGGATATTCCTTTTCTTTTTGGCAACAGTAAATCAGGATGATGAAAAGAATAATCTGCTATTTCCGGTATACAAAATCAGGCAGCCCGTCAGTTCCCAGAGGAATTTCTACAGTCCCCTGGATCAGAGGAAGGGCATAATTTATGAAATCCTGTGTAACATCAGATCCGTCTTTGGAGATCCATTCCCGGGGCACGGTTTTTTCCTTATTGCAGATCAGATTCACGTCTTCAAGACCCAGATGCATTCGGTATGGAATGCTGTTATCTCTCACATAAGATACCATTTTTCCCGTCTCTCCTTTCAGAGCGCTGCGGACTCCGAACCGTCCTGCGGATACAGCTTCCTGCTGGTCTGTGGCTGAGATCATAGAAGCGGAACAACGCTGGCTTACATTCAGTTCTACGGAGCGGGCTTTCACTCCCAGGCGGTTCCGGACCAGATTCTCCAGATATTTACCGCAGCCGGCCAGCATTTTGTGACCAAAGGTATCTGTACCTACGGAGTTGTCATATTCACAGATAAAGGTACCTTTTTCATCATGGATCCCTTCAGAAACACATACGATCACATTGGGATTTTTTTCAAAACATTCCTGGATCTTTAAGAGGAAAGCTTCCTGATCAAAAGCGGTTTCCGGAAGATAGATCAGAAGAGGATTGTCGCCTGTATATTTTCTGGCAAGAGCGCCTGCCGCAGTGAGCCATCCGGCATGGCGGCCCATGATCTCTACGATGGTCACGGATCTTGTCTCATATACATTGGCGTCGGTAACGATCTCTCTTACTGTGGAGGCTACATATCTGGCTGCGCTTCCAAAGCCGGGAGTATGGTCTGTGAGGACCAGGTCATTGTCAATGGTTTTGGGCTCCCCGATCACCCGGACAGGGCTGTTTATCTTTTCTGCGTAACGGGAAAGTTTGCTTACAGTATCCATAGAATCGTTGCCGCCGATATAGAAGAAATATCCGATCCCCAGTTCTTCAAATTTCTGGAAAAGACGGGGATATACCGGATCATTCAGATCTTCCGGAAGTTTATAACGGCAGGAGCCAAGGTAAGCTCCCGGAGTGGTCTTCAGCTTTTCCAGATCATTTCCGCTGAACACTTCCTGGAAGTCCAGAACTCTTCCTGCAAGGAATCCTTCGATCCCGTTTACCATTCCATATACGCGATCTACAGAGTCCTGAAGAAGCCCTTCAGAAACTACGCCATAAAGGCTGCTGTTAATTACGGCAGTAGGACCGCCGGACTGACCTACGATTAGATTTTTTTTGCTCAATGCTTTCATTTGTATGGACAGCGGGCTGCCCATACTCTCCTTTCCTGTATTCTTTTCCCGCATACGGGGATGTGGTTTTTGACTGTTTTTCTGGCATTTATTATAGCATGGTTCTGGTAAAATTGCATTAAGAAATACTTGCCTGAAAGGGAAAATGTGATATAATAATTGTAGGTTTTCTAAGGGCTGGCTCATACAGTCCTGTGAAAGAGGGAACTTAGAAAAATCTATATGGAGGTCTTTAATTATGTTAGTATCAGCAGCAGAAATGTTAAAGAAAGCGAAAGCAGGACATTATGCAGTAGGTCAGTTTAATATCAATAACCTGGAGTGGACAAAGGCAGCTCTTCTGACAGCAGAAGAATGCAAATCCCCCATCATCCTGGGCGTTTCTGAAGGCGCCGGAAAATATATGTGCGGTTTTAAAACAGTAGCAGATATGGTAAAAGCTATGATGGAAGAACTGAACATCACAGTACCTGTAGCTCTTCACTTAGACCATGGTACATATGATGGATGCTACAAATGTATCAAAGCAGGATTCTCATCCATCATGTTCGATGGTTCTCATTATCCTATCGAAGAGAACGTTGAGAAGACAAAAGAGCTGGCAGGTGTCTGCAAAGGTCTGGGACTTTCTCTGGAAGCTGAGGTTGGTTCCATCGGCGGCGAGGAAGACGGCGTTGTAGGTATGGGCGAGTGCGCAGATCCTAAGGAATGTAAGATGATCGCTGATCTGGGCGTAGATATGCTGGCAGCAGGTATCGGCAACATTCACGGAAAATATCCGGAAAACTGGCCGGGACTTCGTTTCGACGTATTAGACGATATCCAGAAACTGACAGGCGAAATGCCTCTGGTACTGCACGGCGGCACAGGAATTCCTGCAGACATGATCCGCAAAGCTATTGACCTGGGTGTATCCAAGATCAATGTAAATACAGAGTGCCAGTTATCCTTTGCAGCAGCTACAAGAAAATACATCGAGGAAGGCAAAGATAATCAGGGTAAAGGATATGACCCAAGAAAATTATTAAAACCAGGCTTCGATGCAATCTGCGAGACAATCAAAGAAAAAATGGAACTCTTCGGTTCTGTTGGAAAAGCATTCGAATAAAATATGCAGCAAAAATCCCCGGGGTATCTGCCCGGGGATTTTTTACACCCCAAAACCAGAAAAAAGAAAAGAACCGGAAATTTCACGATCTTTTGTGAAATTTCCGGTCTTTTTAAATACAGATATAAGATCTTTATAAGGTATCGTTTCTCTTGATATAGCCTGGACGATCCGGTGCGGAAATGATCTCTTTTACATGGATCAGTTTGGCATGTTTGTCTACCACCTGATTTTCTACATAGACGTCTTTTCCAATGACGGAATCCGGAAGGATCACACTGTTTTTAACGACAGCGCCTTCTTTGATCACACAGCCTCTTCCGATCACGGAGTTTTCAACAGTACCTTCAATATGGCAGCCGTTGGAAACAACAGAGTTCTTTACGCTGGCGTTTTCAAAGTACTGGGTAGGACAGGAGTCGTTGGTTCTGGTATAAATAGTCCAGCCGTCACTGAAAAGACTCTGGCAGGTTTTCATGTCTATCAGGGAGATATTAGCGTCGTAATAGCTCTTAAAATCAGAGATTGATGCAAAATATCCACGATGAGCGATACCCCGGATATCTAATTCACTGTTGCAGGCATCATTTACGATATCAGACAGAGTATACATAGAAGAAAGCTTGTGGGCTTTTTCTACCAGCTCAATAAACAGATCTTTTTTCATTACATAGGTTTCCATGAAGATGTTCCGGTTCTTCGCATTTCCGTGATTAGGCTCCATGGAAAGAACACCTTTCTGCTTGTTCAGGTTCAGGATATTACAGTTCAGGAAAGATTCCTTTGCGTTATCTACCGAATGATATAAGAGTGTAATATCTGCCCCTGATTCGATATGGGATTCCAGAAGCTGGCTGTAATCCATAGTGTAGATCATATAGCTGGGAGCGATGACTACATATGGTTCATGAGCCTGTTCAATGAACTCCATATTTTCGATAAAGGCAGCAATATCATTGTTGTAGATATCATTATCCATACCGTTTTCGGAATAAAGAAGATGAAGCTTTCCTCTCTTGGAGTTGATGTTGTAATGACGTCCGGTTCCCAGATGTTCGGTGAGGGAACGTGGTTTTCTGCGGATATATACCTGGATACGGTCAATGCCGCTGTTGCTCATATTGGAGATCGGGAAGTCGATCACACGGTAACGTCCCAGGAAGGAAAATGCGCCTACGGGACGATAGGTCTGCATACCTTCTATATGTACATTTCTTCCGGCAAAATTTACAATTCCAAATGCCTTGCTCATATTATTCTTCCCCCTTTACACGTTTTGCGACGAGCTCGATATGTTCGCTGTCAGCGCTGCCTACTTTGGCGTTTTTGCCGATATGTACGCCGTCTGCCACGATGGCTCTCTGTACTACAGCGCCTTCTTCTACGACTGCACCGGGCATGATCACACTGTCAATAACCTTGGCGCCGGTTCCAACCTTCGTGTCGGTAAATAATACAGAGTTTTCTACAGTACCGTCGATGATACAGCCCTGGGTGATGAAAGCACGTTTGATCTCTGCGTTTGGTCCGATATAGTGGGGAAGACTGTCGGAATCTTCTGTATAAATCTTCCAGGAAGAATCGCTTAAATCCAGAGGATTGTTCTTGTCCAGAAGATCCATGTTGGCTTCCCAGAGAGAGTCGATGGTTCCTACATCTTTCCAGTATCCTTTGAACTTGTAAGCGTAAAGGGTCTTGTTCTCGCTGAGCATTACAGGAATGATATCTTTACCGAAATCATGGTGGGAATCCGGATTCTTCATATCAGCTGTTAAAAGTTTTCTCAGAGGTTTCCAGGTAAAGATATAGATACCCATAGAAGCAAGGTTGCTCTTTGGATGTTCCGGCTTTTCTTCAAATTCTACGATCTTTCCGGTTTCATCAGTATTCATGATACCGAAACGGCTTGCCTCCCGCATGGGGACTTCGATTACAGCGATGGTAGCATCTGCATTCTGTTCTTTATGAGCAGCCAGCATTTTTGCATAGTTCATTTTGTAAATATGGTCACCGGAAAGGATCAGAACATATTCCGGATCAAAGCTGTCGATAAAGTCAATATTCTGAGAAATAGCATCAGCAGTTCCTCTGTATACGTCTAAATCCACATCTGCCTTTTCACGGGGTGCAAGTACATAAACGCCGCTGTTTTTGGCATCCAGCCCCCACCGTCCTCCGGCAGCTACATAGCTGTTTAACTGAATAGACTCATACTGTGTCAGTACGCCTACATTATCAATTCCGCTGTTGGCACAGTTACTCAATGGAAAATCAATGATACGGTATTTTCCGCCGTAAGATACGGCAGGCTTTGCAACTTTTTTTGTCAGCTCATGCAGACGTGTGCCACGGCCGCCGGCCAGTATCATTGCCAACATATTGTTTTGTTTCATAGTGAACCCTCTCTTTCTTAAGATAGCAACAGAGACAGTCTCACAGACTTTCTTCTATTGTTTTGATGTCATATATTATACAATTATTCCATGATTATTTCCACAATTTTAAGCAAAAAAACACAAAAAAGAGGAAAAAAATTTGAAAATCATATAGAGATAATCGCTAAAAAACCGGATGATACATTTTTAACGTAAAACTGGCATAAATTTTACAAAAAACAGGTAAAAAAGCTATGGAAGAATTGATCCACGGACTTCAGCGTCTGGTGTGGGGACCGGGCATGCTGGTGTTTTTCCTGGGGACGGGAATCCGCTTTACTCTGGATTCGAAATTTTTTCAGATCCGAAAAATACATATATGGATGGGAAAGACTCTCGGTGCGCTAAAAAATGTAAGAAAAACAGAAAAGGAACATTCCATCTCCCAGTTTCAGTCTTTCTGTACTGCTCTGGCTGCTACCCTGGGAACAGGGAATATTACCGGGGTAGCCACGGCTTTGATCTTCGGGGGCCCGGGAGCAGTCTTCTGGATGTGGGTTTCCGCATTTTTCGGAATGATGACCAATTATGCTGAGAATTATCTGGGTATCCGGTACCGGTATAAAGACCAGAAGGGCAGGTGGAAGGGAGGAGCCATGGTCTATATGGAAAAAGGACTGAATTCCAGAGTTCTGGCAGTACTTTTTGCCGTATGCTGCCTGATCGCGTCTCTGGGAATGGGCAATATGGTCCAGGGAAATTCGATGGCCAAGGGCCTGGAATCTGCCTTTGGCATTCCTCCTTTTATTACCGGCAGTGTCTGTATGATCCTGCTGGCAATGATAGTTACCGGTGGAGTAAAAAGGGTGGCAGCTCTTACAGAAAAGCTGGTGCCCCTGATGGCGGGGATCTATTTCCTGGGAGCCCTGGCAGTATTGGCGGCAAACTGGCAGGCAGTTCCACAGGCAATGAGCCTGATCTTTACCCAGGCCTTTCAGATCCGGGCAGGTGCCGGAGGAGCGGCAGGATATACTGTGCGGCAGGCTATCCGGATGGGAGTGGCCAGAGGGATTTTTTCCAATGAAGCGGGCCTGGGCTCTTCCGTGATGGCACACGTCCAGTCCGATGTGGAAAGCCCTCAGGTCCAGGGAATGTGGGGGATGCTGGAGGTGTTTATCGATACCATGGTGGGATGTACAGTCACAGCTTTGGTGATCCTGGTAAGCGGCGTATATCAGCCGGAATTGTATCTGGACCAGATCAGCCGGGGGATAGAGACTATAGACGGCACTACACTGACCGGTCAGGCATTTGGGGCGGTCATCCCCTGGGGCGCGCAGTTTCTGGCGGCAGCGACTGCATTATTTGCCTTTGCCACTATTGCGGGATGGTCCTATTTCGGTGAACAGACAGCGGCTTATCTGGGAAAAGAAAGGGGAGCTGCAGTCTATCGCTATATTTATATTCTGATCACTCTGCCCGGCTGTATTATGGCCCCCAGTCTGATCTGGGACCTGTCCGACGCCTTTAACGGGATGATGGCGCTGCCTAATCTGGTGGCATTGTTTTTTCTGGGAAAACAGGTGAAATATGATAATGATAGATAATAGTAAATAAAAGTTCTTTGAAATCTATTTAATTTAAAAAGAGAGCTGAGAAATTTGTTTTAAAACAGAATGAAATTATTGTACCCTTTTTTAAAAAGAATTATAATATTGGAATATATTAGGGAGATAAAGCAAATGATTTTGAAGACAGCAGAAAAAATGGGCTATCAGCCAGACTTACTTGCAAGAAGTCTGGTTAAAGGCGTCAGCATGACAATTGGAGTGATTGTAGTAGGAGGAAACTATAGATGACCTATATGATGAGCTATACCAAAAAGGGCTCTGATGTATACAGCGAATTAAACGATGCCATGCATTTGGCATTAAGCAGAGACGGAAAAAATTTTCAGCCTTTAAGACATAATACGGGAATACTTTTTGCCGAAGCAGATTTTACGGACGGAGGTTTGGCAGGAAAAACGAAATGCCTGGCAGATCCATGGATCTTCCGTTATCAGGATCAGACATGGGGCGTTCTGGCAATCCGGCGAAACCGGGGAAACCAGCCGGATAATCGAAAAATCGGACATATTATGGTTTATCAGTGGAAAACACCGGCAGAATATGTTTTGACATCCTTTTTAAAGGTTTCGGATAAAGAGGTCCGGCGGCCGGCCTGCAGATATGATGAGGAGAAAAAGGTTTACCGGCTGGAATGGGATCAGGAGGAAGAAAGTTTCTGCGGCGAGACAACAGATTTCATAGAAATAAAGAATGTGCGGAAAGAGGCGAGGATAATTTCTGACGGAAGAGGGGAGATCCAATGTGATATCCAGGATGCTGTAGTTTCTAACATAATTGAGATAACAGAAGCAGAGGAACAGTACCTTAGGGCGCTTTTGGAAACTCCGGTACTGCAGAGGATCGAAATAAAGAATAGAAGATTGTCCACAAAATCTGTTTTGGAAGGAAAAGAGATGCTGGAAGCAGAAGGGATATACAGCGATGGCAGCAAGCGGGAAATTCCGGTAGACTGGGACAAAGAGGAACTGGAAGCTTTTGCGCATAAGGGCCCCGGAGAGTACGAGATACATGGAAAATTGAGAAAAAACATTATCCGGTACCTTTTACAGAAAGAACAGGAGATCCTTTTATCATGTGTTATCACGGACGGTATCTGATGACTTGGTCCGGCGGAAGAGAGGTCACGATCCGGGCGGCGGATACCTTAGAAGGACTTCATAAAGCGGCACCAAAAGTGATTTACCGGATACCGGAAGATCAGCCGGAAGCAGGGAATATGTGGGCTCCGGAATTTCATGAGATACAAGGAGTATTGTATCTGTTTACGACAATAGGAAAACAGGGTCTGTGGTATACAGTTCAATCCTGTATCCTTAAATGCAAAGGAAATCCGGAGAACCCAGAGGATTGGGAGGAGCCTGTGTTTTGTATGAAAAAAGACGGCTCTGCTTTGAATGAAAAAGGAATTACACTGGATATGACCTGCTTTTGTGTGGAAGACAGATATTATGTAATGTGGTCTGACAGGATTTTAGACAGAGCGCATTATGAGGTAAACTCTTTTGGAACAAATGGGGACGCAACGCTCTGTATTGCGGAAATTGATCCGCAAAAGCCGTGGAAACTGATCAGTGATCCGGTGTGTATCTGCCGGCCGAAGTATGGCTGGGATCGCATAGAAAATGAAATAAATGAAGGACCTTATTTTCTGGAACACGGCGAAGACTTGTTTGTGACCTTTTCAGGTTCAAGTGTGGGAGTGCTTTATTGCGTCGGGCTGCTGCGGACAAAAAAGGGAAGTAATCTGCTGGATCCGTACAGTTGGAAAGAGCTCCCATATCCCGTATTGACGAAAGAAAGTGTTCCAAGGCAGTTTGGACCGGGACATAACTGCTTCATTAAAGACCCTGACAGGCAGGAAGATGATCTGATCGTTCTTCATGCAAAAGAGTTCGATTTTGATGATCCAGAAGATGAAGACATTATGAAAGCTAAAAATCCCAGAAATTCTATAATCCGCCGTGTCCATTGGAACAGACTGGGATATCCGGTTTTAGATATGCAGGAACATCAGGATATTCCGGAGCTGCTGAGAGAAATTCACGGAATAGTTACATTTTTTTAAACTTAAGATGTGAGATAAACAGGAGAATTACAAAATATGAACTATCGATTTGACATACAGTATGATGGAACCAGATACGGTGGCTGGCAGCGACAGAAAACTACAGAGAATACGATCCAGGGAAAGATCGAGGAGGTCCTTTCCCGTATGACAGGAGAGCCGGTACAGATACAGGGAGCAGGAAGGACGGATGCGGGAGTCCACGCTCTGGGCCAGGTGGCCAACGGCCATTTCCAGACAGATTTTAACTGTGAAGAAATATGCGAATATATGAACCATTATCTCCCGGAGGACATTGAGATCCTCCGGGTCTGCCAGGTTTCCGACAGGTTTCACAGCCGTCTGAACGCCAGAGAAAAACTGTACCGCTACCGGATCGGGACAGGCAGTCATAAAAATGTATTTGAAAGAAAATATCTCTGTCCTCTTCATGAAAATTATGATGTGGAAGCCATGGAAAGGGCAGCCGGGTATCTTACCGGTACCCATGATTTTAAAAGTTTCTGTTCCAATAAAAAGATGAAGAAATCTACAGTAAGGACTCTTTATGAAATCCGGCTGACCCGGCTTCCGAATGAATTGCAGATTGATTACCGGGGAGAGGGATTTCTCTATAACATGGTACGGATCCTGACCGGTACGCTTATCGAAGTGGGGAGAGGGGATCGGAAGCCGGAGGAGATCAAGAATATATTGGAAGGAAGAGACCGGGGACTGGCAGGCTTTACGGCCCCTGCCCGGGGGCTTACTCTGGTAGAAGTAAGATATTGAAAACCCATGACAGAATACAAAACAGAAAGGCGGCAGAATATGGAAGAGACAATGCAGGAACAAATGGAAAGAGAGATCCGGGAGAGTATGGACAAGCTGTATCCGAAAGATCCGGATCATCTGTACAGCAAAATGCAGATTGAATTCTACAGCTGCAGTTATGAGAAAAAAAGTGTAACCCTTCGTTTTCCCATACAGAGATGGGAACTGAACCATATGAGTACGGTCCACAGGGGGATCATCGCCTCGGCTATAGATACCACCTGCGGAACCGCTGTCCGCAGCGTCAGCGGCAAGACAATGATCCCTACCATAAATCTGAATATTAATTATCTCTCGCCGGGAATGGCAGGGGACGCCCTGCTGGTAACCGCCAGGGCAGACCGGGCGGGAAGACGGATCTGTAATATCAGCGCCCAGTGCAGATCGGAAAAAACAGGAAAGCTTATTGCTACCGCTACGGCAAATTTTATGATCGCAGAATAAAAAATGCGGCAAAGCCTTTGAAAAATGGGAAATTTATGATACTATATCAGATACGGGCTGTTCCCCGCAGATTGCAGAAGGAAGACCCTGAGACAGTCTGATAAAAGAAATGATAAGTCCCCAAGGACAAATACCATAGATGGAGGAGAGTAAATTGGAAAAAGAGACAGCTAAAGAAACCGTTTCCAAAAACTTTATAGAACAGATCATAGAAAAAGATCTGGCTGAAGGTAAATATGAGGAGATCTGTACCCGGTTTCCTCCGGAGCCTAACGGCTACCTTCATATCGGCCATGCAAAATCAATCTTACTGAACTACGGGCTGGCGAAAAAATATAACGGAAAGTTCAACCTTCGCTTTGACGATACCAATCCTACCAAGGAAAAGACAGAATTTGTAGAATCTATTAAAGCAGATGTAAAATGGCTGGGAGCCGACTGGGAAGACAGACTTTATTTTGCCTCAGATTACTTTGATCAGATGTATGAGGCAGCCATAAAGCTGATCAAGAAAGGCAAGGCTTTTGTCTGCGATCTCAGTCCGGAAGAGATCCGGGAATACAGAGGAACTCTTACTGAGCCGGGAAAGGAAAGTCCCTACCGGAACAGAAGTATAGAAGAGAATCTGGAATTGTTTGAAAAAATGAAAAACGGGGAATTCCCTGACGGCAGCCATGTGCTCAGAGCCAAGATCGATATGGCTTCTCCTAATATCAATATGAGAGATCCTATTATTTACCGTGTGGCCCATATGACCCACCATAATACGGGAGACAAATGGTGCATTTACCCCATGTATGACTTTGCTCATCCTATCGAAGATGCCATTGAGGGAGTAACACACTCTATCTGTACCCTGGAATTTGAAGATCACAGACCTCTTTATGACTGGGTGGTAAGAGAGCTGGAATATCCTCATCCCCCTAAGCAGATCGAGTTTGCAAAACTCTATCTTACCAATGTGGTAACTGGAAAGAGATATATCAAGAAACTGGTGGAAGACGGTATTGTAGACGGCTGGGATGATCCCCGGCTGGTGTCTATCGCCGCTCTGAGAAGAAGAGGATTTACACCGGAATCTATTCAGAAATTTGTAGAACTCTGTGGTGTTTCCAAAGCAAACAGCTCTGTAGATTATGCGATGCTGGAGTACTGTATCCGGGAAGATCTGAAGATGAAAGCACCCCGTATGATGGCAGTGCTGAATCCGGTGAAACTGGTCATCGACAATTATCCGGAAGGGGAGATCGAATATCTGGAGGTTCCTAATAACATGGAAAATCCGGAACTGGGCGTAAGACAGGTGCCTTTCGGAAGAGAACTTTACATTGAAAGAGAAGACTTTATGGAGGAGCCGGTAAAGAAATACAGACGTCTTTATCCGGGAAATGAAGTAAGGCTGATGAACGCTTATTTTGTTACCTGTACAGGCTGTGAGAAGGACGAAGCGGGAAATATCACAGTGATCCACTGTACCTATGATCCTGCTTCCAAAGGCGGAAATTCACCTGACGGAAGAAAGGTGAAAGGAACCATCCACTGGGTATGCGCATCTACAGCAGTAAAGGCACAGTGCCGTCTTTATGAGAATATCGTGGATGAAGAAAAAGGCGTATATAATAAAGAGGACGGAAGCCTGAATGTAAATCCACATTCTCTTACTGTGGTGGAAGAAGCTTATGTAGAACCGGAACTGGGCAAGGCAGGCGCTTATGACCGTTATCAGTTTGTACGGAATGGATTTTTCTGTGGAGACTGTCATGATACCAAGCCGGGAGCACCGGTGTTTAACCGTATTGTATCTCTGAAAAGTTCTTTTAAGCTTCCTGAGAAATAAGAAGATGAATGATTTGCTCATCCCTCTGAAAGAGGACAGCCGGTTTCCTATGTACCGGCAGATTTATGATCATATTAAAAACGAAATACAAAAGGGAAAGATGAAGGCAGGGGAAAAACTGCCTTCTTCCCGACTTCTGGCAAAAAATCTCTGTATCAGCAGAAGTACGGTGGATATGGCTTATGACCAGTTATCTGCGGAAGGATATATTGAGGCTGTTCCCTGTAAAGGTTACTATGTCTGCCAGATGGAGGGGCTTTATTTTTCAACAGAAAAAAAGGTTTTCCCTGAAAAAAATCCCGGCCGGGAGATCCCGGCGCCGGCCTATCGATGGGATTTTGCCCTGAACGGCATTGCTCCGGGCGGTTTTCCCCAGAATACCTGGCGGAAGCTTTCCAGAGAAGTTCTTTCTCAGGAAGGGGGCGGTCTCTTCCAACTGGGAGATCCCTGTGGAGAGCCCGGGATCCGTCAGGCGGTGGCAGAATATCTTCACAATGCCAGGGGAGTGGACTGTGATCCCGACCAGATCATTATCGGGGCGGGAAATGACTATCTTTTGATGCTCCTGTGGGTGATTCTTGGGAAAAACCGGAGGATCGCTATGGAAAATCCAACTTATATCAGCGCCTACTATGATCTGATCCATATGGGCTGTCAGATCCTTCCTGTGGGACAGGACAGCCAGGGAATCTGTATAGAAGATCTGGAAAGAACCGGGGCGGATACGGTATATGTAATGCCTTCCCACCAGTTTCCCATGGGAATGGTCATGCCTCTGAAACGCAGGATGGAACTTCTTAAATGGGCCAAGAACCGGGAGGGGAGATATATTATCGAAGATGATTATGACAGTGAGTTCCGCTATAAAGGCCAGCCTATCCCGGCGCTTGCCGGCTTTGACCAGAAGGGCTGTGTGATCTATCTGGGGACTTTTTCAAAATCTCTGGCCCCCTCTGTCCGGGTCAGCTATATGGTGCTTCCTCCGGTACTGATGAAGGCTTACCTGTCTCTGGGACATCTGTTTTCCGTTACTGTATCCAGAACAGATCAGAAGATCCTGGAACTTTTTCTTCGGGAAGGATATTATGAAAGACACCTGAACCGCATGCGGGCAGTTTATAAAAACAAGCATGATCTCATGGTAAGATATCTGAAAGAGATGTCTCATATATGTACTTTTTCCGGAGAAAACGCGGGGGTACACCTGGTGGTCAGATTCTGCAACGGACTGACAGAAAAAGAGGGGATACGCCGGGCAAAAGAAGCCGGGATCAAGGTTTACGGAGTGTCAGAATACAGGATCCGGCAAGTGGAAAAAGAAGAAAACAGGGTGCTTCTGGGATATGCCACTATGGAGGAGAAAGACATAGAAGAGGCCATGAAGAAATTAAAAGAAATATGGAAGATTTAAAAAGGCTGTTCCATTAATAAAAACTAAGGATATTTATACATTTTATTCCTGCGGGCAACGAGCCAAGCGGACATGCCCCTCGACAAATTCGCATAAAATGTATAAATATCCCTGGCATATATTAATAGGACAGCCTTTTTAGAATCTTGCGGTAACGATGATATCTCCTTCCCGGAGCACGTCCTTTCCTTCAGGAATAATAGAAGTGCCGTCTCTTAAGATGAGAACGATAAGACAGCCTGCGGGAATGGATATTTTACTTAAAGGCTTGTTCAGCCATGGATGGTTGGGGCGGATCACATTTTCGTAGAGAGACAGGTTTTTCCGGTCTTCAAATTCAGGAGCCGCAGCCACCAGAAGATCCCCGGGGAGGATTTCCGTATTTCCATTTGGAACAATACTTTCTGCCTCCCGTATGATCATGACGATCAGCAGCCCGGAAGGAAAAGAGGCGTCTTTTACCAGACAGTGGGCCAGCCGGTCCCCTTCTTTTACCGGGATCTTGATGAAATTCACATCCGTGGATTCCTGATAATCATTGAAGGTCCTTTCTACATTTCCATGGAGATCGATCATCTGAAGCTTGTCCGATACCCAGGGAAGAAGGGTGCCCTGAATGGCAATGGACATCAGGACAATGCAGAATACCAGATTAAACAGGTTGTATTCCATGGAGACTTTATTGAGCACCACCAATATGGAGAACACAATAGAAGCAACGCCCCGAAGGCCGGACCAGGCGGTTACGCCGATCTGCCGCATGGAAGAGCGGAAAGGCGCCAGGATCAGGAATACGCTTAAGGGCCTTCCCACCAGGGTAAGAAAAACCATGATCAGAACGGCGGGGATCAGCACAGGTCCTAACCGGGCAGGAGTTACCAGAAGCCCCAGAAGGAAGAAAATGATCATCTGAGAGATCCCTGTGATGGTATCAAAAAAATGTACCAGATATTTCTTGTCCGGTATGTAATAATTTCCCATTAAAATACCGCATAAATATACGCTGAGATAACCGTTTCCGCCCAGAAGAGAAGGAAGGGCATAGGCGGTAAGAGCTATAGCGAATACAAAAATGGTCCTTCCCTGTTCCATGTCAAAATTAAAATGCCGAAGAAGCAGAATGCCGATCCAGCCAATAAGAAAACCTCCAGCCAGACCGAAGCAGATCTGCTGAAAGAGCATAAGAGGTACAGAGATCTTTTCTCCAGTCATCACAGCAATGAGTATCAGGGTAAGCATATAGGAAACTGGGTCGTTAGATCCGGATTCCACCTCTAAAAGAGAAGCCGTATTGTCTTTTAGCGCCAGGCTCTGGGAACGGAGAATGTTGAAGACCGAAGCCGCATCTGTTGAAGCGATGACGCTTCCGATCAGAATACTTTCTGTCCAGGACAGATGAAGCACGAAATGTATAAAAGCTCCGGTGAGGCCGGCGGTGAGGATAACCCCCAATGTAGAAAGACAGATAGATTTTCCAAGGACAGGTTTGGCAGAAGCGATATTGGTGCCAAAGCCTCCATAGAACATGATAAATATCAGACAGGCGGTACAGATACTTTCAGAAACAGAATAATCATCAAACTGTATGCCTATCGGCCCGTTTACACCGAAAAACATTCCCAGACCTATGAAAATGAGAAGAGAAGGAACAGGAAGACTCTCGGCGAAACGTCCCAGAAGGATACAGATCATGATCACGATCCCGGCTAATAATAATACTTCATTCAATGGCATACCTCCTTACAAAAAAATGGGAGTTTTACGGTGAAACAGCAGGAACATAATCAAAGTTTTATCTGCGTGTTTTACCTAAAACTCCCAAGCCTAAAACCCCGCTGCAAGCAACGGAGCATCAGATTTACAGTACCCTAAAAGGCGGGGTTTTTGACCCTTGCGGCAGTCGCCAAATACACATGCAGGCATGTGTGCTTGGCTCGTTGCCCGCAGAAATAAATACAGATTAAAAGTTACTCTTTCAAGAGGGACCGCCCCTTTGCGGTCGGTAAATTATGATTAAAAATAGGTGTGTCTGTCAGGATTCTTTTTCTTCCTCAACGGCTTCCTGTACATTTTTTGCAGTTTCTTCTACTTTTTCAGCTGCCTTTTCCACAGCCTGAGCTGCTTCGGCAGCTACCTCTTTCCCGGCTTCTTTAACTTCTTCGGCAGCGTCTGTTACTGTAGAGGAGAAAGAATCCTCTTCTTCAAAAATATCATCATCAATAAAATCGTCTTTACGGTCTTTGACTTTGCTTACAGCGCTGTCTACAGATTTTTCCACAGCGTCTTTCAGTCTGGTGGCAACATTGACCGCGGAAGCGGCTGTTTCTTTCACATTATCCTGAAAATCCGCAAAATCTTCCTGAAGATCAGGATCCTCGTTTTTTTTCTTTACAAAGTAATAAACTGCAGCGCCTGCAGCGGCACCTAAAGCTCCGGCACCCAAAAGTTTTTTACCAAAATTTCCCATATTTTCCAAATCCTTTCTTCTCATTTCCGATAATTGCAGTAAAACTGCCTGTTAAATGATATTTTCTCTATTATAATCCAATTTATAAGAAGAATGGAAGGGGTTTTCATTAATTTTCTATAAAGTTTTTTATGATTTCTGCGATCCCGCCGTGATCATTGTCGGATTTTGTGACATGATCCGCTGCTTTTTTGACTTCTTCACTTCCGTTTATCATGGCAATTCCCATGTGTGCTGCTCTGAGCATAGCAATGTCATTTTCTGCATCCCCAGCGGCATAGGTATTCTCTCGGGGCACTTCCAGTAACTGACAGAGCCTGCGGATGGCGCTGCCTTTTGATACTCCCAGAGGCACATGTTCCAGGTAATATTCGCTGGAAAAAAAGAGGGAGATCTTGTCTTTAGCCCATTCCTCTAAAGAACGGCGGTAGGCCTGGTGCAGTTCTTTGTCATGGAGACAGGAAGTAAGGACTTTAAATGGTTCTTTTGTAAGAGCAGCAGGAGGATCAGGAAGAATGCGGACGGGCATGCTGGTGTGAGAAGCATATTCCCGGAGTTCTTCGCTGTCTTTTGACGCCAGGACATATCCATCTTCATAAGTCTGGCAATGAATATGGAATTTTTCCGCCTGCCCGAAAATATATTTTACATAGGGAAGGGGAATGGTTTTTTCATAAATTACCTTCCGGGCAGTACAGTCATAGATCAATCCTCCATTATAAGTAATGGCATAGCACCGGTTCTGTACAGAGGCCAGCTCTTCTATGTAAGGACGGGCGGAAGACAGGGAACGTCCGGTAGAAATAACGGTTATATTCCCCTGGCGTGAGGCACGGCTGATAGCCTCCAGATCTTCAGCGGAAATTCTTTTGTCCCGGTTTAACAGGGTACCGTCTAAATCAGTGAATAAAAGCTTCATTGGCAGACTCCTTTATCTTTATCATTTTGTTTCACTCCGGGATAAGGAGCGTTTTGACAGCCTGAAGAAAATCCGCTTCAACAGGACTGCACTATGTTCTCAGTTTAGCATAGTCAATTTTTTGCGTCAATTTTTAAATAATCTATTGACAAGAACAGGAAAACCAAGTAATATAGTAGTTAGTTAAAACTAATTGCGGAAAATGATTTCAGGAATATGAGACGGACAGACGGATCCGTTTTCTTTTTCCATATTGGTTAGAAATAACTAACTAGAAAGGAGCGATTCCATATGAGTATTGTAATTATAGGCGGCAACGAGAGAATGGTGGCAAGATATGAAAATCTCTGTCAGGATTATGGCTGTAAAGCGAAAGTATTTGTCAAGGAGCATGGATCGATCAAGAAAAAGATGGGCTGTCCGGATCTGCTTCTTCTTTTTACTAATACAGTTTCTCATAAGATGGTTATGAATGCTTCCCAGGAAGCGAAAAGAAATAATATCCCTATTGTCCGGATACACAGAAGCAGCACAGCGGCTCTTCAGTCTGTTCTGGAAGACATCAAAGGAGGACAGGTAAATGCTGGATAAGTATCTGATCAGGCACAGCGCCCCTACTTTGGCCGGTTTAAAAACAGCCAATCTTTTCTGGTATTCCAGAGAAAAGGGGGAAGAATTAGAAGAGGTCCTGGCTCCCTGGAAGGAGATCTTCCGGGAAAAAGGCCTGGGACTCCGGGTGATGAAGGTCAATGGTAACAGAGCTCTTTTGTATCTTTTCCGGATGGAAAAACTGAGAAGGGAATTAGAAAGAGAAAAGACCAGAGCAATCCTGAAAACCCAGGGATACAATTATGAAACTTCAGATGAGGCCATCGAGATCCTGAAGAGCAGAATGGGGGACAATGGCAGCTTTCCCCATGAGGTTGGGCTTTTCCTGGGTTATCCGGAAGAAGATGTCCGGGGATTTATGATAAATCAGGGAAAAAACTGTAAATGCTGCGGATGCTGGAAGGTATACTGTGACGAATGTTCAGCCAGAAAAACCTTCTGCAGATATAAAAAATGTGAAGAGGTCTATCAAAGACTGTTTCTTGCAGGAAAGCCTGTGAGGCAGTTGATCGTGGCTGCTTGACATAGAAAATATTTTAAAGAGAGGTACATGAATATGAAAACAGCAGTTGTATACTGGAGTGGAACTGGCAATACAGAGGCTATGGCCAAGGAAGTAGAGCAGGGAATGAAGGATGCAGGGGCAGAAGTGGAAGTTTTTGAAGCGGCAGCTTTTTCCGGCAGCAAAATGGGAGAGTATGATGCCATTGCCTTTGGCTGCCCTTCTATGGGTGACGAAGAGCTGGAAGATACAGAGTTCGCCCCGATGTTTGAGGAATGCAAAAGCGGTCTGCAGGGAAAGAAGATCGGACTTTTCGGTTCTTATGGCTGGGGAGACGGAGAATGGATGCGCAGCTGGGAAGCTGACTGCAAAGAGGCAGGAGCCAATCTGGTCCAGGAAGGTGTGATCTGCAACGAAGAGCCTGATGAAGAGGCAAAAGGAGCGTGCCAAAATCTGGGAAAGGCTCTGGCGCAATAAGAGATAACTGACGAACAGTCCGGATAAAAAAGAGGATCCGAGTGTCCCAGTAAGGGAGGCGGGTCCTCTTATTTTTTTGTTGCATACCATAAAGAGACAGGCTATACTAAAGGCAGACAAAGAAAAGACAGCAGAAAAAGTCTAAAGGAGTATTACATGAAAAAGATCATACTTGCAAGTGCTTCTCCACGGCGCCGGGAGCTTTTGGAACAGATCGGCGCAGTATTTGAAGTCTGTCCCGCTAAAGGAGAAGAGAAGATCACAAAGTCAGATCCAGGGGAAGCAGCAGAGGAATTATCTCTGGCAAAATGCCGGGAGGTTTTTCAGAGCCTGAAAGAAGACGGTACCGTGATCGGTGCAGACACCATTGTAGTTCTGGATGGGAAAATTCTGGGAAAACCTGGTTCCGGGGATGAGGCCATCCGGATGCTTTCTGCCCTTCGGGGAAGGACACACCAGGTATTTACCGGCGTAACGGTAATGAGCCGGGAGGGAGAAAAGGTACAGACAGTTACTTTCCATGAGTCCACCCAGGTAAGTTTTTATCCTATGTCTGACAAGGAGATAGAGGAGTATGTACTGGATGGAGAACCTATGGACAAGGCGGGAGCCTACGGGATCCAGGGAAAAGGCGCAGTTTTTATCCGGGAAATCCAGGGGGATTATAACAATGTGGTAGGACTGCCTGTGGCAAGACTATATCAGGAACTGAAAAATATGGGAATTCAGATCAGGGAGTGAAGAGACATGTATAAAGCCTGTATTTTTGATTTAGACGGGACCATCGCCGATACGGTGGAATCTATTGCATATGTGGGAAATAAAACTCTGGAACATTTTCATCTGCCCTCGATACCGGTAAAGGACTATAATTTTTATGCGGGAAACGGCGCAGATGAACTGGTGCGGAAGATGCTGGAGGCTGTGCCGGGAGGAGACCAGGCGGATTATGAGCAGGTACGCACCCTGTACAGAAAGTGGTTTGAGGAAAATCCGTTCTATCATGTTAAGCCTTTTCCGGGAATTGTGGAGCTTTTGGAAAATCTGAAAAAAGAAGGCCTGAAGATCGCAGTGCTTTCCAACAAACCTCACAGGGCAGCCATAGAGGTGGTGGAAAGAATTTTCGGGGCTGATATGTTCCATAAGGTTCAGGGGCAGACGGAAAAGGTGCCCAGAAAGCCTTCTCCCATAGGGGCCCTGACCATTGCGGAAGAGTTTGGAGTCAGGCCCGGGGAGTGCCTGTATATGGGAGACACCGATACAGATATGGAAACAGGACACGGAGCAGGAATGTTTACTATAGGTGTAACCTGGGGATTCCGCCCCAGAAAGGAACTGGAAGACCATAAGGCGGATCTGATCGTAGACAGACCGGAAGAGATCCTGGAATTTGTGAAAAAAGATAAAAATCCGGGAAAATCATAAGAGAACAGGCATGGGTATAAAATGACCTGCATACATACAAACTATAAGGGAGGAAATGAGAATGAACGAATACAGCGATGAGTGCATTTTGACCTTTTTGAAGAATCAGGGACAGCTGTTTTCTGAGCCGGTTGCAGAAACCATGGAAGAGGCAGAAGCTTTTTTGGAAGACTGCATGGCTGCAGTAGTGGATTCTCTGAAAGAAGTGCGGGAGTATTTTGAAGAAAACGGCATGGACGTAGAGAGAATGTCAGATGAGGAGCTTGAGGAAGCCGGTGAAGTATTTCCTCTGCCCGGAGGACAGTACCTGATCGTGGAAGGATAGATCAGAACAAAAAGGAACAGGAGTGATACTATGAAGAATAACAGACAGGACAGCGGTCGATTCTGGGACAGACGTTCAAAGATATATGACGCGCAGGTGATCCCTGAATATAAAAGCGCTTATAAGAAGACTGTAAAACGATCCGCCCATTTTTTAAATAAAGAAGACAGAGTCCTGGAGATCGGCTGCGGTACAGGAAATGCAACCATACCCCTTGCCGGCTGCGTCAAAGAGATCACAGCTATAGATACCTCCAGGGAGATGATGGACAAGGCAAAGAAAAAGGCGGAAAAGGCAGGAAGGACCAATATCCGCTTTATAAAAAAGGACCTTATGGAACTGAGCGAGAAGGCCGGAAGCTATGATGCAGTAACAGCATATAACGTACTGCTTTATATGAAGAATCAGGATGAGGTCCTAAGACGGATCCATAAACTGCTGAAACCAGGAGGAATCTTTATTTCAGCTACCGATTGTCTGGCAAGAAGTTTTGCTCCTGTGGCTGTGGAAAAATTCTGGAAGAGCAAGCTGGGTCTGATGCCTTATGTTTCTTTTGAAACGCCTATCGGTCTTATGAGGAAGATCCAGAAACATGGATTTCTGGTCCTGGAGATCGTGAACCTTCATCAGAATCCACCGAATATTTTTATTGTAGCCCAGAAAATTGAAAAAAGATAAGTTATTAGCACTCATTTAAAAATAGAGCAAGCTAGATTTTAACTTGTATTATCTTTTTCCTTCTGTGTCGAGGAATCCGATAAAATTAAGGATTTTTTTCACTGTAAGATTTATCTTTGCTTATGATGTGTTAAAAAAATGGTACAGAAAAAGGTACAGGGCAAACAAGAAAAGATGTAATATTTATTGTAACTAAACAAATAAAGCACTCAATGCCTAATCGGTGTCGAGTGCTTTTATATTATAAAATCAGTAGTAGAGGTGAGACAGACACATTTCCGGTTAGAATTGACAGCCAGTTGCGTTCAGTGTTTGTAGTTTTGCGGCATTAATGATACCCTCAGTGTAAAAGGGACCAAAACAGCAGGCCTATACCGGAATAGAGTTTAGGGATTTTTTGCAAAAACATAGAGATTTTGTAAGAAGGATTGAAGCAATGGAAAAGCCATGATAGAATGAGCCAAGGAGCAATCGTGTTGCAGGGTGGCTGACCTCTATTCTTACATAGAATGGGAGTGGTGCTGATGGACAGGAGACCATTTGATTTTAAGGACCTAATAGCTTTTGGAACGTTCATTTTAGCATTGCTGACATTCGTATTTACGTTCTGTCGATAATGTTTTAAAGCATAGAAAAACCACCCTCTAAACTTTGACCGAGTATCTGGGGTGGTAATTCTACTTTACCTATGAGGTCAACCCCTTGTGGGCGGTTGTTCCTTTTCTATTCTTACTATAGCACATCTGATAGCCGTGTGCAAGTGATTGTAATAATCGAACAATATAATTCTGACAATTATTTGTCATGCTTATATTTTACAATCCACTTGAAGTCTTTACTGATTTGAACTTTTTTATTATAACTTTATTTTTTTCAGTTCCTATATTTATCATAAAGCCGTTCTTTCTTTTCCAAAAAACAAAACGTCCAGAAGATATAAAGCCTTCCCTCGAATACCCAATTTCCCCGAAATAATCTTCCACTGGGTTTACCTCATTATGGACATAACACACATAATATAAAGTGAGCGGACTTTTAGCTTTTCGGCCTGATGGGATTGGCGGAGTCGGGTCTTGAGCCGAAAGTATTGCAGCATATCATGGGGCATACAAACGTGGCTGTTACGCTGAATATATACACACCTAGACTTCACCCAGATTCAGAAGAAAATGGAAGACTATTAGCACTCATTTAAAATGAGTGCTAATTTTTTCTTGACTTTTCGGATTCCGGGTATTAATATGTTCTTTAGACAAAGGTCTGGTGTGAAATTCAGGCCAAAATGCTAAAAGAAGAAAAAGGAGATGTATTTATCATGGCTAATAAGCGTGGTACATTATCAATTAATAGTGAAAATATCTTTCCGATTATTAAAAAGTGGCTCTATTCCGATCATGACATTTTTGTACGTGAAATGATCTCAAATGGCTGCGACGCTATTACAAAACTGAAAAAACTGGAGGTAATGGGAGACTATACTTTTCCGGAAGGACATAAAAATAAGATCGATGTGATCGTAAATCCGGAAGAGAAAACCCTGAAATTTATTGATACCGGTCTTGGTATGACCGCGGATGAGGTAGAAGAGTATATTACTCAGATCGCATTTTCCGGAGCTACTCAGTTCCTGGAAAAATATAAAGATAAGACCAATGACGACCAGATCATCGGACATTTCGGACTGGGATTTTATTCTGCATTTATGGTTGCTGATGAAGTGCATATTGATACTCTTTCTTATAAAGAGGGAGCCCAGCCTGTACACTGGGAGTGCGACGGCGGCACAGAATATGAGATGGGAGAAGGAAACCGTACAGAGGTTGGTACGGAGATCACCCTGTTCTTAAATGAAGACAGCCTGGAGTTTGCCAATGAATACAGAATGAGAGAAGTGATTGAAAAATACTGTTCTTTCATGCCTGTGGAAATCTATCTTTCCAAAGCCAACGCTCCTCAGGAATATGAAACTATCGAAGAGTCTGAACTGAGGGATGATGATGTAGTTGTAGAGCACATCCATGAGGATGCCAAGACAGAAGAGAAAGAAAATGATAAGGGCGAGAAAGAGACCGTAGAGGTTTCACCGGCCAGAGATATGGTGAAGATCAACAAACGTCCTGTATCTTTAAGCGATACCCATCCTCTTTGGATGAAACATCCGAACGAATGTACAGAAGAGGAATACAAGGAATTTTACCGGAAGGTATTTATGGACTATAAGGAGCCCTTATTCTGGATCCATCTGAATATGGATTATCCTTTCAACTTAAAAGGTATCCTGTATTTCCCGAAGATCAATATGGAATATGAATCCATTGAGGGAACCATTAAACTGTACAATAACCAGGTATTTATCGCCGACAATATTAAAGAGGTAATTCCTGAATTCCTGATGCTGTTAAAGGGCGTTATCGACTGTCCGGATCTGCCGCTGAACGTATCCAGAAGCGCTTTGCAGAATGATGGATTTGTGAAGAAGATCTCTGATTATATCAGCAAAAAGGTAGCGGATAAGCTCACCGGTATGTGCAAGACAGACAGAGAAAACTATGAGAAATACTGGGATGATATCAGTCCGTTTATCAAATTCGGCTGCATTAAAGACAGCAAATTCTCCGAGAGGATGATGGACTATATCCTTTATAAGAACCTGGATGGAAAATACCTTACTCTGGAAGACTGCATTAAAGAGAATACACCTGAAAAGACAGAGGAAGAGGTAAAGGAAGAAGCAAAAGAAGAGCAGGAGCAGGTAACAGAGGAGAATAAAGAGGAAACTGCAAAAGAAGCTGCCGAGGAGGCCAAGAAAGAGCCTGAGAAGATCAATATCTACTATGTAACAGACGAGGTACAGCAGAGCCAGTATATCAATATGTTCAAAGAACAGGGACTGGATGCAGTGATCCTGAAGCACAATATCGATTCTCCTTTCATCTCCCATGTAGAGCAGATAAAAGAGAATGTAAGATTCCTCCGTATTGACGCAGATGTAACTGATGCAGTAAAAGAGGACAACGGAAAGGATCTGGAAGAGGAGACAAAAGAACTGTCTGAAATCTTTAAGAAAGCTTTAAACAAGGATAATCTCACAGTAAAGGTAGAAAGCCTGAAAAATGAAAATGTATCCTCTATGATGATAATTTCCGAGGAAAGCCGCCGTATGCAGGAAATGATGAAGATGTATAATATGTACGGCATGGATCCGTCCATGTTCGGCGGACAGGAAACCCTTGTATTAAACGCCAACAACAAGCTGGTGCAGTATGTCCTGGAGCATAAAGACGGAGAAAATATCCAGATGTTCTGTGAACAGCTTTATGACCTGGCTCTGATCAGCCACAGACAGCTGACACCGGAAGAAATGACAAAATTTGTTGCCAGAAGCAACGAGATCATGCTGAAGCTGGCTCAGTAAGATTTATAGATTCATATCCTGCAGCTGTGGGAAGATGTGCATACAGGTACGGCCGCTTGGCTCATTGCCCGCAGGAATAAGCAGACTGACATGCAGGAGAAGAAAATAGAAAGGGGCTGCCACATTAATCATATTCTCGATTTTGATTAATGCGGCAGCTCCTTTTTCAGTTTCTGGAATCCGGTAAGAAAGAATTATATATTTGCCAATATATGTCTTGCCACATATACCCCTGAAGCAGAAGCGTGGGACAGGGAATGCGTCACGCCGCTTCCGTCTCCGATGATATAAAGTCCTTTGTAAGGGCTTTCCAGATTCTCGTCAATCTCCACTTCCATGTTATAGAATTTTACTTCTACGCCGTAAAGGAGGGTATCATCGTTGGCTGTGCCCGGGGCGATCTTGTCCAGAGCCTGGATCATTTCAATGATACCGTCCAGGATCCTTTTCGGCAGCACCAGGCTCAGATCTCCCGGAGTTGCCTTGAGAGTAGGACGGACCAGGCCTTCTTCAATACGGCGGACAGTGCTTCGCCGGCCTCTCATCAGATCTCCGAATCTCTGTACGATAACGCCCCCGCCCAGCATATTGGAAAGCCGGGCAATGCTTTCTCCATAGCCGTTGCTGTCCCGGAAAGGCTCGGAAAAGTGCTTGGAGACCAGCAGGGCGAAATTGGTGTTTTCTGTCCGCATATTCACATCTTCATAACTGTGGCCGTTGGCGGTGATGATCCCGTTGGTATTTTCGTTTACCACAATGCCGTAGGGATTCATACAGAAAGTCCGGACATTATCCTCAAATTTCTCTGTCCGGTATACGATCTTGCTTTCATACAGCTCATCGGTGAGATGGGAAAAGATCACTGCGGGAAGCTCCACCCGGACTCCCAGGTCTACCCGGTTGGACAGAGTAGGGATAGAAAGCTGCCGGCACACGGATTCCATCCATTTGCTTCCGCTGCGGCCTACAGAGATGATACATTTTCTGCAGTCAGCAGATGTGTCGCCGTACACTACCCGGAAACCTTCAGAAAGAACTTCTATAGTTGATACCGGGGTGTTAAAATAAAAATCTACTTTATCCTTTAATTCCTTATACAGATTTTCCAGGACCACATAGTTCAGATCCGTGCCCAGATGACGTATGGAAGCGTCCAGCAGGTGAAGTTTGTTCTGAAGACAGAGCTTTTTAAACCGGGTTCCCGCTGTGGAGTACAGTTTGGTGTTTTCCGCTCCATGAGAAGTGTTGATATGATCCACATAGTTCATCAGATCAAGAGCTGTCTGTCTTCCCACATGTTCGTAAAGAGTACCGCCGAAATTATTGGTAATATTGTATTTGCCGTCAGAGAAAGCTCCGGCGCCTCCGAATCCGCTCATAATGGCGCAGGTTTTACAGCGGATACAGGAAGTTACCTTTTCTCCGTCAATGGGACACTTGCGTTTTTCCAGAGGGTTCCCTGCTTCGAATACGGCAATTTTCAGATCTGTATGTTCTTTTGTAAGCTCATAGGCGGAGTAAATACCTCCAGGACCGGCACCTATGATAATGATATCGTAATCCATAATAATCCTCCATCTAACTGATTTGTTCTGTATACGGCAGAATAAGGACTGCTCTGTTTCTACTTAGAGTTTGTTCCTTATTAGTATAGGAGAAACCGGGAAAAATTGTCAAGGCAAGCATTCTCTGTGATTGACAAAGAAAGAGAATGGTAATATACTGTAGAGGAATTCTCAAAGACGAAGGTTTTTGGGAATTTTTTTGGTTTATAAAACTTTTTACAGGAGGTAAGGAAAATGAAAGTAGAACGTGTGGAAAATATGTGCGGAGGCAAAGGCCATGTGATCATCAAACATATCCTTGGTGAAAAAGAATTGAATGGAAAATGTGGTCTGTATGCTGAGGTGGTGATCGAGCCGGGCTGTACTCTGGGATATCATGAACATCACGGAGAAAGCGAGACCTACTATATCCTTTCAGGGGAAGGCGAATATGATGATAACGGGACAAAGCGTACAGTGAAGGCAGGAGATGTGACCCATACGCCGGACGGCTGCGGTCATGCCCTTGCGAATACCGGAAATACGGATCTGGTTTTCATGGCCTTGATCATTCTGGGCTGATGAAGGATATTTGAAAAAACTGTCCCATTAGGCAAACATTCTTAATATGATCATGCCTAATGGGACAGTTTCTTTAAGCCAGGCCTTTCTTAAAACGGATCATCATTTCCCGGGTCAGGCTGACATCATAGTCATCATAGGGAATGTCCTCCCTTTCAAACCATTCTGCTTCGGAAAGTTCATCCTCTTCCAGGATGATGTGGTCGCTGCCATCCAGGTCACAGTAAAAGCCCATGAGAAGGCTGCTGGACAGGGACCAGGGCTGGCTTTTATAGTACTGGATATTTTTAACTTTCAGTCCTACTTCTTCCATTACCTCCCGTTTTACCGTTTCTTCCAGAGTTTCTCCGATCTCCGCAAAACCTGCGATCAATGCATAGCGTCTTGCTGTGCCACCGGCATATTTAGACATGAGAAGCCGGTTTCCGTTTCGCACTCCTACGATCACCGCAGGAGAGATCTTGGGGTACTCGGTGTTTTTACAGTGAGGGCAGTACATCATCCTTTCCCGGGTGTCCGGCACCAGAGGGTGGCCGCATTTCCCGCAGAATTTCCGGGTTTCATACCAGTTATGGAGCTGATAGCCGGTGATCAGGGCAAAGCCGTTTACCTGAGGTCCCAGGTTCCGGAAAATGATGATGTCTTCCATAGTATATCCGGGAAGTGTGTCCAGAGATTCATCCCGGATAAGATAATAATTTTTCTGGTCAATGGAAAATAAATAGGTATAGGATGTATAAATCCGGGGATAATATTCCCCGGTATACTGAAAATCAGGGAAAGAAAAGGTATCTTCCGCGACTTTTACCAGTACTTTTCGGTCACGAAAGAAAAGAATACAGTCATTGGCCTTTGGGGGCACAGGATGATATTCATTGTGATAGCAGTGGCTGCCAAGATCCTGGATCATAAATATAACCTCCGTTTTCTATACAGATTCCCATAGGATCTGCTGTTGTTTAAAATATTTCAGGACAAGTTCATCCCAGGCATGATCCAGGGACTTGTCCAGAGTAAAAGTCTTCAGCGACGTACCTGTAGTACAGGTAAGATGGGAACCGTCATACTGAAAATTTAAAAACAGTCCGAAGATTTCTTCGGGAGTATAGGACAGGCCGCTTCCATGAAGCAGCTTTTCCGTATTTTTTCTGGAAAGACGGAATATGATTTTAAAGTGAAGAGGTGTTTTTTTCCCTTTAATAATGGAAAAACAAAAAGGCTTTATATCTCTCCACAGGGCGTAATTTCGTCCTTCTTCCTGGAGCTGACGGTTTTCCTCAGTGTCAAAAAAATCTTCGTGGAGATTCCCCTCAATGGAGTAGGTCACAGAAGTGGTCACAGAGGCTTCACTGAGCCAGAAAGAGTCAAAGGCATTGCCGATCAAAAGCTTTGCCATAAAATCTTTAATATCCTGAATTTTTACAGCGATCATATAAATACAGGCCTCATTTCTGATAAGTTTGCAGGCTGGTCCGAAAAAATTTTTCTTCAGACCAGACCAATAACAGTATAAACGAAAAGAGAAAAAAATCCTAGAGTTTTCCATGAAAAACCTTTTCAAATAGAAGTAAGTGTGTTATGATAAGACATGGTATTAAAAACTACATAAAGAGGTTGTGAAAAATGAGTTATAAAATTATTATAGACAGCTGCGGGGAGCTTTTGGAAAGATGGAAGACAGATGAACGTATTGAACGGGCTCCCCTTACCTTGACAGTAGATGGAGAAGATATTGTAGATGACGAGACTTTTGATCAGGCATATTTTCTGAAAAAAGTTGCGGCCAGCCCAAACTGTCCGAAATCCTCATGTCCTTCTCCGGAGAAATATATGGAGGCTTTCGACTGTGAAGCAGAACATGTATATGCAGTGACGCTTTCTTCTAATCTCAGCGGTTCTTATAACAGTGCGGTGCTGGGAAGAAACCTTCTGCTGGAGAATAAGCCGGAGAAAAAGATCCATGTATTTGATTCCTGTTCCGCCTCTGTAGGGGAAACCCTCATTGCCCTGAAAATCGAGGAATGTGAGAAAGAAGGCATGGGGTTTGAAAAAGTGGTAGAGACTGTAGATAAATACATTGAATCACAGCACACTTATTTTGTTCTTGAAAATCTGGAGACTCTGAGAAAAAACGGCAGACTCAGCAACCTGAAAGCTTTCGTAGCCAGCGCCCTGAAGATCAAGCCGGTGATGGGATCCACCCCTGAAGGAACAATCACCCAGCTGGATCAGGCCAGAGGGATCAATAAAGCTCTGGTAAAGATGGTGGATTATGTGGCAAAAGACGCGGCAGACAGTAAAAATAAAGTTCTGGGGATCACCCACTGTAACTGTCCGGCCAGAGCAGAGATCGTAAAAGAAGCCATATTAAAGCGTATCCCGGTGAAAGATGTGGTACTCCTGGATACAGCGGGAGTCAGCACCATGTATGCAAATGACGGGGGAATCATAGTAGTTATCTGATAACAAAGAAACAGATTTTTATCAGGAACCTGTTCCGTGAAAAACCTCTAAGAGGTTTGATGCGGAGCAGGTTTTTTTGTGTAATATGCCTGAGGGCCCGGGAGATAAATAAAAAGAAGTATACATGTAAAATAAAAGCATGGTTCACCCGTTGACAATAGAAAACTGGAATGTTATATTTGGATTAAATCTGTGTAAAATCTAAGTGACAGGAGGAAAACAAAAAAAGAAAGAGAAGAATGCTGATGTAATGCGGCTTAGATGGTTTTCCGGCTGTCATTTTTTGCTGGAAAAAATGATCATCGAAATAAAAAATGAAAGACAAAAGAGAGAAAGAGGAGCATTTATGGATATTTCATTTTCCTATTTTTTCCAGGAAGTCATATCAAATCCTATACTGTTTATTACAGTGGCATTGACCCTGGGAGTTATTTTTGTAAACGGATGGACGGATGCGCCAAATGCCATTGCTACTTGTGTCGCTACACGGAGTATGAATGTGCGCCATGCCATCTGGATGAGCGCAGCTTTTAATTTTCTGGGCGTTCTGGTCATGACGCACATTAACAGTTCTGTAGCTGCCACCATCAGTAATATGGTGGATTTTGGCGGTGAAACGGACAAAGCCCTGGTAGCTCTGTGCGCCGCGCTGTTTTCTATCGTAGTATACAGTGTAGCGGCTTCTGTATTTGGTATCCCTACCAGTGAAAGCCACAGCTTGATCGCCGGACTTTCCGGAGCGGCCATCGCGGTGCAGGGCGGTATCGGAGGCATTAATTTCAGTGAATGGGTGAAAGTTCTCTATGGCCTGGTATTAAGTCTGGCCCTGGGATTTATCATCGGCTGGGTGATCTGCAAAGCTATTGCCCTGATCTGCGGAAAGATGGACCGGAGAAGGACCAATTCCTTTTTCCAGAAAGGGCAGATCTTCGGCGCTGCTTTTATGAGTTTTATGCATGGAGCCCAGGATGGGCAGAAATTTATCGGGGTTCTGTTCCTGGGAGTTGCCTTCTGTAATGGACAGAACAGTGTGGAAGGAATGCTGATCCCGGTATGGCTGATGGTGCTCTGTTCCGTTGTTATGGGTGTGGGCACCAGCGTAGGCGGCGAGAAGATCATCAAGTCTGTGGGAATGGATATGGTAAAACTGGAAAAATTCCAGGGATTTTCTGCAGACCTGGCGGGAGCCTTCTGTCTGCTGCTGGCCAGTGTATCCGGTATTCCTGTATCTACCACTCACACAAAGACCAGCGCCATTATGGGTGTGGGAGCGGTAAAACGTCTGTCAGCGATTAATTTCGGTGTGGTAAAGGACATGATGCTGACCTGGATCTTTACTTTCCCTGGCTGCGGACTGATCAGTTTCATCATGGCAAAAATATTTATGATGCTTTTTTAGGAGGATAAACAATGGCAAGAAAACAGGATGCGTATTATTTTGATAATTTTATAGCATGTGCGGAAGAATCCTGCCATGCGGCCAGTCTGCTGCGCAAGGTGCTGGGAGATTTCAGACCTCAGGAGCTGGAAAAATATCTGGGAGAGATACACGAGATCGAAAACCGGGCAGATGGAAAAAAACATGAAATGCTGGATCGGCTGGCAAAAGAATTTATTCCCCCTATTGAACGGGAGGATATTGTAGAATTAAGCCAGCATATTGATACAGTGACGGATAAAGTAGAGGATGTGCTCCTTCGGATTTATATGGGAAATGTCCAGGAGATCGAGCCGGACGCTCTGGAGATGACAGATGTGGTGATCCAGTGCTGCGAGAAGGTCCGTGAACTTCTGATAGCTTTCGCAGATTTCCGCCGTTCCAAAAACCTGAAAGATCTGATCATTCAGATCAACGCTCTGGAGGAAACTTCAGACAAGCTGTTTATGAAGAGTATGAGAAAGCTTCATACAGAGTGTACCGATCCTCTTCATATCATTGTCTGGAGAGAGATCTACATCTATCTGGAGAGATGCGCTGATGCCTGTGAGCATGTGGCTGACACGGTAGAAAGCGTTGTTATGAAAAATTCATAAGAAATATCAGAGGCTGTCACATTGATCAAAATCGAGAATGTATAGATATTCCTGACATAGGACTAATGGGACAGCCTCTTTTATGGGGAAAAGTAATCATCCAGCCATTCTGACCGTTTGGCCCCTTGTACACTAAGGGAAACCCTGCTTTTTGGCAGGAAAAATTTTTTGCCAACTGGGAATTGACAAAGGCTGGAAAATCATTTATAGTTAAGAAGCTATGGGATACAAAGTTCGACAGAGGTTCCATGCAAATATTTTCGACCACCTTTTGGGTTAAGGCCATACGGACAGCCGGGTCAACTGCCGCCAGCAGCAAGGGCTGCATTATTGATTGAGTTAGAAGCTCAAATTTTATAAGTTGGTAACTTTACAACCAGTGCATGAGAAAGGTGCACATCAACTTGTGAAACGGTCAATAAGAGTAGTAAAAGTGAGATA
>DXIQ01000026.1 GCA_019112785.1 Candidatus Blautia stercorigallinarum
CCTGCCCTTCCCCGAGGATGTCTTCCTGGGTGAGCAGTTCATAATCATCCAGTCTCTGGATATCGATCTGTAAATCATCATGTGCCAGCGGAGCCTTTGCGTAATCATAAGGCGGAGCTCCGCCGTCCTCAGTGTAACTGATAAACCGCCACATTCGCCTGTTCTCCGGTCTTAGTCCGGACTGTAACTTCTTTCTTGCCATACAGGTTTGGATAGCCTTCGTAAAAGTCCAGACTCTTTTCACACTTCGGCGTGATCTTCCAGAGCAGCCCCTGCACTTCTTTCCCCGGCTCCGGCAGGATGCTCGCTACGCCCCAGCCTGTCCGGTTCCCCCGGAATGCCAGACGGTAATCCTTCAGCACACATCTGCCGACCGCCTCCGCATCCGGACAGCGGCGTGCCATCTGTTCTAGGTTCATGTTGCTGCCATAGGCAAAATAATATCTCATTGTCCTCACCTCTTTCCTATCTCGTTCCGGTCTGCCGGGATTCATAGGTGCTCCGGTCATACCGCCACGCCTTGTTCCCTTCCAGATGATCCAGCAGATGTTTCCGCACATTTTTATACTCCGGCCCGATCAGCCCCAGCCGGAGCAGGAAAGTCCGGAAGGTAAAGCACGGATTTTCTGTGATCTCTGTCTTTCTCATGTGGGTACACTTCTGATTGACCGCCTGTGCGGAGATGGCGAGTGCGAGCGTGATATACGCCCGCACCTTCCCGGCATGGAGGGTACTGTTAAAGCACCTCCACTCTATCGTTCCCTTGTCGAACACAGCATGGAGATTCAATGCGTAATACCTTGTCTCATCATAATGGCTGTGGCTTACGCCTCTCTGCCGGTCCTGATACCACCGTCTTCGGAATTCATCCATCCGCATTGTCCCGGAAGGCATCTTTCGGATATCTGCCAGCACATCCTCCCGGACTCTCTGGCACCACCGGTCCACCCTTGCCGGGTTGGTCTGAAGCGCCTTGAACAGGATATCCTCTTTCGAATACATGATAGTCAGAGCATTCTTCAGGCTCCGGGGTGTATGGTTGGAGGCGTCCACATGGACATGCATACCACAGGAGGAATTCACCTTTGCGCCTTTCTTCCGCAGACACCGGACAACCTCCTGAAGCTTTCCCATCTCTTCATAGGTCAGCTTGGGGCTGACCATTTCTGTTTTGTACTCCGAATCTGCCGATACCCACTGCCCGTTCCGGCGTCTCTGGGCGTTGATACTGCTGTCAAAAGTGAACTTCCACTCTTTTCCCTGGGGATCCTTCACACCCCATGTCCCATAATAAGTGCCGATATAGTACGGGATGGATCCGAACAGCACGCCCACTGCTTTCGCCGCCTGTTCTCTTGTTAGGCCGGTCATCTCAATCTCTGTGCCGAAACACTGTTCCTTCAGGTCGATGCGTCCTCACCACCCTCCTGTAATTTTTTGCCGGACATCTGTTTCAGCGCATATGATCCGGTGGTTTTCTGCAATGATCCGCTTGATTTCCACAGACAGTCAGCCGTTTCTCCTTCGAATGATAAAGGAACAGCCCTCTGCTCAAAAAATCCTTTCCCGGCGTCTCCTGCCACATCTGCTTCTGGAAGACACGGATCTGTTCTTCCTTAATGAGCGAACGCTTCCTGACCGCCAGAATCTCATGGACATTCAAGGGAACCACATAATAATCGCCATGCATCTGTCTGCGCAGTTCCTCCTGCACGCCCGGATACAAAAGGGCAGTCGCCCCGTAGGAGCGGTCGAAGGTAGTGACCGACGCCATGGATTCCTGTCCTTTCACCGGGATCGGGTAGATCCTCAGCGGAGAATGTTCTTTGGTATTCGCTAATCCCGCTGCAAGGATCTCCTTTGGGGAGACACCATAGAACTGCTGCATGTGTGTCGGCACTCTGGTCCATTGCCAGTGATCGCCGTCTTTGCCCAGCACACGGTAATAAGCGGAAAGGATCCCCAGCGGGTGCTTTTCATAGACACTCCCTGCGGCTTCTCCCTCTTTTTCAGCAGGCTCCAGCCGGACAGCCAGGTTCCCTTTGACCGTATCGTAATCCGCATAGGAAAACTCTGGGCGTTCCGGCTCCGGGTATCCATAGATCAGATGGACCATCTCCCGGATCTCTCCTGCGATCCTCCCCAGATCCTGATGCTCTTCGTATTGATTAGCGAACACATTGACAGGCAGTTCCACCAGATCCGTATTCCGGTACCGTATCTTCAGGTACTCGGAAGCGTTCACGCTCTCCCCGCTGTAATCTGCCTCATATCCCTGTTCCGATGGCAGTCTGGCTTTCACTTCTGTCAGAAGCTCTTTTTTAAATCTGTTGTAATTCATTCTTTTCTTCCTTTCCTGCACACTTCAGCATCTCATCTACTCCCCGGATCCGCCTCCCGATGGCTTCGATGACATTGACCGTCACCCCGTTCCCAGCCTGCTTATATATTTATTCTTTTCTTGATATCCCCTATCTTAACGGCTCAGTCTTTCATTTCACTTTCACCCGAAAGAAAAAAGTCTTACAAAACCGTAAGACTTTTCATTCTAATATGGGATCTGTACGACAAAACCGTCCCTTTTTCTTTTTTCATCCTCCGGGTATCCACTGAAATAGTTCCCTGGTGGCCCTCTACGATCCTTCTGGCAAGATAAAGCCCCACTCCTGCCCCCTCTTCCTTTTGTACTTCCGGCTGTTTTCCCCGGAAAAACCGCTGAAATACTTTATGGCGGTTTTCTTTTGGAATCCCGATGCCCTGGTCCTGTATCTCGATCCGCACAAATGAAGTCATACAAAATGCCCGAAGTGTTACCATTGTCCCCGAAGGACTATATTTTACCGCATTATCCAGAATATTGAGCAATGCCTCGCTCAGCCATTTCCGGTCGTGTCTGACCCTGAGATCTTCTACCTCTTTTTCTGCTTCCATCTGGATCTCGACACCTTTTTGCTGCGCCTTGATCCAGATCCCGTTGACTGCCTCCAGGATTGTATCGAATATCCTTCCCTTCTCCGGATGCAGCTGGATCATCCCTGTCTCCATTCTGGAAATATTTACCAGCGCGCCGATAAGCTTTTTCAGGCTGTTCAGCTGCTGTTCCATCCGGTCCTGGAATTCTCTGCGCTCCCTGTCCGGCAGATCCGGATCCTTTAATATGTCAAAGCAGGAAGACAATGCGGCTACCGGCGTCTTTAACTGATGGGACAGGTCCGTTACAAGAGATTTTGTCTCCTCTTTTTCATGATGGGCCTGGCTGCGTATTATGTCCACATAGCTTTCCAGAGAATCCAGCTCATCCCAGATCCTTCTGCGGCTCTGATCCTCCATATCTGCCTCCGGCTCTAATAAGATCTGTCCGCTGTCTCCCGTCCGTATCTTCTCCAGCCCTTCTGCAATATCCCGGCTCAGCTTCTCCCTTTCTTTTCTCATCTTATATTGTTCAAAGCCCAGGATTCCTGCAAATCCCAGCCAGAGAATTCCGCCGCCGGCAAAAAGAGCCCTGCAGTCCCTTAGAAACTGCCGTCCAGCCTGGCTGTCCTCCGGGGCTGTGTATCCATAGCGCTCCAGTATTTCCTCTGTACTGCCCTTCCGCAGATTTTCCTCTCCTTTTAAAATCCGGAAAACATCCTCTTCAGTTTTATCAGACCCCAGCAGCAGACCGGCCCGCTCCATTTCCTTTTGGTAGGACTGATAACGGATCCCGATCATCCCCATGACCACTGCGCCGATTACCAGAAGACAAAGAAGCAGTTCCATAAGAAATCTTTTTAATCCGCTGCTCATAAGACTTCTGCCCGTCCTTTCCGGCAGTCGCAGTCCCAGAGATAGCCCAGTCCCCGGACATTGCGGATATATCGGGGATGAGAACTGTCTGTTTCTATCTTTTCCCTGAGCCTTTTGATATTTACCGCCACTGTATTTTCGTCTGCGAATTCCCCGTCTATGTCAAACAGTCTCTCCAGGATCTGATTCTTTGAAAAAATCTGTCTCGGATGCTCCAGAAACATTTTCAGCATTTTCCACTCGTTTTTTGTAAAAGAAATTTCTTCTCCATTCCTCTTTGCCTTCATCTCAGAGAGATTAAAAAGCAGACCTCCGGATTCGATCAAAGGCAGCGCATCATTCCCCATACGTTTAAAAAAAGCATTTACTTTCAGGACCAGCACAGAAAGGCTAAAGGGTTTCGTGATATAGTCATCTGCCCCTGCTTCATAGCCCATTACCTGATCTATCTCTGTGTCCAGAGCTGTCAGGCAGATAATGTGCGCCATACTTGACTTCCGGATCCTTCGGATCAGATCCAGTCCGCTTCCGTCCGGAAGATTGATATCGCAGATCACCATCTGCGGGCTCTTTCTTTTTAAGATCTCTTCGGCCCTGCGGATCGTTCCCGCGGTTTCCACCTGGTATCCTTCTTTGGTTAATGTAAATTCAATCCCTCTGTTGACGCTTTCTTCGTCTTCCACTAATAAGATTTCGGCCATATCCTTCCTTCTCTCCCCTTACCTTTAAAAAATCCCCCATTCAGTCCCAGATCTCTCGCTTTCCCGGAAGAATCTTCGCTGATCATCAGCCGGATCCGGAAATCAAATTTCTCCCATTCCATGAATCCCAGCGTAAAAGGGTGTTCTTCTGCGGCCAGGATCTCCATACCTTTCTTATAAAACCTTGGATACTCTCCCTGAAATCCCCGGCGGTGCAGTTCCTCCTGTATCCTGGTCCGCTCTTGTTTAATCCGCTCATTCATTTCTTTTCCGTAATCCCGGTTCTGATACCGGGCAGATTCCCGGCACACCAGCTCCCTGATCTTTTCATAAAGTTTCTGGCTGCAGGGTCTCTCCATTCTCCGGATGATCACCTTTTCCAGAAAGATCAAAGGGATCTTCTCATAAACCCCTGCCAGAAAAGCCATCATCCCGTCCCCTGCCAGACCGGCGATCTTCTTCATTTCCATGGCTCCCTCCGCCGTATCCGGATAATAAGGATCCAAAGATTCCTTTATAGGGCTCCAGTACCGGAAAGGCCGAAACTCCATAAGCCGCATCAGTTCCTGCTCCTTTGGCGTACACATGGTCTCTCCAAAGTACCCATACTTATCATAAACCGTTCCCAGCATATAAACTAACTGCCGCCACTGCTCCTGTCCTTTTCCTTCCAGCCAGAAGTGGCCGATCTGATGATAGGAATAGCCCTCCAGTTTTATCCGGATCTCCTCAAACCAGAGGGTAAAAATATTCTCTTCTCCCTGGTGGACAACCAGTATCCGCTCCCCGTCTTCTGCGGACAGATACCCCAGGGTACTCTCCTCATATCCGGCCAGATATTCCCCGGTACATCTGCACTGTGTCAGGACCAGATAACATTCCAGAGCATCGTTCATCATGTAAGGAATATACCCTTGTCCCTGATGGATATAAAATTCAAATACTTCTTTGTCAAAGATTTCCTTCAGCTTCTGGAAACCTTCCTCCATTTCCGGCGTGACGCCGAAAAGTTTTTCCCCGCTGTCTGTCATATCTTCCGCTTTCCTCTCAGGCGTTTACTGCCGGCCTGGCTTTTCCCAGTGCCAGCCTGCAATTATTCATCCAACATCAGTTTTCCCGCTTTTGCTTTCGCCCTTAATCGGGCAAGTTGTTCTTTTTCAACCTGTTGAATACTTTTTTCTGGTGTCGGTAAATCTTCCGGCATTGTACCGCCTATTTTCTCGATAGCACCCCGAACTTCTTTTCCGACCTTATAATGAGTAGCTGTCGCTGCTTTTGCACCAGTAATCTCATCTTTTCGGAGCTTTTCTTCCGTCTGCGATATTCTAAACAAGTTAGCAATAAGCTCTGTACTGCCCATATAATCAAGAATTTTCTGCCCCACTTCCAAACCTTTTCTCTTGTGTATATCATCAACATCCAGACCGCCATATAATCCCATGTATCCAGCATTCTGAAAAATCGCAAACTCTTCATTTGTAATAACACCTGCGTCATATGCTGTTTCCGCAAGAAGCTGATTCCACTGCTTAATATCTCCACGCACTACCAAACGTCTTCTGTCCTCATCTAATTCATTAAAGTGATCTGCCACTTCCTGCCGATACGTTTGAATAGCAAAATATGTCTGTCCCAAAGCTATCACTTCTTTTCGTGGATCTCCATTCTGCACGATCAAATAACAAGCATACCGGGTAAGCTCATAGTCCTTAACCGGCTTACTCGTTGCACCGGCACTTACGATTTTCCTGACCTCAGGAAAATCGTCCGCAATAATGTGGCCACTGTTTTCACAAGCAATCATGGCTCGCTTAATCACTTTATGAAAATTTTCCCATTTATTGTACTCCAAGGCTGGTGCCAACTCTCTAGCCGACCAAAATTCACTACCATCTTCTCGAATACGCTTTATGTTTTCAAATCTTTTGTATTCTTTAGCTTTTAGTTTGTTCATTACAAACTCCCACCTTTACATTCCTTCAACTTCAATATTTTATCTTTTATTCTACAACCACTTTTAATCTATCTCTCTTAATTTCTCCCAAAACAAGGCTGCCAATCTTACAAGGTCTTTTCCGACTCCCAGTTTTTCAATCCTAATTGTCGCTTTTCCAGGCAAGACCTTTTTCTCATGTATGACAATATATCAGTTCTTGTATTTCATCTTCATTAACCCACCATATATTTGATGGAAACTGGATTCTATCCACTATAGCTTTTTTAACAAGCAGAACTTCTTCCTCTCAGTCATGGCGCTGGATGGGATCGTCAAAGGTCTCGCAGAACCTTGCGGCAAAAGCCGGCTCTTCTCCCTTTGCATAAAGGTGGGATACATCACCATAATTCCGCATACGGAACAGAGCGATCCCCTCCCGTCTCTCTTCTGTGATCAGAGAAGTTACCGAGCTGGGCGCCGCCACAAAATGATGCCACAGGATCATAGGAGAAATATGTAAGAGATGGCTTAAAAGCACACAGCCCAGGCCAAAATGGCAGAAAAAGGCCAGCTTGTCTTTATTGGCTTTTTCCACCCGGTAATAATTTTTCTCCCTCACATAACCGTGTTCTTCCAGGACCTTATCAAAGTTTTCCGTTACCCAGTCATATTCTTCTTTTACATCTGCCTCCTGAAATACATCCGCTTTCCACCAGCTGTCATAGTCGTAAAATTCCGGCACCCTGGTCCAGTCCTGGGGTAGCCAGTCCCAGGCGATCATTTTCCTGTCTGTTACATCCGGCCGATGAATCCGGGGATTAAACTCCCGGAGCCATGGGCAGACCACAGCTTCCCTGTTTAATTTTTTCAACGTACAGGAGGCTGTATCTCTGGCTCTTCCAAGAGGCGATACATAAAAATCTTTAATGTCCATTTTTACCAGTTTTTCGGAAAGATACTCCGCTTCCTTCCATCCCTTTTTGGTAAGAGAATCTATCGTATAATCCGGATCTCCATGCCGGATGATCAGTAATTCCATGTTCTGTTCCTTTCTCTGTCCTTATTATTTTTATAAAAATGCATTTATTTCACTTTTAAAGGCTCTGTGCCGGGGAAACTGGTCCAGATAACGTCTGAGTCTGATGGTCTTCCCATATGTTATACCCATGGCTTCTTCTGCTTCGCCCAAAGCCGCTCCCAACGCAGCCGCCTTACCGTAGCTTCCTCTATGCTGGCCGGACACAATCGTCTCTACCCTTTTGTCAATGATCTTCTGCAGGTACTTCAGGATTTTCTTCTTGTCCTCCTCCGGCATGTCTATCGTTTTCTTCCACACAAAAAATCTTTCTGCAAAATCCGGCTCTCCATATTCTTCCTTATAATTCAGATAGTGCTTCACATTTCCCAGCATATAGGCCATGCCCTTTTCCATTTCTTCGCCTTCAAAAAGATATAATAACAGCATGGGAACCCCTGCCTCTATAAATCTTCCGCCCCAGCCCAGAGGCACCGTTGTCTTCTTTGCTTCCTTCCACACAGTCTCATAGTCCCCGTTTAAGAAAGTGATTCCCAGGCAGCCATTTTCTGTACGGATATAGGGATCCCGGTCTCTTGGGCTTCTCCAGTAATAGCGGTTCTGCTCTTTTCCCTGTCTGGAAGCCTGAATTTCCTTGTAGATTTTCTCTGCTGTTTCCAGTATATACTCTCTGTCCGGTACAAATCCGGACCCTTCTTTGCCTTTACCTGCCTCCAGGCTGCCGCAGGTAATAACACGAAAGTAGTTAGCCGCTGTCATCTTTGAATAAAAGGCTTCTGTCAGGGCATGACCGCAGGCAGCGTTATCCTGCATATGAGAAGCGCCTCTGGCCGTCATTCTGGCTGCCTGATTCCGGATCTCCATCTTCCGGTCCATAAGCTTTAAAGCTTTCAGCCCTTCATTTTTCAGCTGCTCCCATTGTTTCTTTTCCAGGAAACGACCGAGAAGATCTATGTACAGCGCCGGCTGCTTATCCGCCATCCTTCTTGCTTCCTCCAGTAGTCCCTCATCGCCTCTCCAAAGCATAACGGCTTCTTTTAAAAGTCTGGCTGTATATGTATCGTCCTGTTCTCTTAAATAGGCGATCCACTGAGGCAGGAACTCTTCCATTCCTTCCAAAGGCTCCGTTCCAACCTCCATCATATCTTTCAGAAAAGTTTCCCGGAACATCCCCCAGGAAAAATATCCATACATTTTAGCGGCTCTTTCCGTCAGAGGATCCGCCTGGTACTCTGCGTACAAAGTGAGCGGACAGATCCTTCCGAAATCCAGCTCCGCCAAGCCTTCTTTTTTCATATCCTCTACACTCATGTCAACAGGGTCCCCGCCTTCCTCATCAACAGCCACAATATTTAAAGTGCCCAGGTTCCAATAAATCCGGCTGGCGGACTGGTAATCCCGGTCATATACCGCCTGTTCTGCTTCCTCGTAATAGGCCTCCAGCTTCCTGCCGATTTCATAAGGATCCTCATAATTCATGATCCAGTCGCTGTCCCATCCTCCATATTCGTAAGATTCATATCCATAGCAGGAAAGGGTGATTTCTTCCTCATCTATCTTCTCACACCAATCTATGATCTCCTGCAGTTTGTCCTGATGGCTTTTCCTCTCCCGGCTTCCTAATTTTTCTAGAAAATTTTCCCGATGTCCTTCAGAAAGGCTTGGGAAAACTTTCAGGATCTGCCCAAACCTGTTCCACGTAGTTAATAACGCTCCAGGGATTATAGACTTCTGTTTTCCCGAACAGGTAGCCGTCATACCATGTTTTCATAGTATCCATACAGCACTCTCTGCCATAAAATTCCAGCATATCCCTTACTTCCTGCTCTGTAAAGCCAAAATACTCCGAATATGCGGGACTTGTAATAGAAACGATCTTCAGATTATTCAATCCTGTAAAAATACTTTCCTTTGATATCCGAAGGCAGCCTGTGATCACTGCAAATTCCAGATATCCGTTTGTCTTCAGCGCAGACTCGAACAAGGACCGGATCACTGCTGTCATCCGATCATAAAATCCAGAGAAATAGGCATTTTCCAGAGGAACGTCATATTCATCAATTAAAATAATCGTTTTCTTCTCTTTTACTTTTCCCAGGCAGGCGGATAAGAATTTCAAGGCGTCCAGATAGTCCCATTCTTTTCCCTGCACATCACAGATATTCCGGTATCTTTGCTTTTCTGCCTCTGTCAGACATGGCGAATCCAGGATCCGGTCATGCCTTCTGAATTCCTCGGCAATCGTCTTTTTCAACTGCATATAAGACAATTCAAAACTGGGCTGCTTCAGAGATTTCAGAGAAAGGCTGATAACCGGATAGCCGGACATATATCCGGTAAAATCTTTATCCTGGTGCATGATAAATAATCCCTGAAACAAACGTCTGGCGTCACAATATCCTTCTTCAAAAAAGCACTGGAGCATACTTAAGTTTAAAGTTTTTCCAAACCTTCTGGGCCTGGTAAAAAGGTTGACCTTTCCCCGCATTTCCAGCAGTTCCTTTATCATAGCAGTCTTGTCCACATAATAATAGCCCTGCTCTATGATCTCCTGAAAATTCTCAACACCAATCGGCAATGGCTTAAATCCCATGTTTTCTACCCCTTTCCCGAGTCCTGTCCTATCTGTATTATAACCAGGTCAGATATTTTTACAATATCGCTCTGATTACTGAAAAGCCAGCTCCATCAGCTCGGCTGCTATCTTTTTATCCTTCACCCGCATAATATTGTCTTCTATTTTTTCTTTTCCCAGCAAATGAATGTTGCCATACCAGACTATTTCCTGGTCTATCACTGCAAAGTTTTCACAGGATTTTTCTACTGTTTTCATAAAGAAGCCAGCCTGACGCATATCCTCATGTAGCCCCATCCAAAATGCAGCGTCTCCGAAGCCATAGGCGTCCGGCTCCCAGGTAATGATTGTCACTTCTATTCCTGATTCCTGCTTTTCTTTCAACATATCTATGAGATCATAGATCTTTTTCGCACTGATAACACTGCTGGATATTACGATCCTCTGCCCGGCCTCAAGCAGATCTTTCCGGAATATTTTCCTGTAGCTTTCACCGTCAAAAATAGCGTTGACTTCCTGTTTTTCCCCATGCAGGCCGCTGCAGATCTCGTATCCGATCTGCCTGTATGCTTTCAGCCTTTTGGCATACATTTTTTCAAACATCGGGATATGACTGTCAACATAATCAAATATGATCACGTCTTTTTTCCCGGCATAATTCCGGTTCAGCCTTCCGGCATACTGTTCCACTACACTCCGGAATGAGACCGGTGTCGCCATGAACAGTGTATCAAGGCGCGGGAAGTCAAATCCTTCGCCTATCAGACTGCCTGTAGCAATCAGTACCAGAGTTTCCTGCGGGTCAGTCCTCTGTAACTGTTCACGGATCTGCTTATGTTCTTTCTTGGAATTATTTCCTGTCATCAGAAAAACTTTATCTGCATACTCTTTTATTTGCTCATATAATCTTTCCGCATGATCTTTATATCTGGAAAGGATCACCGGAGTCCTGCCCGCTGCTATACATTCTTTCACATCTGAAAGGATCTGTTCATCTCTGACCGTATTCTGCCGGAGGATTTCATATGCTTCATTGGGATGTATCTTCTCTTTTATAATACCTCTCGGAAATACGGTTCTTGTAAATCGAGGGTATACCAAATGTGGAATTCCCTGGGCTTTTACTTTTTCTTTTGCAGAATAACTATATCGGATCGGGCCAAGCAGCATATCATTGATTTTTTTCCAGTCCATCTGCCCGTTTCGGCGTTGCCGTAACGCCATATACATATTTTGCCGGTACTTTTTGTAAAATTTCTCTGATAGTATCCGAAGCCGCATGATGGCATTCATCGACAAGAACCATTCCATACTGATCAAGCAATGGATGCCACTCTCCTTTTTTACGCAGAGATCCTGCCATTGCAATATCTACAATTCCTGTCATGGAATCGTGGGGTCCCTGCAGTTTTCCGATCAGACTTTTCCTTACTCGTATCTGTCCACTTTTGGTTTTATATTCAGGAAGCTGCTCCTCTATATCGAGGAATTGTTCCAATGCCTCTTTCCACTGGTCCAGCAGTGCTGAAGATTCAAGAATAATCAGGGTATTCACTTTCTTCTCTGCGATCATAGCACTGCAAACAACTGTTTTCCCAAAGGCTGTAGCCGCCTGAAGGATTCCGTTATCGAATTTCAGCATTTCTTCCAGAGCCGGCTTTTGTTCTTCTCTCAGTTCTCCCTTAAATGTAACATGAATATCTCTACCCCGCTGACGTTCATCACTAATCTCGCAGGGGATATCTGCCTCTTTTATTTTTTCCATGAATCTGTCATAGATGCCTCTTGAAATTTCAATATACCCGCTTAGATGGTCCTTTCCCAGATATATCCACTGGGAAGTAGCAAAGTTCGACATACCGATTGCCGCATTTTTATAAAAAATCGGATTTCTTACAGCTGCAAGCCGCCTGATCTGATTCTGGATTCCTGCTTTCAAATTCAGGCTGTCTATATATATGCCATTTGACAAAACAATCCGTAATTTTCCATCCACGTCTGCCCGATAAAAGGGATTTTCTTTTTTCCACGGCTTTTCCCGTTCTTCTGCGGTTTCATTTGCGACTGCAGCTTCCGTAATATCCGATACTGCCCATTCTTTTATTTTCGTCTCAACAAAAGCTTCTGAAAGCCGTGGCTTACTCCAGAGTACCTCCCACTGGTTTGGATATGTATTCCAGTTACTATCTATAAAAGCGCTGTTTCCTTTTCGCAGGGCCTGTCCCTGCAATGGAAGTGCGATGAGATTGCCCAGTCCGCCTTCCGGAAGACTATCCTGAGCCGGAAGCATCCGGTCATAATATTTAAATGATTTCAGATTCACCTGCTCCGCCCCCTTTTCCAATAAAGCAGATCCGAATCTTCTGGCCAGAACTGCCGGGATTGGTTTATCAAAGAAAATCCACAAATGGGCACCTTTGCCGGATCTGGAACGTTCAACAAGAGGATCTATCCCGTTTAAAGTGCAAATAGTACGCATGGCTTCCACTTCTTCCATCCATGCTTCATCTGTATTTGCAAAATCTTTCTTTTCGGCCCCTTTCTCATGATTGTCAAAATCAAATACCAGAAAACGGCATGTATTGTTTTTCAATAGGGGATAGACGCCGATCACATCGGAAGCGTTATAGGATCTTCCCTGCAGATGAGCAAGTATATCGTTTATGGTCAGTTGCTTATACAATTGATGGGGGCAGTCTTTGCAGTTCATTTTCTTATGACCCATTTTAGGACAGATATTTTCCCAGCGATTATGGCATTGCGTATAATAACCGGCCTCTCCCGTCCCTTTTTTCTCGCTTCGCCTCGCATAAACATCCTGTCGTCCCCAGAATCTTGCATAAAATAAATTTGCCATTTCCACGGTAATCTTTCCGGGATGGCTGATCCGTCCGCCCTGATCCGGGTCATACTCCTCTCCCCTTTCAGGTTCTCTGATCCGGTCAATTTCATGTGCATAGGAAATTCCGGAACGATCCAGAATATTTTTCAGGATTTGATTCTCCAACTGCAGATTATTGATCTGTTTCTGCAGCAAACTGATGTTTTCAACAAAATCTCTCATAATATTTCACCATACTTAAAACTATAATTGTTTTTTTATCAGATTGCTCCGCCTATCCTCTTGAACTTTTCTACAAAAGCAGATATTTTTTTAAACACGTTCTGTTTCTTAGTATGATATTTTGGATTAAGGGGACTCATTTTAGGGAGAGCCTCATTCAAGCCTGTACCATTTTCGCTGGCGTATTCTTTTTTTAATGACGTAAGAATATATCGTTTTGCTGCATCCTCATTAATCTGTTCCTCTCTTATCAGCTCTTCCGCTTCTTTTTTCTGTTCTCTTTGCGCAAATTGATAAAATGCATCCCGAACACTGGCTTTATCCTGTATCTCATCTAAAGCAGTTTGATTAATAAAATCTACAATCAAACTTTCCTTGGCACGATTTTCCGCACTGGAACGTGTGATACGGCGCATATATTCCTTTAAAATACCTGTTGCCCATATTCTAAAGTTGGTAGCTTTTCGTGAATTGACTCGATACCCCACTGAAATAATCGCATCAAGATTATAAAACTGCATTAAATACTTTTTTCCATCTGAAGCAGTTGCCGAGATTTTCTCGGTAACTGAATTTTTTATTTCTAAACGAAGTCTATCTATATTTTTTACTGTTTTTTTATTTCAGCATTTAAAGCTTTAATATCTATAGCCTCTCTTGTATCTTTTATTTCAACATAAATACTTACGGATAAATTATAATTTTCTTCTGCAATCTTATCTTTATCTACAGATTTAGCAATGTATTCTTTATCTTCTTTACCAGCAAACAATTGCATTATTTTCTCAATATGTTCTTCTGTCAGAACATTATTATTTGTTTCCTTTTTATAAAACTCTTCGCCGCTTGCATCTATAAATTGTATTTTAGTATCTGTTTTATGTTTTGACAGCACCATTATATTAACGGCAATTGTTGTACCATAGAAAAGATTTGGCGCAAGTGCAATAACTGTTTCCACAAAATTGTTATCTACCAGATACTTTCTGATCTTTTGTTCTACTCCTCCACGATAAAATATGCCCGGAAAGCATACAATTGCCGCCCGCCCCCCTGCTGGATAGATAATTCAGCGAATGAAGGATAAAGTCAAAATCAGCTTTTGATTTAGGGGCCAGTACGCCCGCCGGTGCAAAACGTTCGTCATTAATAAGAGTGGGATCGTCGCTGCCGATCCAATTGATCGAAAATGGCGGATTTGACACAATCGCATCAAAAGGTTTTTTTGCCTGTAGCAGCAATGATCCCGATCCTGCCGCCGGATCTACTAATTTGAGGTATTTGATACAATCACATTTTCTCATTTTGGAAATGAACACCTTTGAACACCCTCTGTTTTAACTTGTTAGTCTAAAAAATAGCTTGCCACTTCATCATAATCCTTCAAGATCTCATCATCTGAAACTCCCATATATCTTGCCAATGATATGGAGCCTTCAAATGCTTTTTTAAAATCTGGATCAAATGATGCCGATACCAGTTCAGTAAATTCCACGAAACAGCGATTTAGCTGTTCAATATAGAGATGATATTCAGCAGAAAGCTTTTGGTCATAATCATTTATTTCATCCAAATACTTATTGAATAAATCCCTTTCCTTTTTGGACAGACTATCTTTCCCAATCTGGCAGAACATTGATCCCACGGCATTTCCGATAACAGCTCCTACAATAGGAATCGGAATGAGGACTTGTCCCGCAAATGATGACAAAGCGCTGACTGCTGCATCCAGGCAAAGCATTTCTGAGTTCTCAATAAACTGTACCTCGTTTATTACACCATTTCTCAACAAATACGCCTGTTCCGCTACGCCAAAGGATGCTGTAGTAATTGCGCTGGCGACAAAGGCAGGTGTGGCTGTATAGTTCGTAAGACCATAAATACTTATACCACGGATTCCTCCTTTAATAGTCCCTTTGGCTGATTCGCCAGAGATCTCCAACCAATCCTTCTGTTCAAAATCCTTAATTCTTTTGCCAGATTTGCGTTTGCGAATAACAGATACAGTAAAAGTGGTTAACCCTTCAGTTACGGCAGCAACACCAGCCACTTTTATCCCCTCCGACATGGTGGGCTTGCTGTCCTGATATGCTGATTCCCTTTTCTTACGATCTATTTCCTGTAAATGTTTTTTTTCAATATCGATGGTGTCAGTAATTCTTCCCTGTTGTACTTCACTATATTCGAGTATCGCTGGCTCTAACTTATCTGGAGCAATATTATTGCTTTCAAAAAAGTCATGCACTTCTTGCCATTGACGACGTGAAAATTCTCCTGTTGATGTAGGAAGCTTATTGGCGTCATCTGCTGACATCCTTAAATACGCCATTACCTTATCGTAATGATCTTTAGGAATTTGGTATTTGTGCCCATCGTTCAGATATTGAGGATAATTATGTAAATGCTCGGCAACTGCTCTTAATGATAAGTGTCCGCCTGACTGCACAAACTTCTGCTGTATTTTCTCAGAACCGCGCAGGAAGTCATCTGGACCATTATCATTGATCCAGACATAATCCTCAGCTTTTCCAATAATCTGTTTACGAGCATTGCCTATGCCGCATTCTGCAATTTCTGCAATAAATCCATGCATACCCTTTTCTCCGCCACGATTCCGGAGAATAATATTATTTTTGATGGTAGCAAACGCTGTATCAAGTGTTTTTATAGCGGTCTCAAGATTTTCATTTTGTTTTACAAGGGCTTCTGACAATCTGTCTAATCGAACCTGATTAAGATAATTAATCCATGCGCCAACAGCCTGCTCTTGACTGCTTTTAAGAATTTTCTCTGTTTCCATAATGCTCACCTTTATTCACTATTGCGCCCAAGCGAAACAGAAAGCGCTTTTGTATTATTCACCAAGGTTCCTAACTGCATTTGAAGTTCTTTTGATATAGACATAAAATCGCATCCATATACCACAAGGCATTTATCATATTGCTGTCCTAAACTGCCACGTAATGCAATTACCTCTTCCAACATCTTCTCTATTTTCGCTGATACTGTTTTGACATTTGCAGTATTATTTTTCACATTTTCTATTTCTTCTTTTTTCTTTTTCCCCAGTTTAAACTTGTTTAAGCTAAAAAGTACAATCGAAGAAAGAAGAGTTACACCTGCAACTCCCCATCCAACTGGCCCTGCCAGAGCCAGAAAAGCATGTCCAGCCGCCATGCCTCCGCCGCCAGCTGCCAACGCACCCCCACCAAGCCAAGCAAGAGCAGCATTCGTGGCGGCAGCACCCGACAACGCCGATATGGCTGTACCTGTTGATGCTGTTCCGAATGTTGTAGCCACCCACATTGCTACAGTTGGTGCCACGCTGACAATAGCCGCTCCTGCAGCAACTCCGGCACTTGCTCCAAGAGCAGACTTCTTAGCGGCTTCTAATTCCATTTTTGCGAATTCACAGGCTTCCGTAAATGTTTCTCGGTGAGTTTTTATTTCAGCTATTTTCGCATCAAATGCTTTTGGGCGATTTGCAATACTGTTTATAAGATTCTCAATATTAACAATCATGTCCACGGCACGCATTCGCTCGGTATAAAGTGTTGTGCCGTTATCGTTCATAATCGTATAGGCATCATTATATTGTTCTACAGCCATTTGCAGAGCATCATCCCACTTGATTTTTTCTTCGCCTTTTTTCTTCTTTTCCGGTTTACCCTTCTTATCGGCCTTTACTATTTCTGTATCATTATCGTGCCTTTGCAAAAGCCTTTCTTTATTTGTTTTAACTATCTCGCCCGCTGTTTCTTTTACTGAAATTGCTGCGCCTGATGTACCACTTTTTACCTTTTCCGCAAAACCACCTATATTTGTTTTAACTGTGTTCGCCATTTTCGAAAATTCTGGCTTCTCCATCCTTATTCCTCCCGCTTGACATAAGTCAATTCCACATCATACCCCAGCGACTCCATGATCTGAACAAAAGTCTTATTCAGCACCTTATCACCGCTGTTTACAATCCGGCTCACGTACGGAGCAGACGTTCCGATTTCTTCCGCAATCTTAGACTGCGGCTTATTCTGTTCGATACATTTTATCTTTACGTCCAATTCGATATTGTTTCTTAGCATATTCTCTTTCTCCCGAAAATGCGTTCACTTGTTTCACTAATCAGATAAGGTATTATATCATACCGCAGACTACGTCCGCAACCTAACCAAAAAAATCAAAACCACCCTTAGTAACAGTTCAGCCGAAAGGCTGAACTGTTACGGATAAACTTATAAATGGTTATTCTCAGTCTGCGCCGAATAATGCTGTTTGTTGTCACCACATATTTTGGATAATGATCCGGTATTTCCATCAGGTTGCCGATTTCCCGGTCTGAGTTCTCCGGTAACCGGGCACAGACCAGAACATAAATCTTCTCATCCTGCCGGATAGCAATGAAATCAATTTCTTTTGCAGCATTTTTTCCTATATAAACCTGATATCCACGGCGTTTCATTTCCAGAAACACTAGGTTCTCCAATACGCCGTCCAGCATTTTCCGGTTATAGCCTAAAAGACAGTATTTCAAAGTAACATCAGCAAGATAGTATTTCTCCTGCGTCTTTAAAATATTTTTCCCCTGAATGTCATAGCGGCGGCAGGGATAAATGATAAACGCCTGCTCAAGCCAGCGCAGATAGTTATAGATAGATCCTACAGAGACTGTACAGTGCTCGCTTTTCAAAAACTTGGCAATAGAACTGGCGGAGAAAGTCTTTCTCATATTCTCAATAATATATTTTACAACACGGTCAAAAAGATCCTGCCGGTTGATCCGGTGTCTCTTTACAATATCTCTGGAGATTACTGTGTAGTAGATGCCATTTACGATCTGGTAGGCACTCTGTTCATCGTAATTTCCTAAAGCAATAATAGGAAATCCTCCCAAACGGATATATTCCTCCAGCAGTTCTTTTTCAGAACGAAGACCTCCTTTCTTGAATTCCAGATACTCTTTAAAAGATAATGTATATACAGGAACAGACACAAACCGTCCTGTCAGATAAGTGGATATCTCACTGGACATCAGCCTGGAGTTAGAGCCTGTTACATAAATATCTTCCGGGATATCCATTTCTGTATCCTGCAAGAATTTTCACCAGCGGCTGGTCGATAAATGGTGTAACTGCCTGAATATAGTCTGGTCTGATAATCATTTAGATATCCCCTTTCAAGATAAAGTTTGAATTATCTATCACTTATTTTATTACATTCGTAAAAACAAGTATAATACAACAATTTTTTCTTGTCAGACACGAAAAACTTTTAATTTCCATCCATCCAGCCATTAAAAATGGCAAGGTAAACGATCCATCGGTTTTAAAAATCACGGTTTTGCGGTATCCTTATTCCGGGAGGTGACGAAATGGACCCGGAAAAATTCGGCGCTTTTGTGGCTCTCTGCCGCAAAGAAAAAAATATGACTCAGCT
>DXIQ01000027.1 GCA_019112785.1 Candidatus Blautia stercorigallinarum
TTTGGACAATTCATTATTCATATGCATTTTCTCCTTTATGAAACAATTATAAAAGGTTTGGAGAAAACTTGCAATGAAGAACTGGCAGAAAAAACGGATCCATCTATATAGGACAGCTGGATTTCTCCGTCTTTTGCAGACAATTCCATTTCTAAACTGCTGTCTGCTGGATCTCCTGCCAGCGTTCCCCGGATATCTCCGTAGCGGGTGCTGATATTCAGCCCTTCTTTAATTACAGTATTCTCAAAGATAATATCTCCGTCATAAGATTCGGCCTTCATTTCTTCCAGAGCAACGGCGCCTGTCCAGATATCGCTGTCACTGGTGCTTAATTTCAGACGACCGTCAAAATCCTCCGGCAGAAAAAGCTCGAATTTTACTTCTTTATAGGAGTCGGATTCAGATTCGTCCCCTGCAATAAAGATCCCCATGTTGGGCCTGGTTATGTTTTTAACGGACAAAGTACCCTTTTCTTCCCCTATTTCGTAGCGGCTGCTGTCATCATCCGGCAGATAATAATGAAAATATATTTTGTCATTCTCTGATGTACAAATCCTTACAGGAACCTCCGTTTCCTTAATGGTGATCGAATGGATCGCCGGGGAATCCGAACAGGTATACCGGAATTTTTCATATTCCGGAGTCCGTCCTTTCCAGTAAATACCGCAGCTGTCCAAACAAATAAGTGTGGTCAAAATCGTGAAAAAAACTACTTTCTTTTTCATATAGATTCATTCCTCCTTCAGGCTTATTTTCTACAGAAATTATTCTATATTCCTGATTTTAACAGGATGTATGCGAGTATCTTTCTCCTTTGTTGTGATCGGTCTGCTTTTTGATGTAAATAAATGCTGCCGACATGCTCAGAAATGTTATAATGGCTTTGTGAGGTGACGCTATGTTCAGAATAGGAATCTGTGATGATGACCTGCAGGAAGCTCAGAAAATAGAAGAGTATATCAGGCATATGCCCTTTCATGACCTGGAAACGGAAGTTTTTCTGTCCGGTGAAGAGCTGCTCCGTCATCATCTGGAAAATAAAAAATATAATATCATTCTGCTGGATATTGAACTGCCCTCTGTAAACGGGATTGAAACCGCCATAAAACTTCGCAAAACAGATCTGGATATGGTGTTGATATTTGTAACCGCCCACAGAGAATATGTCTACAAAACCTTTGAAGCTCTTCCCTTTCGTTTTCTGGAAAAGCCGGTTTCATATGATATGCTGGTTAACAGCATAGGAGAGGCGATCCGGTATCTGGAAGAGAGGAGAAGCTATTTTTTCTACAAGAAGGGCAACCGCCATTACCAGATACCGGCCAGAGATATTTTATACTTTGAAGCTTTGAACAGAAAGATCAAGATCGTATCTCTCGATCAGACAGAAATCTGTTACGGTAAGATCCATGCACTTATGGGACAGCTGAATCCGGATTATTTTCTACGGGTCCATAATTCTTTTATTATCAATATGGACCATATTACTTCATTCAGCGAGAAAGAGGTCCTTCTGAGAAATAAATATTCTATTCCTGTCAGCCTGAAATACCGGGAACAGGCCCGGCTGGAACATCTGAAATTTGTGGAGAGGAGGTGCTGCAGATGATAAAGATCCTGTTGATCTGCTTAGATCTGCTCCTGTATGGAATAGATTTTGCTGTTCTTTTGAGATTTATGGACATACAGTATGGGAAAAGCTCTCTAAAACTCAAAACCAGGATTCTTTTGCTTTTATCTGCGGCTGCTATTTCAGGCGTTCTATTATGGATCAGCCCTTTTGCCGGAACGTACCCTTTTTTCAGCGTGTTTTTTCCCTGTTCTTTCTCAGATTTTATCAGAAGGACTGGCAGAAAATGATCCTTCTTTTTTCCATTGAGTTTGTGACAGCTCTATATCTGACAGTCTTTCTTCTGGCTGTTATACGCAGCGCAAAGCTGGATTTCAGCTATCTCGGACTGAACTTTTTCTTTCTGTCAGGGAGCATGCATGTGTGTTTCTGGTGTCTGATCCTGATCCTTGGGAAGATCAGAATGGAGGAAAGTGTCCTGCTGCCGCCTAAACATTTTGCTGTTATCATGGCAATTCCCGGTATCAGCTTTCTGGTCCTGGTCTTCTTTCTCCTGCGGATCAATTTTTATCCGGACACTTTATTTTTCCTGGAGTTTCCTCTGATCACTGCCTTTATTTTTATTAATGTGACAACGGCTTTTATATACAGCCAGTTTTGCAATCTGCTGAAAAGGAATACGGACGTTCTTCTTCTCCAGCAACAGATAAAGCTTTCTGAGCAGTATTATGAAGATTTGTCCCTGTCCCAGCAGCGATTGAAAGGCATACGCCATGATATGAAAAATCATCTTCAGTCTCTTTGCTGGATGGCCGCAAGGATCACTCCTAAATCCAGAGAAACGGAAGAGATCCAGGAATATCTGGGACATCTGACACAGGATATCGGGGAAGCGTCGCAGATCCTTTCTACAGGAAACATGGGATTGGACGCTATTTTATCCCTGAAGCTCGGCCAGGCAAGAGAGGAAAAGATCACTGTACAAAGCAAAATCTCTGTTCCAAAAGAGATCGGTCTGGCAACAGAAGATGGTATCATCATATTGGGAAATCTTCTGGACAACGCCATGAAAGCATGCCGGGAAAATCCAAAAGAAAAAAGATGGATCCATCTGGATATCCATTATATTCCCCGTACACTTTTTATACGGATAACGAATCCTCTGCCTTTCTTACAGGAAGGAGAAAAGGAGCAGAAAAAAGGGCAGGGATTCGGTCTGAAGAATGTCCGTACCGCAGTGAAAAACTATCATGGCGTACTGGAGATCCAGGAGGAAAAGAAATGCTTTACCGTTAAGATCCTTTTATATAATCTGTAATTTTCTTGACATACATTGTATAATATTTTCAGATCATAGATCGAAAAGAGATGCGGGAAACCGTCCGGGATGCAAAATCCTCGGCTTAAGGATCTGAAATATATAAGGAGGAAAATGAAATGAAAGTATTACTGATCAACGGAAGTCCAAACGCAAAAGGATGTACCTATACTGCTTTAATGGAAGTAGCTTCTGCTCTTGAAGGAGAGGGCATTGAAACAGAACTGATCCATGTAGGAAATAAAGATATCCGGGGGTGCATAGCCTGCGGTAAGTGCAGCACAACAGGAAAGTGTGTCTTTGATGATCTGGTAAATGAGACGGCGCCTAAATTTGAAAAAAGTGATGGGATCGTTATCGGATCTCCCGTGTATTATGCCTCTGCAAACGGCACACTGATCTCATTTCTGGACCGCCTTTTCTACAGCACCGGTTTCGATAAAAGCATGAAGGTAGGCGCTTCTGTGGTATCTGCCAGAAGAGGAGGATGTACAGCCACCTTTGACGAGCTGAACAAATATTTTACCATTTCCAATATGCCCATTGCCTCCAGCCAGTACTGGAACCAGGTTCATGGCAATACTCCGGAAGAGGTAAAGCAGGATATCGAAGGATGTCAGATCATGCGGACATTAGGAAGAAATATGGCTTTTCTGGTCAAGAGCATTGCTCTTGGAAAAGAAAAATATGGTCTTCCTGAAAAAGAACCTTTTACACCTACCAACTTTATCCGGTAAGTCAGCTGCCAACTGTAAAACAGCCCTCTGTGTGCAGGTTATGATACCTGGGTTTGCAGAGGGCTTCACTATTTCAGAAAAAGCGGCTTTTTAAACAGGTGAAATTGACAATCATGGCTATATGAGATAAAATTGTGAAAACATAAATCCTGTTTTAGACATGTACGGTTAGAAAGGAAATGCTTATGTATCTGAATTATTATATCCAGCAGCTCCGTATGCTGATCTACACGGTACCGGTTATGCTCATTGCCATAACGATCCACGAGTTTGCCCATGGCTGGGTGTCTTATAAGCTGGGAGATCCTACCCCCAAGTATGAAGGGCGGTTAAGTCTCAATCCCCTCAGACATCTGGACCTTATCGGAACCTTGTGTCTTTTATTCTTCCATATGGGCTGGGCAAAACCTGTACGGATCAATACCGCCTATTACCGGAATAAGCGGCAGGGGATCATCTGGGTTTCTCTTGCAGGCCCTTTTGCCAACTTTCTTACGGCGTTTCTTTCTCTGCTGATCTGCGGCGCTCTTATGCGTTTCGGAAATTCGGGGAACAGCGCCGTATCTGTAGGAGTTATGTTGTGTTATTATTCTGCTGTGCTTAATATTGGTCTGGGAGTTTTTAATCTGATTCCCATTCCCCCTTTGGACGGATCCAACGTAGTAGAGCAGATGTATCCGCGGGTTTTCTATTTTTACCAGAGGATACGTCCTTACTGCACGCTGATCCTTCTGATCCTTTTGGTCACCGGAGTTTTGTCCAGGCCTTTGAGTACTGCTAATAACGGAATTTTTGCTGCTATGTGGAATGTAGTCAGCACACTTTTTTCTCTGGGAACAGGGGGAAGTTCCGGCGGAGGGGTATCTTCCGGCGGAGGATATATTTGATATTGAGGAAAATTGTTACATAAATAGGCCGGCAGCCTCCGAACCGATACTGAGACTGCCGGCCGTATATTTTTATGCTTCAAAATCCAGAACCGGTTCTTCATATTTTTGTACCAGTTCCAGAAAGAGACTTTTATTTCCCGGGAGCCATTCTTCAAAGCTTTTGTGGCTTTTTTGTATGGTTTTTCCCAGTTCTGCCAGAAATTCCGGGATTACCTCTTCCGGCAGGATACCTGCCTCTTCTCCAATCCTGGAACCGGGCTCTTGTGCCTGGCCATTGATGAAAACCCGAAATGCAGGAACCGTCTCTCCCCGTATTTTTTTCCGGCATCCCATAAATCCCAGTGAAGCGGCCTGATGGGTGCCGCAGCCGGAGGGACAGCCGGAGATATGGATCCTGGGGAGGACGCCGTCAGGAAAATTCTCTTTCCGTACTCTTTCAATACAATGGGCCAGAAGCCACTGGGAACAGCCCAGTCCCTGCTGGCAGATGGGGACGCCGATACAACTGGTACTGGTCTCAAAAAGATTTTCTCCTCCCCCTCCTGTGGCTTCCAGGATCCTGGGCACCTCCTTTGCCGTGAGATGAAGGAGATACATAGTCCCGTCAGGAGAAAGGCGGATCTCTGTATCCGGGATATTTTTCAATACTTCACAGAGCACCATAATATTTTTCTGTGTAAGGCAGCCTCCCATAGGATGATAGGAAACCCCATAAAGTCCCGGTTGTTTCTGAGGAAAGATCCTGGGGCCTTCGATTTCCCCCTCCCCACTTTTTAATACCGGATGAGCGTAGAAAACCGGCCAGGGAGTTTCTTCTTTTTTGGCTTCCTCCAGACATCGGACATACTCTTCTTTGATCCTTTCTTCCCCCAGAGTGTCCTGAAGATAACGGCTTCTGGACTTTGCCCGGACTTTGTAATCTCCGTACCTGGTAAAAAGCCGGAGCATAGCGCTGACATAAAGGCTTACATTCTCTGGCTTTCCATGTCTCTCCACAAGAACTCCCATTTTGGGATTCGGCCCCAGTCCTCCGGCGCAGTATACAGAAAAGGTCCCGTCAGGATTGGCTATAAATCCCAGATCACGCATATTGGCATGGGTAAGATTTTCTTTGGTATTTGAAAAGGCTACTTTCAGCTTCCTGGGAAGGTGGAGTTCTGTCATACGGCCAAGGAGATAATCACTGATTGCTTCTGCGTAAGGCAGTACGTCAAAGGTTTCCTCTCTGTCTGTACCGGAAAGAGGACTGGCCATTACATTTCTGGGATTATCCCCGCCTCCTCCAATGGTAATGATCCCTTGCTCCAAAGCCTCCCGCATAAGGGAAACCACCTGGGAAGCAGACAGATTGTGTACCTGGATGGTCTGGCAGGTAGTGATCTTCATAAGCTCCAGGGGATATTCTCTTGTCTTTTCCCCAAGAAAAGCCAGATGTTCTTTTGAGATCCTGCCTCCCGGAAAGCGGAGACGGAGCATATAGTTTTTCTCCCTCTGGGCATAACAGCCAAACCGGCCGGAAATCCCTTTAAAAGTTTTCCGGTCAATTTCTCCGGACTCGAAGGCCTGGGTCCTCTCTTCAAACAGTTCGGTTTCCTTGACAAATTGTTGAATCAAATCTTCACTGATCATAAACCAATCGCTCCTTTAATGCTGTTACTATTTTTCACAGATTTTCCCAGATTATACATTTCCCAAGGAAGGAGTCCTGTACTTCTTTTAAAAGACATGATAAAATTATGGATAGTACGAAAATAAGGTTCTTGACACAGTAGAAAGGAAATACGTTATGGCAAGAAAGGTATCTATAGGCTATCAAGAATTCGATGATATGATCCGGGGAAACCTGTTCTATATTGATAAAACAGGCTTTATAAAAGAATGGTGGGACAGAAGAGATAAAGTTACGTTGATCACACGGCCAAGACGATTCGGCAAAACCCTGACTATGGATATGGTCCGAAAATTCTTTTCTATAGAACATCCGGAAAACAGAGAGCTTTTTCAGAAATTGAATATCTGGAAAGATCCCTATTATCAGGAGATCCAGGGAAAATACCCGGTTATCAGCCTGAGCTTTTCAGATATTAAAGAAAATTCTTATCCGCAGGTGAGAAAAAAAATCTGTGAAGTAATTGTGGATCTTTATAATTATTTTTATTTCCTTACAGAAGGAGCCTTATTAAATCCCAGAGAAAAAGAATATTTTTATCAGATTTCTTCTGAAATGGAGGATTCTGAGGCTTCTATTGCTTTAAGAAGACTGTCAGGCTATCTTTATAAATATTATGGAAAAAAGGTCATTATCCTGCTGGATGAGTATGATACGCCTATGCTGGAAGCTTATGAAAGAGAATACTGGGAAGAACTCGCAACCTTTACACGAAGTCTCTTTAACGCAACATTTAAAAACAATCCTTATCTGGAACGGGCAATTATGACCGGAGTTACAAGAGTCAGTAAAGAATCTATATTTTCGGATTTAAATAATCTAAAAGTAATCACAACCACCTCCGAGGAATACGGGAATTGTTTCGGATTTACGGAAGAAGAAGTTTTTGCGGCATTGGACGAATATGGCTTTTCCCATAAAAAGCAGGAAGTGAAAAACTGGTATGACGGCTTTACTTTTGGAAATCACACAGATATCTATAATCCATGGTCAATTACGAACTTTCTGGACACAGGAAAATTACAGCCTTATTGGGCGAACACAAGTTCAAACCATTTGGCGGACGTACTGATACGGGAAGGAAGCAAAGATATCAAAATAGATTTTGAAAACCTCCTTTTGGGTAAAAGTATCACAACACAGATAGATGAACAGATTGTTTATGACCAGCTAGCCGAAAGGGAAAGCGCTATTTGGAGCCTTTTCCTTGCCAGTGGATATCTGAAAGTAGAAAAAGTGGACTTTCTGGAAGAAAGCGGGCGGACCTTTTATTCTTTAAGTCTGACAAATAAAGAAGTACGGATCATGTTTGAAAATATGATCCATGGCTGGTTTGCAGATTATGACAGTAATTATAACGATTTTGTAAAAGCCTTGCTGCAGGAAGATCTGAAAGCAATGAATTTATATATGAACAGAGTTGCGGCCGTAACTTTCAGTTTCTTTGATACTGGAAGAAAAGCTTCCCTCAGAGGTCAGCCGGAAAGATTTTATCATGGCTTTATTTTAGGTCTGATCGTAGAGTTGGAAGATCGTTATCAGATAACTTCAAACAGAGAAAGCGGTTTTGGAAGATATGATGTGATCCTGGAGCCGAAAAAGCCTGAAGATAAGGCTATTATCATGGAGTTTAAGGTGCAGGATACCACTGATGAGAAAAATCTTTCAGAAACTGTTCAGGCAGCGCTGCAGCAGATTGAAGAGCGAAAATATGAAACAGTTCTTACATCCAAGGGAATACCTGCTGATAAAATACGGAAATATGGCTTTGCTTTTTGTGGGAAAAAAGTTTTTATAGGGGCAGGAAAATAGAGAAGCTTTCCGGACAATCAGGAAGGCAGAAAAAGAAAGGAGCGTTCAGATGGCAAAAAAGAACAGAAATCAGAACAGAACTTCTCAGAAACTTATTCCCCAGAAAGAAGAATATCTTCTTCTGGAGGATTTTGCCGGGATTGAGCTTGAATCCGGCGACAATATAAAGCCTATCGACGAAGTCAATGGTTTTAAGATACGGCCGGGATTTTATGAGATCAACGGAGCTTCTGCCCTGCCTGAAGGGGTAAACTTCACCCTGGTTACCTATTCCGGTACTTCCTGTGAACTTCTTTTATTCCACAGAAAGGCCCAGGTTCCCTACGCCAGGATTCCCTTTCCGCCGGATTACCGGGTAGGAAATGTGTATTCTATGTTTGTCTTTGGCCTGAAAGCTGATGAATTTGAATATGCCTATTCCATCGATGGTCCCTGGGACCCTTCCAAAGGGCTGCTTTTTGACAGAGAAAAATATCTTCTGGACCCCTATGCCAAGGCCGTTACCGGCCAGAGCGAATGGGGAAAACAGCTTACAGGCGATGCCTTCTATAAGGCCAGAGTGGTCCATAACAACTTTCACTGGGAAATTCCTAAAAAGAAACCTGCTGTATCCAGTCTCCAGGACTGTATCATCTATGAAATGCATGTCCGGGGATTTACCCGCCACGAAAGTTCCGGCGTGAAACATCCGGGTACTTTCGAGGGAATACGTGAGAAAATTCCTTATCTGCTGGAACTGGGGATCAATGCGGTAGAGCTAATGCCGGTATTTGAATTTGACGAAACCCGGAACATGCGTACTGTAAACGGCCGGAAACTTCTGGATTACTGGGGCTATAATCCGGTATGCTTTTTTGCGCCTAATACCAGTTATGCCTCTGAACAGGAGTATAACCGGGAAGGTACAGAACTGAAGCGGCTGATCCGGGATCTTCATAAAAACGGGATCAAAGTGATCCTGGATGTGGTCTTTAATCATACGGCAGAAGGAAATGAGAATGGGCCTTTTTTCTCTTTCAAAGGCTTTGACAATAACATTTATTATATGCTGACTCCTGACGGAAAATATTATAATTTCAGCGGCTGCGGTAATACCCTGAACTGTAATCATCCCATGGTAAGAGATATGATCCTGAACTGTCTGCGCTACTGGACTACCAGTTATCATGTGGATGGTTTCCGGTTTGATCTGGCTTCTATTCTGGGAAGAAGCGAAGATTCCTCCCCTATGAGCCGGCCGCCCCTTCTGGAAAGACTGGCCTATGACCCTATTCTGTACAGTACAGATCTTATTGCAGAGGCCTGGGACGCAGGAGGATTATATCAGGTGGGAAGTTTCCCTTCCTGGAACCGGTGGGCTGAATGGAACGGAAAATACCGGGATGATCTCAGAAGTTTCCTGAAAGGAGACGGTGGCCTGGCAGGAGCGGCGGCTATGCGGATCCTGGGTTCTTCGGATCTTTATCCCAGAGAAAAGAGAGGAGACAATGCCTCTGTAAACTTTATCACCTGCCATGACGGATTTACTCTGTATGATCTTTATTCCTATAATCAGAAGCACAATGAAGATAACGGATGGGAAAACACCGACGGAGCCAATGACAACCGGAGCTGGAACTGCGGGGAAGAGGGAGATACCCAAAATCCGGAGATCCTTCGCCTCCGCCGCCAGCTTATGAAAAACGCCTGTGCAGTGCTGATGTGCAGCAGAGGCACTCCCATGTTCCTGGCCGGGGACGAATTTGGAAACACTCAGTTTGGAAACAACAATCCCTACTGTCAGGACAATGAGATTTCCTGGCTAAACTGGGAGCAGTTAAAGGACAACGAAGAGATCTTTGAATTTTTTAAATTTATGATCCATTTCCGGAAAGATCATACAATTTTGAGAAAAGATACCAGTCCCAGTTCCAGCGGTTTTCCATTTCTCAGTCTTCATGGGACAGAACCCTGGCAGGAAGAGTACGGACCGGATACCAGGACGATCGGGATTATGTTCGCCGGACAGGAAGAGGATGGAAGAGAAGATATCCTTTATCTGGGGATCAATGCCTGGTGGGAACAGGTACAGATTGAACTCCCCCGGCTTCCCCAGGGATTTTGCTGGGTACCCATTATAGATACTTCCAGAGGCAGAGAGGCTGTGATCAGAGAAGAGGAGCTTCTGGATCAGAACCTTTATGTCATGAACCCCAGAAGTGTCTGTATTTATACAGGAAAACAGTTATAAAGAAGTTATAAAGAAAAAGAAGGAAAGCTTTGCCCGTGACCAGGGATTTTCCCGATCCCGGGCAGAAGCTTTCCTTCTTTTCTTTAGTCAACAGATGATTACATGACGGCCCGGCTCCTTGCTTATTTCTTCTCCAGAGTAGTATAGGGAGCCAGTTCCAGCCGGACGAAATATCCTCTGTCATGACCGCAGACCGGACATTTTTCCGGCACTTCTGTGCCAGTGTAAATATGGCCGCATTTCAGACACATCCAGGAAGTCTTTACATCCGAGACAAAAAGTTTTTTCTGTTCCAGAAGGTCTGCAAACAGGCCAAAACGTTCTCCGTGAGTTTTCTCTACAGCTCCTATCATATGGAAGGAGGCAGCAATCTGAGGAAAGCCTTCTTCCCTGGCTTTTTCTTCAAATGCTTTATAGACATCTTCGTGTTCTTCAAATTCATTATGCTGGGCAAAGCGGAGAAGTTTTGCTACATCCTGGGAAATATCCACCGGATAAGAACCGTCAATAGCAATGCTGGTCCCGGCTACCTGAGAAAGATGTTTATAGAAGATTTCTGCGTGTTCCCGCTCCTGATTGGCAGTAAAAGTAAAGACTGCCTCAATAACCCCAAGACCTTCTTTTTTTGCCTGGGAAGCAGCCATAGTATAGCGGTTTCTGGCCTGGCTTTCTCCAGCAAAGGCCCGCATAAGATTTTCTTTGGTCGTACTGTTTTCAAATGAAATTGACATGGTATATTCCTCCTTTTTCTCTAGTCTGTCCGGGAATTAGCAAATTTATCCATGGATTTTCATTTTCACTTTTCCCTTTTTTCTACATAGGATAAACAAAAAAGGATTTTTCAGATGGACTATAGTTCTTATCAGCAGGTTACAGGAGTGATCCAGGAAATCCGGCGTGGAAATTCCTGCTGCACCCAGATCATTACCATTATGACAGACAATGAAGCCGTGAACATTCTGGTTTCCGGCGATACCAGGATCATCGACAATATGCGGCTGCGGAGAGGAATGAGAGTAGCGGTGTTTTATGACGCTAATCTTCCCACTCCGGCCATTTATCCGCCCCAGTTCCGTGCAGAGCTGATCGTGCCTCTTGGCCGGGCCCAGCAAGTAACCCTGAAGTATTTTGATGAGACCCTGACCGCCGAAGATAATTCCCTGAAACTGAACCTTTCACCTTTTACAAATATTGAAACCCTTAACGGGCAGAGATATCTGTGTACGCCGGAAAATTCCCAGCTTCTGGTATATTATACCAGCACGACCTTCAGTATTCCTCCTCAGACCACGCCCCAGAAGATCGTTGTTCTGTGTCCTTTTGAATAACTGACTGGCATGCCCTGGCTTTCCGGTCTTCTTCCGATTTCGGGAGGACAGGGCCGCCAGGGCATGCTGATAAAGAGCGTACAACCTTTCCGGAAAATATAAGAAATGCTTCAGGAACCTATTGACCTGTAGCCGGCTCCAGGTCTTATAATAATAAAGATAAATCCACAGACCCTTGGGGCAGCCGCCAAATAGACATGCAAGCATATCCGCTCGGCTCGTTGCCCGCGGGAATAAAAACAGGCGTTTGTATTGTGAAGGGCCTGGAGAAAAATGTGAAAAAGGAGAGAACAGAACATGGAATATAGAAAACTTCCCCATGGGGAAGAGAAGATCAGTGTCCTGGGACTGGGAAGCAGCTCGATCGGCGGATCCGGAGAAAAGAAAATAGCCCGGGCGGCGGAAATGGCTGTAAAAAACGGTATTAACTATTTTGATCTGGCTTCTGCAGATGACAAGCCTTTTCCGGTATACGGACAGGTGTTTTCCGGTTTCAGAGATAAGATTTATTACCAGATCCACTTCGGAGCAGATTACGCCACAGGAGAATATGGCTGGACTACCAGCCTGGATAAGATTAAAAAATCTATCGACTGGCAGCTGAAGTCTTTAAAAACCGATTATATAGACTTTGGTTTTATTCATTGTATTGATGAAGAGGCGGATCTGGAAAAATACATAAAAAGCGGAGTCCTGGAGCTTATAAAGACGTTAAAATCCCAGGGACCGTCCGTCATATCGGGCTTTCTTCTCATACGCCCCAGGTGGCGGCAAAAATCCTGGACATGGGGATCGTAGATATGATGATGTTCAGCATCAACCCTGCCTATGATTATCAGAAGGGAGAGTATGGTATTGGAGAGGTAGACCAGAGAATGGATCTTTACCGTAGATGCGAAAAAGAAGGGATCGGCATTTCTGTTATGAAGGCTTTTGCCGCAGGCCAGCTTCTAAATGAAAAGACCTCGCCTTTTGGAAAAGCCCTTACAGAATATCAGTGTATCCAGTATGCTCTGGACAAACCGGGAGTGATCACTGTTCTTCCAGGGATCCGAAATTGTGAGGATCTGGAAAGGATCCTGGGATTTTTTAAAGCCACACCGGAGGAAAGAGACTATTCTGTGATCGGAAGCTTTGCTCCGCAGTCAGCGGAGGGTACCTGTGTATACTGCAACCACTGCCAGCCCTGCCCCAAAGGACTGAATGTGGGTCTGATCAACAAATATTATGATCTTGCCAAAGCCGGAGATACGCTGGCGGCAGATCATTATGAGAAGCTGGAGATAAAAGCCTCCGCCTGTATCCAGTGCGGTCACTGTGATTCCAGATGTCCCTTCCATGTAAAACAGGGAGAAAGAATGGAAGAGATCGCAGGATATTTCGGGAAATAACCCTGTTTTCTCCATAAAAAATAGAACGCCAGCGCCTGTACCGCCGGAAAATCTCCGGATACAGGCGCTGCTTTTGAGGTTTTCCATGAATAGAAAAAAGCTATGGAAATCTATACTTTTTGGGTATTTGATATTTTTTATCTATAGTGATAGATTAGAAGAAGAAAAGAACCGTCCATAGAAAGGAGAGGGATCCTTTGGAAGAATCATCGCAAAAAGATCTGCTGCAGAACCTGAAGGACGCCGGATGCGGCAGAGAACTGATCCGTAAATTTATGGAAATTCCTCAAAGCAGGGAAGAAGAGCAGATAAATCTGCTGACGGCTCACAGAGAAAAACTGCTCCATAAGATCCATAAAGAAGAACGTCAGATCACCTGCCTGGATTATCTGATCTATCAGATCGAGCACAGGAAGGCTTAAATACAGGAAAATAGGGAGGAATGTGAATATGAAAACAATTGAAAATCAAACTTTTGATATGGAAAGAGCCCTTTATGGGAGCCAGGATATTCTGGTAAAAAACTGTTCCTTTGACGGACCGGTAGACGGGGAAAGCGCTTTAAAAGAGAGCAGTGATATTGACGTGGAACACTGCTTCTGCAATCTGCGTTATCCCTTCTGGCATGACCATCGTCTGAAGATCGCAGATTCGGAGATGACTCCCCTTTGCCGTGCGGCTCTGTGGTATTCTGACCATGTGGAGATCACAGATACAAAGCTTCATGGAATTAAAGCTCTCAGAGAATGCAGCGATATTATCATGAAAGGCTGCGATATTGATTCTCCGGAATTCGGATGGTCCGTGAAGGAACTGAATATGCAGGACTGCACCGCGCAAAGCGAATATTTTATGATGCGTTCTCAGAACCTGTATTTTCATAATCTGAAAATGAAGGGCAAATATTCTTTCCAGTACATTGAAAATGCAGTATTTGAAAACTGTGAGCTGGATACCAAAGACGCCTTCTGGCATGCAAAAAACGTCCTTGTAAAGAACAGCATTGTAAAAGGAGAATACCTGGCCTGGTACAGCGATGGACTGACACTGGAAAACTGCAAGATCATCGGCACACAGCCTCTTTGCTACTGCAAAAATCTGAAGCTGATCGACTGTGAAATGGTCGATACAGACCTGAGCTTTGAAAAATCCGATGTGACAGCTACCATCACCACCCCTGTGATCAGTATCAAAAATCCTCTTTCCGGCTGCATCCAGGTTCCGGAAGTGGGCGAGATCATCCGGGATGATGAAAACTCAAAAGGTGAGATTATTCTTACAAAATAATTGACTTGAAGTTCACTCCAGGTATTATAATATCATAGAATACAGATCTGCATACTAAATCATATGTCAAGGAATATTCATATGACAGATCTCAATGGACAAAAATAAAAGGAGGCAAAATTATGATTTACAAAGGTTTTCAGGATTTGAAATTATCTGCTCTGGGCATGGGCGCCATGCGTCTTCCTGTTATTGACGGAGATGATTCTAAGATCGACGAAGCTGCGGCAAAGGAAATGGTTGCTTACGCTATGGAACAGGGCGTAAACTATTATGACACGGCCTGGGGCTACCATGACGGCAACTCCGAGCTGGTAATGGGAAGAGCTTTAAAAGAGTATCCAAGAGACAGCTTTTATCTGGCTACTAAATTCCCGGGATATGACCTTTCCAATATGGACAAGGTAGAAGAGATTTTTGAGAAACAGCTGGAAAAATGCCAGGTAGAATACTTTGATTTCTATTTATTCCATAATGTATGTGAGATGAACATTGACGCATATCTGGATGAAAAGTACGGAATCTATGACTATTTAATGAAGCAGAAAGAAAACGGAAGGATCCGTCATCTTGGATTTTCCGCTCATGGAAGTTATGATGTAATGAAACGGTTCCTGGAGAAATATGGAAAGAGCATGGAATTCTGCCAGATCCAGCTGAATTACTTAGACTGGAGTTTCCAGGATGCAAAAGCCAAGGTAGAGCTGCTGAAGAAATACAATATCCCTGTATGGGTTATGGAGCCTTTAAGAGGCGGCCGTCTGGCAAATCTTACCCAGGAAGAAGAAGCAAAATTAAAAGCTATGCGTCCGGATGAGGGAATCCCTGCCTGGGCATTCCGTTTCCTGCAGTCTATTCCGGAGGTTACTGTAGTACTGTCCGGTATGTCCAATATGGAACAGATGAAGGATAATATACATACCTTCCAGGAAGACAAACCGCTGTCAGAGGAAGAAATGAAAAATCTGCTGGCTATGGCTGATGAAATGGTACAGAAGATCGCTCTTCCATGTACAGCCTGTCATTACTGCGTAAGCCACTGTCCTCAGGAACTGGATATTCCTACCCTGCTGGCTCTCTATAACGAGCACTGCTTTACCAAGGGTGGATTTATCGCGCCTATGGCTTTGTCTTCTTATCCGAAAGACAAGCTTCCAAGCGCCTGTATAGGATGCAGAAGCTGTGAAGAAGTCTGTCCACAGCAGATCAAGGTATCTGAAGCTATGGCTGATTTTGCAGAAAAATTAAATATGTAAAACCCCATTTCCCTATTTCAGAAACGGATTCCGGAGGAAGTTCTTCCAGAATCCGTTTTCTTTTCCAGCGGATTCATAAGGAAATCTTTTTTTGCACCTGTTACACTGTAGCCGTAACGAACAAGCACCAGGGGTTTCCCCTGACAGAAAGGAGCAAAGAAAAATGACACATAAGGTTTTGATCGTCACAACGGTCAGCGGATTTTTATGGCAGTTTGAAAAAAACACCGTAGAAATTTTAAAAAGCCGGAATGCGCAGATCCATTATGCGTCAAACTTTGAGAATCCGGCTTACGTTTTTGACCAGGGATATTTTGAGGATAAGGGAATCGTGACCCATCCCATTCCTATTCAGAAATCCCCCTATCAGATAAAAGAAAATTTCAGAGCACTGAAAAGTCTTATAAAGATCATTGAAAAAGAAGAGATCGACACGCTCCACTGCCACACCCCTGTGGGAGCGGTGCTGGGACGTCTGGCAGCGAGACTTTCCAAAAGAAAGGTAACGGTGATCTATACTGCCCATGGTTTTCATTTTTATAAAGGCGCCGGCCTGAAAAACTGGCTGCTTTATTACCAGGCGGAACGTTTTCTGGCCAGATATACAGATATTCTTGTAACCATTAACCGGGAAGATGAAAAAAGGGCCAGGAGCTTTTCTCTCAGGGATTCCGGCTGGGTTATGAAAATACCCGGCGTAGGAGTTGACCGGGAGAAATTCCGGGTTCAGTTTGAAAAGAGACAGGAGGCCAGACAGGCCCTGGGGCTTGGGAGCGGAGAGCTGTGTCTTCTGACGGCAGCTCTTTTAGATAAGGAGAAAAATTATCAGACAGTGTTAAAAGCTTTAGAGAAGCTTAAAGATCTGCCGTTTCGCTACTATATCTGCGGAGAAGGGCCCTACCGTCAGGCACTGGAAGAGCAGACCGCCCGTCTGGGGCTTGAAGAGAAGGTGATTTTTCTCGGTTTTCGCAAGGATCTGGATTTTCTCCTTCAGGGAGCGGATATCTTTCTTTTCCCCTCTGTCCGGGAAGGGCTGGGTATGGCGGCCCTGGAAGCCATGGCCTGCGGCGTTCCTGTGATCGGCGCAGACAACCGGGGAACCAGGGAATATATCCGTCATGGAGAAAACGGTCTTCTGTGCCCGCCCAGAAATGCGGAGGATTTCGCGACAGCTATCCATATTCTCTATGAAAACCCCATCCTCAGAAGGAAAATGGCTGTCAGGGCCAGAAAGGACAGCTGGAGATTCGGACAAGAAGAGAGCAGACTTTATATGGAACAGGTATATAAGATCGCATGGAAAGGAGAAGAAGAAAATGACTTCCGGACCAAAGATCAGCGTCATCATGAGCCTTTACAATCCCCGGCCTTTCCACTGGCTGAAGGCAGCGGTGGATTCCATCTTGGATCAGAGTTTTAATGATTTTGAATTTCTCATCTACGACGATGGATCTTACGAAGAATGCCGGCGGTTTATCGAAGAGATCGGCCAACTGGATTCCAGGATCCGTATCCTCCGGGGGGAAGAAAACCGGGGGATCGCCTATGGCCTGAATGCGTGTATCCGGGCAGCAAAGGGAGCGTATCTGGCCCGTATGGACGGGGACGATATTTCCCTTCCTCATCGCCTGGAGGTACAGAAGGCTTTTCTGGACGTTAATCCAGAAATTGACTATGTAGGATCCGCCGCGGCTCTTCTGGAAGGAGAGAAGCTGTGGGGCATGCGGCGGCTGGCGGCCATTCCTCAAAAAGAAGATTTCCTTTCCTTTTCTCCCTATATCCACCCTTCGGTGATGTTCCGAAGAGAAATTTTTGAAAAATATGGTCTTTACAACACCTCAGATCTGTGCCGGAGGTGTGAAGACTATGAACTTTTTATCCGCCTTCACAGGGCGGGCAGCTATGGCTGTAATCTGGAGGAAATCCTCCTCTATTACCGGGAGGAGAAAGACAGCTATAAAAAGAGGACCTTTCAGAGCCGCAGAAGAGAAGCAAGGCTGCGCAGGCAGAACTTTCCAGCTCTGGGGCTCAGCGGATTTTGGGCCGAATTGTATAAATATAAGCCCTATGGAACGGCTGTCATACCTAAGGGGATATATCGAGAAATAAAGAAAAGGTCTCAGAAGAAAAGCGAAAAATGGCATGTATAAAGCAATGGAGCTGTTGCATTAATCAAAATCGAGAATATTTATACATTTTATTGCTCAGTCTGTGCCGCATTGAGCCTATAGTCTCAATGCTGTGCTCGACAAATTCGCATAAAATGTATAAATATTCCTGAAATATGACTAATGTGACAGCTCCATTGTCATGAACAAAGGGTGGTATGCTGAAAAATCAGACATATCGCCAACTCTTATGTTTTTAGCTGTTCCCGGAGCACTTCCAGGAATTTTTCCGCAGGTTTTGAGAAAAGCTGGTACTTCTTCCAGATGATACTCATTTTGTTTTCCAGCTTTGGTTCCAGAGGACGGAAGCACAGGTTGCTGTTTCCGCTTGTATTGATGATCTTATCATATCCCATGGCATAGCCCAGACCTTCATCTACAAGAAGGGAAGCGTTAAATAACAGGTTATAGGTAGCTACGATATTCAGATCTGTTACATCCCTGCCGATCCACTGGGTCAGGCTTCCACCCTGGGTCTCCTGCTGGGAGAGTATCAGAGGTTTATCCTGAAGATCTTTAGGCGAGATGGATTCCTTCTTAGCCAGAGGAGAATCTTTCCGCATCAGTACGCCCCAGGTTTCTGAATAAGAGGTTTCCAGGGCATTGTATTTGGTCAGATCCACATTTCCGAATACAACGCCGAAATCGATCAGGCCTTTATCCAGATATTCAAACACATAGGCGGCATTGCCGCTGGAAATATGGTAATGGATCCCGGGATAACGGAGCTGAAGGGCTTTTGCCCCTTTAGCGATCAGACGGACGCCGTCAGTTTCCCCTGTGCCAATATATACATCTCCCACAATGATATCATCGCTCATGGAAATCTCACTTTCTGTTCTTTTTACCAGATCCAGGATTTCTTCCGCCCGTTTTCTTAAGATCATCCCTTCTTCTGTGAGAGTGATCTTCCGGGAACCTTTTGATCCCCGTATGAGCAGCTGCTTTCCCAGCTCTTCCTCCAGATTTTTGATCTGGGTGGAAAGAGTAGGCTGAGAAAGATGAAGACTTTCTGCAGCATGTACAATGCTTTGTTCTCTTGCAATGGCGAGAAAATAGTTAAGGACTCTAAGTTCCATAGGATTATTCACCTCTCCGTATAGCATATATTTGGGGTAGAATTCTTAATCAAGACAGGAAATCCCGTCCCCGGCGGCTGCCTTTACAAAAGCCCCGAATATTTTCCTGCTGTTCTCGTCTACCTTATGAGAAAACTCCGGATGCCACTGAACCGCCCACACAAATCTGGAGCCCGGCTTCCATACAGCTTCCACAAGACCGTCCTTGGCATAGGCCATAGGTTGAAGACCCGAAGCCAGCTTCTTGATCCCCTGATGGTGGCAGCTGTTTACCGGAAGTTCATCTTTTCCCAGGCACTTCCGTAAAGGTGTATTCGGGACCAGTTCCACCGAATGGATAGGCTGATCGTAAGGGGCAGGCTGTCTATGGCAGACAGAAGATGGATGCTGGGCAGGCAGATCCTGGTAAAGGCTTCCTCCCAAGGCCGCATTGATCAGCTGCAGGCCCCGGCAGATCCCAAGTACAGGTTTGTCCTGTTCCAGCACCATAGGCAGCAGAATGGTTTCCATTTCGTCCCGCTTGGGGCAGCATTCTCCGCATTTATCGGAAACCTCTTCCCGGTAAAGGGAAGGAGAGACATCATGACCTCCGGTAAACAAAAATCCATCAAAATAATTCACAAATTTCCGTAAAGTTTCTTTGTCTGAAGTAAGAGGCAGCATAACGGAAGTCCCCCCTGCCTCTTCAATTCCTTTCATATAACCGGGAAGCATCCAGTAGCTTTCTCTTTCTATATCGATTAACGGAATAATACCGATAAGAGGCTTGTTCATTCTATATTTTCTCCTTTATAGGCATATTTTTTTCAGAGGAAAGTATAGCATATGGAACGCAGCGGGTCAAATACATGAAATTATATCTGTTTAACAACTATGATATCGTTGAGATTCGGTAAAGAGAAAACCATATCCGATAATAAAGACGCAGTTTCGGGTCTTCCAGATCTTTTTGAAGCAGTTTTTTTAGTTTGTTTATTCGTTTGATAAGGCTGCTCCTGTGAATAAAAAGTTCCTCAGAGGTTCGTGTAATACTGGTTTCATTTTTCAGATAGATTTCCAGTGTATACAGATACTCCGTATGTCTTTTCCGGTCATATTCGATTACCCGTTTCAAAGAACTATCGGTAAGAGCTTCTATCGACATATCTGAGACACACTTTGAAAGTATATAAGACAAAATGGTATTTTCAAAATATTGAAGAGTATCTGTATTTTTATTATGTGAAAAATGATGAATAACATAGTCAGCCTGTAGAAAAAAGGTGCGTATCAAAGAAAGATCTGTAAAAAAATTACTCAAACCAGCGGTATAGTTCATCTTCTCAAGTAGATCCTGAAAAAGAGAAAGAAAATCCGGAGAAGAAGCAGAAGGTGAAATTTTCATCAGGCCAATGATCTGATTGTGCCGAATAACAGTAAAAATCTGATCCGGAAAAAAGGCACATAATAAAGCATGCATATAATCAATAGGCATAAAATGTGTGTGTTTTCTTTCCTGTAGTTTAAAACATATATATTTTTCCTCTTTTTTTAAAGCAATCGTATTTTTTTCTTCCGCTGTCATCGGAACATGATCTAACAGTTTTTGAATGACAGTAACTGAAATCCGCTCAGTAGAATGAAAACTCTGCAGATATTTTTCAAAAGCTTTCTGAAAGTAAGCAAAATAGAAATCTGCAAGGAAAAAATCACTGTCACGAAAGGGATGTAGAAGTTCTGTAATGGAGACACAGCCAGTAAAATGTCCCTGTGGATATAAATTATAACAATAGGAGTGTATAGAGCTGTTTTCTATAGATGAAATATAAGGGACTGTGATATTCCGCTCCAGATGGACGACGTTTTTGATACGCTCTGTATATTCCAGGCCGATAGAAGAAGGCTCATCAATAACGGAAATCTGGGTATGTCCGGTCTGGTCGGTTTCTGCCTTTCCCCGCAGAATCACCTGTAGGGTATGATCTGTGACAGAAATATCATTTTGAAATAAAGCGGTTCCGGCCTTTATAATTTCTTTAATATCAAAATCTACCTGTTTTTCCAATTCATTTCTAAGAATATTTTCCCATTGATCAAAAAAATTAAAAATTTCGCTGATAGTATTGAAGACCTGATAGAAATCGGAAATGTTTTTTATCTGTAAAATAGAAACACCGCTATCTGCCCATGAGACAGGAACCTGGCTTCTGACAAAGATAAAGGAACAGTCTGGATCCGGCCTTAATGTTTTCGGAATAACATCCGATAAGATATAGAGTTTATCAGCGGCTAATTTGGAACAGGGGGTGTATAAAAGAGGCCTTGGACAAACCAGTTTGTCCTGGACCGGACCATAGAGCTGCGTATGATATTCTGCCGGCAGATAATCCCTGATGATTGTAAGATTCAGATTCATATAATGTTCTCCTTATATATTCTTATTCACTAATAAACATCAAAAAGATGCAACATTTTACTCAATTTACACAGTAGTAAAGAAAATGTTATTTTTTGGTCTACAAAATATATACCATTTTAAAGGTGAAAATTCAACATATATTGTCTATTATAGATAAAAACATTCCTTTATAATATTTATAAAAGTTTTTCTGGAAAATCCCAGAGGTAAAGGAGGATTCTTTATGAGCAAAAAAGTTGATTCACGTATTCCCAAGGATTCAGGTGCAAAATCACTTGACCGTTATGCAGCCCTGTGTTCTCCATGGAATAAGCTGGTAGGATATCAGGAAGCTATGCACTGGCTGTCCAGATATAATGCGACTTTCAGCGCCGCCTGTATGCAGGTTCTTCGGATCATGGTACCGGATTACAGAGAGAGAGCCCAGGCCATGTGTGAGACAGCTTATCAAAAACTGTATTATACAATGCAGAGGTTCGGAAAATATCAGATGGATCAGCATAATGTCCATCCATTCTGCAGGGGAAGTTTTGTAGGCGGCTTAGTGGGAGATTCAGGGGATGAAGCACAGATGATGTGCGGCCGCGTACAGGATTTCGGTACATATCGTTTGGAAAAAGAACTGGATGTCTGCGACTGGGACATTGTGGGGTCGGAACTTTGCCGCGCCACAACCCAGTCTCTTGAGGCCAGCGCAAGATCATGGTCGGAAAATCTCAGACCCGGTACTCAGCTGGAATTTCATATGGTGGAAGCCAAAGGATGCGGGGACTGTCATTGCAGGATCGTTGCGGAAAGCCGTGATAAATATCCAATGCCGCCTCACGAACAGTGGGAATGTTTTGGTCCCATCGCAACGGAAGATCAGATCAAGTATACGGAAGAAAAAGACATGGTAAAAGAGTCTATGGTATTCCGGGGAGAGACTGAATATACCTTTTCCAATGGTACAAATATGGAACAGGATTCTAACAGCGTGGCAGATCTGATCAGACGGGCTCATGCAGCCAGCAACTATATATTTCCTACGATTTCTTCTCTGCTGAAACAGGGAAAGCTGGATGAAAAAATGCTGGATCATGTGATCCGCTGTGTTTGTGAAGCATCAGGAAAAACTGCCTGCGGTGAAAAATGTACAAAGGAGGGTCTGCGCAGCTGGATGGGCGCCCCTGTGGATCTTGAAGACGGACGTCTCATGGGCGGTTATCTGGAGATGTATCTTCAGGCGATGGGGGTTTCCTATGAAATCGAGGCTTTTAATGAAAATGAGGTTCAGTACATTATGGACCGTAACGCCCTTACAATCTATAATGCAAAGATGGATGATGCATTTGTGGCCTACTGGTATGGCATGACCAAAACTCTGGTAAATACACAGTGGTCATTATGGGAGATCAAAGAAGATACTCCTGATGATAAGCTTCGCATTAAGATTGGCAGAAAAATTGATAAATTCTGTTGACAGTATAGAACTGTGGAAGAAGGGAGAGAAAATATGTATAAAAATGTTTATAAATACGACGAAATGAAGAGAAAAGAACATATGGCTGTACGGGAAAATGTAGGCTGGTATCTCTGGACTCATCAGCTTGTAGAAGTAAAGGGGGATGATGCGGCGGCATTTCTTGATCTTCTCTTCACAAAACCTATCGGGACTTTGAAAACAGGCAGGGAACGTTATACTACAATGCTGGATGAGAAAGGTGAAATTATTGATGATGTGGTTGTTTTCCGGCTGGAAGAACATCGTTTCTGGGTTTCTACTTTATTTGCGACCTATATGCTTCAATGGATGAGTGCAAATAAGGGAGACTATAAAGTGTCCTTTGAAAATATTACGGCAGGAATCCATATGTATGCGGTTCAGGGACCAAGGGCAAAAGAACTTGTGAATCAATTAGTAAATGATCCGATAGATGAACTGAAGTTTTTCTCCTTTGCCCAAAATCAAATAGATGATCTTCCTGTTATGATCAATCGTGCAGGATTCACCGGAGAAAAAATAGGTTATGAGATTTATGTGGCAGCAGACAAGGCAGATGAACTTGAAGAAAAACTTCATAAAGCAGGGGATCCCATGAACGCCCGGGAAGTAACAGAATTTCAGGTAATGGCATGGACACTTCCTACGGAAGCCGGATTTTATTATATGAGAGACCTTCGCCACACCAATCCTTTTGAAGTAGGACTGGAAAAGGGGATTGACTGGGAAAAAGAATTCATCGGAAAAGAAGCGCTTCTAAATATCAAGGAGAATGGTCCTTCCCGGGAAATGGTAGGCTTTACAGTATCAGAACCAGATGCATATATCCAAAGCAGACATCTGGGAGGCGCAGGTTCCGCCGTATTAAAAGGCGGAGAAGAAGTAGGACGTGTAGTAAAATTTGTCTATGGTTTTGTAAAAGATACAAATATCGGCTATATTATGGCAAAAGCAGGAGCTTTAAGGGAAGGTGACGTTGTGCAGATCCATGGATATGACGCAGTGATCACAGATAAAAATTTTCTGTAAAAAATGGAATGGAGGAGATATAGTATGAGACTGGAAAATAAAGTAGTTGTTGTCACTGGGGCGTCTTCCGGAATGGGGAAGGCTATCGCAGAACTGTTTGTAAAGGAAGGAGCAAAGGTAGTTGCAGTAGCCAGAAGGCAGGAAAGACTGGAAGCCCTTGCAGAATCTTTAAAGGATATGCCTGGTGAATTTGCCTATTTTGTCGGAGATGTAACAGATCCGAAACAGGATGACGATATGATCGATTTTGCAGTTGAAAAGTTCGGACATCTGGATGTTTTGGTAAATAACGCAGGAATTATGGATGATATGAGCCCGGTAGGGGATTTGACTAATGAGATGCTTGACCGGGTGATGAAGGTAAATACTTATGGACCTATTTATGCTATGAGAAAAGCTGTAAATGTTTTTCTGAAACAGGAAAAGGGCGGAAATATCATTAATGTAACTTCTGTAGGTGCCGACCACAATACTGCCGGAGCGGCCTATGCGGCGTCAAAGGCAGCGGTGGCAGCTGTCTGTAAAAATGTGACTTTCCAGTATATGGAAAAGAATATACGCTGTAATGCGATTTCTCCAGGAGGAATTTCTACAGAAATTTCCAATTCTATGGGAATCCCTAATATGACAGGTTTTGGGAATGTAAAGAAACTGCTGGGTATGGCCCCCAAGCCTGGAGATGCGGAGGAGATTGCCAATGCGGCGCTTTATCTGGCAAGTGACGAATCGAAATATGTAAACGGAGCGGTAATTGTGGTAGACGGAGGATGGACCTGCCTGTAAATATTTATCAAACTTTCATTAAGAATCAAAGGCTGTCGTAATTTACGGCGGCCTTTTTCAATTATATCGTATTTTTTGAATCATTCTGGAAAAAGTAAGTAAAAAGCAAAAATGGAGCAGCAAGCTATGAAACAGACCTTATTTGTTATACAGGAACTGGTTTCCAGAGAAATGAAGCGAAAATACAGCCGGTCTAAACTGGGGATTTTATGGAGCATTCTCAATCCCTTATTGTCCATGACGGTCCTTTCTCTGGTATTTTCTACTATGTTCCGGAAATCTATTGAAAATTATCCGGTATATTATCTTACAGGCTTTCTTATCTGGAACTTTTTTACCACAGCCACCAACACTGCCATGACTTCTCTGGCAGACAATCAGGCCCTTCTTCTCCAGGTGCGCCTTCCCAGGGAGATCTTTCCTTTTTCCAGAGTCTGTACCGCCTTTGTGAATTTTCTTTATTCCCTGGCAGCTTATGTGGTGATCCTGGCTGTGTTCCGGATCTCGCTGGGAATTTCTGCCTTTTTCTTTCCTCTGGTCATGATCCTGCTGTTTTTCTTTTCTCTGGGAGCAGGGTATATCCTGGCGGTGCTCTATGTGTTTTTCGGAGATATCCGCCATCTTTATTCCGTGTTTCTCACCCTGCTTATGTATCTTTCCGCGCTTTTTTATCCCCTGGAACTGTTGCCGGAAGGAATGCAGGCTTTTATCCGGCAAAATCCCATCTATCAGTTTATTTATGCCGCCAGATCCTGTGTTATGTACCGGGAGATCCCCTCCGCCGGTCTGTGGGTGAAAATGATCCTTTGGAGCCTTTTGTTCTATCTGGCAGGAATATATATTTTCCGAAAAGCAAAGACTAAAGTCACATTGAAACTTTAATATTCCAGGAGGAAGCATATGGAAAAGAGCAGACCGGTGATCTCTGTAAAAAATGTCAGTATGGAATTCCAGGTACCGCTGGAGGGAAGCTCCAGTCTGAAAGAATATCTTATTAAGGTCTTTACCGGAAAAAACACCAGCCGTACCTTAAAGGCGCTGAGAAATATCCGGCTGGAAGTTTATGAAGGAGAGATCCTGGGGATCATAGGCACTAACGGCTCTGGAAAAAGTACTTTGCTGAAGATCATTTCAGGAGCCCTCACCCCCACCAGAGGCAGAGTGGAAACAAAGGAAGAAAATATCCAGCTTCTGACCTTGGGCACCGGGTTTGACCGGGAACTGACTGCCAGAGAGAATGTTTTCCTAAACGGAGCCCTCCTTGGATACAGCCGGAGTTTTCTTAAGGAAAAATATCCTGACATTGTCCGTTTTGCAGAGCTGGAAGGCTTTATGGAGCAGAAGATAAAGAACTTCTCTTCAGGCATGGTTTCCAGACTGGGATTTGCAGTGGCCGCCGCCTGGGAAAATCCGGGGATCCTGATCCTGGATGAGGTACTCAGTGTAGGAGATGTGTTTTTTAAAGAGAAAAGTACAGCCAGGATCCGGGAGCTGATGAAAAAGGGCAGGGCGGTCCTGATTGTTTCTCATTCCACAGACACGATCCTCAGAAACTGCACCCGGGCTTTGTGGATCGAGAAGGGGGTCCAGAAACTTACCGGCAGTCCTAAAGAAGTCTGCCAGGCCTATCTGGACTATGGAAGAAAACGGGGTGTGGATGGATGAAAACCAAGATTTACAAGCTTCTGGTAAACCGGGTGCCGGCAATCCGGAGAAAATACCAGGAAGCCAGAAAAGAAGCCGTTTCCAAAAGAGACCGGGTTCTCCTTCTGGGAAAACTCCTTCTCTGGAATCTGGAATATTATCTCCCGGGCGGCAAGACCGGAGGAGAGGAACATTCCTTTCCGGAAAAGAAAAAGCTCCTTTTCCAGGAATCGGGAAGTTTTTCCGGTATGTCCGGGGAGACTCTTTTTGAACAGCTTTCCGGCTATGATATGATCTCTTTTGACGTCTTTGACACCCTGCTGCTCCGGCCTTTTTCCGCTCCCACAGACCTGTTCTACCTGATGGGTATAGAATTTCATTACCCGGATTTTCCTGTGCTCAGGATACTGGCCGAAGATCAGGCCCGGCAGAAAAAGCGAAAAGCAGAGGGGACCGGAGAAGTCACTTTAAAAGAAATCTGGAAATGTCTGGAGCCCCTTACCGGAATCCCGGCGATGGCGGGAACTGCTATGGAAATATCCATGGAAGAGAAATACTGTCTGGGAAATCCCTATTTCCTGCCTCTGGTGAAAGCCCTGAAAAAAGGAGGGAAAATACTTCTGGCGGTCAGCGACATGTATCTGGACAGAGCCTTTATCCAAAGGCTGCTGGAAAAATATTATGGGCCGGTCTTTGACTGGATCCTGGTTTCCGGGGAAGAGGGCTGTTCCAAAGGAGAGGGTAGTCTTTATGAAAAGGTACGGGATATCGGAGTCAAGCTGATGACAGCAAAGGGGAGTCTTCCCGAAGGATCCTGTTCTATCGCCCATGTAGGGGATAATCCCCATTCGGATATTCTCATGGCCCGGAAAAATAAGATAGAACCTTTCTTATATCCAAATTCCCAGGAAGCCGGAAATCCCTGGCGGCCATTTGAAATGTCCGGGATCACCGGAGGGATTTACCGGGGACTGGTAAATCTCCGTTTCCATACAGGAGTCCGGAAATATTCTGTGTTCTATGAGCTGGGCTATATCTACGGAGGACTGGCAGCTCTGGGCTTCTGCCAGTTCATCCATCGGAGAGTCCGGGAACTGGGTATCCATCAGGTATGCTTTCTGGCCCGGGACGGGGATATCCTGAAACAGGTTTACGACCGGCTCTATCCCGGCTCCCCGACCTGCTACCTGCTCTGGTCCAGAAATGTCTCGGCCAGGCTTTCAGCAGAACGTTTTCCCTTTGACTTCTTTCAGCGTTTTCTCTTTCAGAAGATCAACCAGGGATATACTATGGAAAGTATTTTTGCAAGTATGAAACTTACAGATCTGACAGAGGAAGCCTGCCGGGCCCTGGACTGTAGTAAGGAAAGCATATTGACAGAGAAAAGAGCTGTGGGCTGCCGGGACTTCCTTCTGGGGCAGTGGGAGAGAGTGATAGGGGCTTATAAAGAGGAGCAGGAGCTGGCAGGCGCATATCTGAGAGGACTGCTGTCTCTTATTTCGGATAAATCCCGGGCAATTCAGCCGGGAGAGCCCGAATCGGGGAACGCAAAGAGCCAAGAAGACCCGGAAAAGATTGCTCTGGTGGACATTGGCTGGGCGGGCAGCGGACCTTTGGGAGTGGAATATCTTCTTCATAAAACTTCAGGTCTTTCCTGGCAGATATATACTTTTCTGGCAGGCAGCAGCGGCGCTGCCAGTCCGGACCGGGACAGCTCTCAGGGATTTTTCTTTGAAAACCGTATGGAGAGCTATTTTTTCTCTCAGTTCCACAACCGGGATCTTTGGAAGCTCCATGACCTGCATAAAAAGCACAATCTGTATCTGGAACTTTTGTTTACCTCTCCTTCTCCCAGCTTCCTGGGGTTTGAAAAGACAGCCCAGGGAGAGGTGAACCTTCTTTTTGCTCCCATGGAAAAGCATGAAGAAGAAATCCGCCAGATCCAGAAGGGAATCCTGGACTTTGTGGCAGACTATCAGAAATACTTCGGGGATTTTACAACAAAAGGCTGGGGGGAGATCTCCGGGAGAGACGCCTATGCACCTTTGCTCCTCCTTTTAGGAGATACCGTCTTTCAGAGAAAGCTGGAAAAGGCATTCCTGTGGGATATCCGGGAAAACGTTGAATAATCCGTAAAAGGCAGGTATGAAGAAATGAGAAAAGGACACAATATTTTAAAAGCAGTCAGTTTTATCTCCAGGCTTCTGCTGATCTTTCTTTATTTCTGCGCTGCCGCTCAGGTAATGGCAGGCATATGGGGAGAAAGATTTCCGGCCATTACGGTTCTGTATGTAGGGGTACTGGAAATCTTTCAGGCTCTTATGGAAGCAGGAAATGTAAGCCAGAGAAGGATCCTGGATCTGGTATATGGTCAATTTTTTGCCGCAGCCGGTACCAACCTTCTTTTCGGGACTCTGTTGTGGACGATCTCCGTCCAGAGCGGGGGAACCCTTTTCTGGGAATTTTTTCTTCTTACCCTGCTGGAAGCCTTTACCGGGATCCTCTGGGCAGCCTTTTCCTTTACTCTTTACCTGAGAAAACAGACCTGGAAACAGGCACTCTATGTTTACGGGCAGCAGGAAGACTGGCAGCTGCGGGTAAAAGAAACCAACAGCAGAAACGGTTATTTCCGGATCGCAAAGGCCGTTTCCTGGGAAAAGGGTCTGTCCTATATTGAAAAGATTCTTCCGGAATATCAGGCTCTGTTTCTGGGCCAGATCCCGGATCAGGAGCGGAATGTCCTTTTAAAGCTGGGGATCCGAAAGGAGAGGGAATGCTATATCCTGCCAAAGATCGCAGATATCTACCTGCAGAATTCCAGAGTGATCCGTCTTCACGACAAGGTCCTTTTCCGAAGCGGAAGAGGATATCTCACCAAAGAACAGGAGCGGGTCAAGCGGATCGAGGATATCCTTCTGTCTCTTTTCTTTCTGATACCTGCCCTGCCCCTTATGGGACTTATCAGCCTTTGTATCAAACTGGAAGACGGCGGTCCGGTATTTTACCGGCAGGAAAGAGTGACCAGATACGGAAGATCCTTTTCTATGCTGAAATTCCGCAGTATGGTTCCGGACGCAGAAAAAGACGGCCCCCGGCTGGCTTCCAGAAATGACAGCAGGATCACCAGAACGGGAAGGATCCTGCGGAATCTTCATCTGGACGAGCTGCCCCAGCTTTTTAATGTGCTGTCCGGAGAAATGTCCATAGTAGGACCCCGGCCGGAAAGACGGGAATTCATTGAGACTTATTCTAAGATCATTCCGGAATTTCAGGAGCGGCTCCGGGTAAAGGGAGGTCTTACAGGCTATGCTCAGATTTACGGGAAGTACAGCACCGGGCCTGAGGATAAGATAAAATATGACCTTATTTACATTTACAATTATTCCCTGCGCATGGATATCCGGCTGCTGTTCCTTACTATCCGTATCTTTTTTCAGAAGGAAAATGCCCAAGGAGTGGAAGAATCCGAATTGTAACTGCCCAGCCTGCCGCATACAGCTCCAAGGCTGGTCTGTTTCAGCAAATTCATAAAGGAGATCATGTGTTATGGAAAACATCAGATTACTGGACTGTACCCTCCGGGACGGGGGATATATCAACCAATGGGATTTTGGAGAAAAGACGATAAAAAGTATCATCTCCCGGCTGATAGCGGCGGGGACCGATATTATTGAGGTGGGATTTCTGAGAAACTGCACCTGGGAAAAAGATAAAACCTTATTTTCATCCATAAAGGATATGAAAAAGATCCTGCCCCAAAATCCAGGCAGTACTCAGTTCGGGGCCATGATCCTCCATGACCGGTATGATATAGAAAAACTGGAACCCTGCGACGGGACCATCCCCATTATCCGGGTGACTTTCCATGATTATGACATGGGAGAAGGGCTTGCTTTCTGCGCAAAGGTAAAGGCAAAAGGCTATCAGCTTTTCGTAAACCCCATTAATATTATGGGGTATTCAGACCAACAGCTCCTCCAGCTTCTGGACAGGGTAAATCATCTTCATCCCTATGGTTTTTCCATTGTAGATACTTTTGGTTCTATGACCGGAAGGGAACTGACCAGGATTTATTCTCTTTGTGAAAATAACCTGGCAAAAGATATTGTTCTGGGCCTTCACTTACACGAGAATATGGCCCAGTCCTATTCCCTGGCCCAGTCTTTCCTGAAGATCCGGGAACAGGGAAGGCGCTGCGTTCTGGACGCTTCTTTAAACGGCATGGGCCGGGTGCCGGGAAATCTGTGCATAGAGCTGATCATGGATTATCTGAACCGGCATTTCGGAAAATCCTATGACCTGGATCCGGTGCTGGATGCCATTGAAGAATCCATTTCACCAATCAAGAAACAGGAACCCTGGGGGTATATGGCAGAGTACTTTCTTTCTGCAAAATTTAACCTTCACCGGAATTACGCAGAATATCTCCTTACGAAAGGTTCCCTTTCTTCCCGGGACATGCACCGGATCCTTCAGATGATCCCGAAGGAAAAGAAAAGCGCCTATGACCGGGAGTATATCGAAGATTTATATCAGCAGTATGAAAAAACCGGAGGAAATGTAAATGACAGCAGATTTTATTGATTGGAAGAAAATCCGGTATCTGATCCTGGATGTAGACGGGACTATGACCGACGGAGGGGTTTATCTGGACAGCCAGGGAAATGAACTGAAAAAATTTTCTATCAAAGACGGCGCAGGGATCCTCCTTGCCAGGCAGGGCGGGATCCAGGTTATGATCTTAACCGGAAGAGAAAGCATCTGTGTGACACAAAGAGCCCGGGAGCTGCAGATCCCCTATGTATTCCAGAATGTAAAAAAGAAAAAAGAGTTTCTCCGGGAGTTTTTCCGGGAACGGCAGGTAGGACGGGAAGAAGCCGCTTATATAGGAGATGACCTGAATGACCTGGGGGCCATGAGCCTTGCCGGGATTACCGCCTGCCCCCGGGACGCTGCAGAAGAAGTGAAAAAATCCTGCACGCTGATTTTGAAAAGCCGGGGCGGGGAAGGGGCGGTAAGAGAATTTGCAGAGCTGCTCCTGGAAAAACAGGGAATCCTTGGCCAATGTAAAGAAGCCCTCTGGGGGCAGGAGGCGGGTATCCAATGAAAGACTGGTTCTATGAAAAATTTGTAAGAAAAAATCCAAGGGTTCAGAAAGCCTATGAAACTTATGTCCAGGCTCATCTGGAAGAACACCGCCAAAGCCGCCTCAAACACTGGCTGGTGCTTCTGGCCCTGTCCTGGAAATACCGGAAAAGCCAGATCAGCCGTCTCCATACCCTGACCCTGGTAAAGCAAAAAGACAGCAGGGCAAAGATCCGTATGGAATGGATCCCGGGAGCCTGCTGCTATAATCTCTATGTATCCCGGGACGGCGTAGACTACCGTTTCCTGGAAAAGACCAGACGCCATGTTTATACGGCAGAACATCTGAAACAGGAGCAGATGTATTTCTTTAAATATAAGGTATCTATGGACGGCAGCAGATACAGCGACTTTTCAGAGGTCCTTACTGTATCCACGGTGGCCAATGAACAGCTTTTCTTTATGAAGAAGCTGTCCCAGGCGGGAGAAATGTTTTTTTCTTCTCCGGAAAGATCCCGGGAAAAGGGAAAAGAGGCCAAAATTTCAAAAGGCGGCCGGGATCTTCAGGGAAGTTTTCCGGCAGAAGGCCAGGCAAAGATCCTCTGGACCCCGGTGCCGGGAGCTCTCCATTATAATCTCTATCGTTCAGAAGAAGGGGGCGCCTATCGCTTTCTGGCACAGACACGGGAATGTTCTTACCTGGACAGGGAGATTAAAAGCGGGGCTTCCTATGTTTATCTGCTGAAATATACGGAAAACGGAAAAAAATACCGGGAATTTCCAAGCACCTTACAGCTGAAAGCTCCAGGAGAAAAATTCACAAAGAAAAACAGCGGACGTCTCTTTGAAAAAGGCCCGGAATCCCAGGCTTCCAACCGGGTTTCCGCCATGAATTTCGCAAAAGGCCTGATGTCCTATGATGTGATCTCCTTTGATGTTTTCGATACCCTGCTGTTCCGGCCTTTTTCCTCTCCTTCGGATCTTTTTATGCTGGTGGGAGAGCGGCTGGATATTATGGATTTTACCCAGATCCGGCTTCAGGCGGAAGAGGAAGCCAGGCAGAAGAACCGGCTTCTCCGCGGAAACCGGGAAGTGACCCTTCTGGATATTTATCAGCTGGTAGCCCAGGAGACAGGGATCGATCCCCAGAAAGGGGCAGATCTGGAATTCTCTCTGGAATGTGAACTCTGCTGGGCCAACCCCTATATGCTGGAAGTTTTTCATCTTCTGACAGCCCAGGGCAAGACTCTGGTGGCTCTATCCGATATGTACCTTACCAAGGAACTTCTCACCCGGCTCCTGTCTTTAAAAGGCTATGAGGATTTTGACCAGGTTATGGTCTCCTGTGATTACAACTGTTCCAAAAGAGACGGGGGCTTGTTTGATCTTCTGAAAGAACGGTACTCCGGTAAGATCGTCCATATCGGAGATAACCGGATCTCAGATATAGAAAAAGCGGAGGAGAAAGGCCTGGATACCAGGTTCTATCAGAATGTAAATGAAGCAGGGAATGTTTTCCGGGCAAAGGATATGTCCCGCCTGGCGGGTTCTGCCTACCGGGGGATCGTCAATGCGAAGCTCCACAGCGGTTATCAGCAGTACAGTCCCTATTATGAAGTTGGTTTTGTCTATACGGGGATTTATGTTATGGGATTCTGTCAATGGATCTACCGTTATGTGCAGGAACACAAGATAGAGAAGATCCTGTTTCTGGCACGGGAAGGGGACCTTTATCAGAAAGTCTTTCATACCATGTATCCGGATATCCCTGCAGAATATGTCCTCTGGTCCAGGATCGGAGTGGTAAAAACTATCGTGGAGAAAAACCGGCACCCATACCTGCTCCAGATCGTCCATCACAAAGCGAATGCTTTGTATAAGTCTAAAATAGGAACACTCCTTGAACGCACCGGCATCGGAGATCTGAAAAAGTATCTGCCGGATTACCGGGTAAAAGCAGAGGAGTTTCTCACACCGGAAAATGAAAAAATCCTCCGCCAGCTTCTCATTGAACACTGGGAAGAAGTCTGCGGATGTTACCGCCAAGATCAGGAGCTGATCCGCCGGTATCTCACCAGGAAAACAGGAGGAGCAAAATCTGTGGCTGTGGTGGACGTAGGATGGTCCGGAAACAACGTTCTTCAGGTGAAATATCTTCTGGAACAGGTATACGGCCTGGACTGTCAGGCCCACTGTCTCCTGGCTGCGGCCAGAAATGTAAATGATACCTATATGGCAGCCATGACCCAGAAAGAAGAAGTAAAGACCTACATTTTTTCCAATATGCAGAATAAAGGGCTCCACGACGCCCATCAGGAGGAAAATCGCCGGCTGAATTCCTTCTTCTTTGAGATCCTTACCCAGTCCTGCACTCCGACTTTCCTGGGCTTTGACAAGGATGGAAGATTTCTATATGACATACCTGAGGTGGAAAATTATGAGAAAAACCGGGAGATCCATCAGGGGGCTCTGGACTTTGTGAAAGAATATCAGAGCCGTTTTCAAAATTTCCCTTATATGCTGGATATCTCCGGTCATGACGCCTATATGCCCTTTCAGTATTTTTCCAGAAATCTCCTGTGGCTGAAAAAATATTTCGGAGGCTATATTTTCGGCAGGGATCTGTTTGCCACCCAGGAAAAAGCCGTCATGGAGTCTGTGGAAGAAGTTATGAAAAAAGCCGGGATATGGGAGGGAAGATCATGATTTTATATCAGGCACTGTCATCTTATCAGATTTTAGAATGTATCCTCCATCGACAGATATATTACCGGGATAAAAAAGCGGTGCTGATCCTGGGCAGTTATATTACAGAACGTATGCCCTGGTACAGGGAACTGGAGAACAGAAGATTTTTTGACCAGGTTTTTCTTTTCCGCTTTGGAGGATACAGAGGCACAGAAGAAGAGATCCTTGGTCAGGTGGAGGAAGAATATAAAAGGGCCATTCCGTATGCACCGGAAGAATTTGAAAAGCTTCTCATCGCAGGGATCCATACCTATCTCCAGGTCTGGCTTATTTCCCGGGAAATACCTTTTGAGATGTTTGAGGACGGAAGCGGCGCGCTAAGCCGTCCCTGGATCCTGGCAGATATCCATAAAAAGTCTTCTCCTGCCAGATATGCTCTCATTGAAAAATACCATCTTTATGATCATCAGAGTCCATGGATCACCAGAAAATACTGCGACATGAAAGGACAGCTTCCGGGGTTTTCCGATGAAAAGGCCCAGGATTTTCAGGTCCTGGAAGCTTTCCGGGGGCTTTCTGAAAAACTCAAAGAGGAGATCCGCAGTCTTTTCCGTCTGCCCAGCCTGCAGGGGGGAGAGGAAGATGTCCTTCTTCTTACCCAGCAGTTTGCTAATCTGGGACAATTGTCCTTAGAGGAGCAGAAAAGCATTTACCGGCATGTATTTACCTATTATCTGGAAGGAAGAAAGATTTTGATCAAGCCTCATCCCGACGACATCCTGTACTATTCCAGACTTTTTCCCAGGTGCAGGATCCTGAGAGATCCCTTTCCTTGCGAGCTTCTTCCTTTTGTTTTTCAGAAGCTTCCCGGGACTCTGTGTACTGTCAGCTCTACCGGAGTTAATCAGATCCGTCAGGAATTTTCCGATACGCTGATCTTCAACTCTCTTTACGAAAAAAGCTTTCACTGGGATGGCTCCTATTACACTGCCCTGTATCTGGCAGAACATCTTCTGGCAGACGGGATCCTGTGTTACGGAGCCAATCTGGTCCAGCTGGAGAATCTGGCAAAGATCCACTGGCCTCATGGAAAAACATTGAAGATCACACAGGATCCGGAAGAATTGAAAGAGCAGAAAAGGATCCTTCAGATCCGGGATGACTTCCGGGAAGGGCTTTGGGGAACGTCTGAGCCCGAATATCCGGATATATCCCGGATCCCGGAAGAAAAATTCCTGGGAATCCTGTATCTGAATTCAGAAAAAAAGTATTCCATGTACCAGCCGGGAGAAAAAGAAAAATTTTTCCGGATGATCCCCTTCCGGATCCGGGAAAAGGAAAAAAACCATACACTTTATTTTTATCCTATGAAAGAAGAGGTGAGAAACATGGCTGAAATGTTTTCAAAAACCGGTCTTTCCGGACAGGCCCCAGTCTCTATAGAAACCATGTCAGACAGCCAGATCCGGATCTGTATGCTGGAAGGGATCCTGGCAGCTACGGAAAAACGTCTGCTGGAATATATTGAAACAGAGAAAGAGCTGCGAAAAGAACTGGAGGAGCTGAAACAGAAAGGAGGAAGTCCGTGAAACTGGACAGAAACCTGAAGCTGCTCCTTTCTTCGGGAAAACCGGGGATCACCGTTCTGGGGCCCTGTGCCGTGGGGCATACCAGAAGATGTGCCCGCACTGATGTGGAACCCGGGGTATGTATGGGACAGGGTGTCCATCTGGAGACCGGATTTCTGGGCTGCGGCAGTTTTATCGGGGAAAATACCAGAGTTGTTTTCACCAGTGAAATCGGCCGGTTTGTTACCATAGGGGAAAACTGTCTCATTGGAGCCAGAGTTCCGGAAGATCCGGAGCTTATCAGCACTTCTTATCCTGTCCGGGAAAAAGATCTTCCCTGGTGCAGAGACTGGCTTCCGGTAAAAGAGCCCTGGAAAAAGAAAGGTCCCATACAAAGAACAGTGATTGGAAATGACGTCTTTATCGGGGACCGGTGTGTGATCCCTCAGGGCATCAAAGTGGGAGACGGAGCTTTCCTGTATCCCGGTACGGTTCCAGGGGATGATGTACCTCCCTATGGAATCCTGCGGGGAAATCCCGGACAGCTTACAGGCTTTCGTTTTTCTCAGGAAGAGATACGGCGGCTTCTGGCTCTCAGATGGTGGGATTTCGGCACAGAACTGATCAATGAAATACCGGCAAAGGAGAGAGCGGATATGCTCCTGGTTTTAGATAAAATGGAAGAAATGTCAGGGAAGATCCCCACGCTTTCTTCAGGAGAAACCTTCTTTTCCTTTCAGCACAGAAAATATACGGCTTTTATTTACCGAAAAGAAAAAGACCGGGAGACTCTTTTGCGGCAGTTTCCGGTCTAGGACAGGAGGGACGCCTATGAAGATCGATTCAAACTTCAGATTTCCCACAAAACAGGGGCAGGGACTTACTTTTTCCGGAGAAGCCTCCCAGATCTGTTACGCCTCTCTGGAAGACTGCCAGATCGAGGCTCCGGCAAGATTCTGTTCCGGAGTGAAGATTGACGCCGGATCTATCGGAGCCTTTTCTTTTTTTAATCAAAATTGTACTCTCAGGTATATACAGTCCATCGGAAGATTCTGTCTTTTTGCCCCGGAGGTACTCTCAGGGGGCGCCGTCCATCCGGTAAGTTCCGTCAGTACCCATCTGCTTTTTCAGAATATGGACAATGGATGGAATCAGGATTTTCACACCTTTCTGGAAGACTCCGGCTATCTAAAAGATCTGGTCCGGTATCAGAAGGAACATGAATTTCTGAAAAAGACCAGGATCTGTATCGGAAATGATGTGTGGGTAGGCAGCCGTGCCATTCTCATGCGCGGGATCCGTATCGGAGACGGGGCGGTGATCGGAGCAGGAGCTGTAGTGACAAAAGATGTAGAGCCCTATACCATTGTCGGCGGAGTGCCTGCCCGTCCTATACGGAAAAGGTTTTCAGATAAAGTCATTGAAAAGCTGGAAGAGATCCGGTGGTGGGATTACGGTCCGGATATTCTAAAAGGTCTGGATCTGAACCACCCGGAAGAAGCTGTAAAATATCTGGAAGAACGGACAAAGCAGGGATTTCCTCTCTACACCCCGGATCGATTTCTTTTTTGCCCCGGGGAAGGAACCATTGAAAAAACAGAAGGAAGTGTCCTTTTATATAAGTTTTAGTACAGGAGGAATGGAAAATGCGAGCAGTTGGGATCATTCCCGCAAGATACGGATCTGCCCGGCTTCCGGGCAAGCCTCTGCTGGATATCAACGGAAAGCCTATGATCCAGCATGTCTATGAACGGGCTAAAAAGGCGGAAAATCTGGATGAGATCTGGGTAGCTACAGACAGCCGGAAGATCCTCGGGTTCTGTGAAGAACACCATATTCCCGCTGTCCTTACCCGGGATACCCACCGCTGTGCCGCCCACCGGCTCCAGGAAGCCGCCCAGCAGATCCCGGCAGACTTTTACGTGCAGATCAACGGAGATGAACCTCTGATCTCCTGGGAAAATATTTCCGCGGCAGTCCCTGAAAAGCTTCCCGAGGAACCGGAAGCCGGCACGAATATCATTATGCCTGTGACCAGTCCGGCAGAAGTCCTGGATCCTGCCAATATCAAGGTGGTTTTTGACCGGGAGAAAAAAGCCCTGTATCTGTCCAGGACTCCCATTCCATACCCATATGGTTCTCTGGACTGTATCTATTATAAACATGTGGGCATCATCGGATACACCAGAGGGATGCTGGATTTTTACAAAAATTCTGTCCCCGGTCCTCTGGAGCTGGCAGAAGGCATTGATACTCTACGGTTTCTGGACTATGGAAAGCCCCTCTATCTAATCCCGGTGGATAAAGGAGAAAGCCTGTCTGTAGATACGCCAAAGGATCTGGAAGAGGTGCGAAAAAGGTCGAAAACCCGGGAACTTAATTGAATTTTCTCCCGTTATGTGCTAAATTATCCATCATAGGAACTGGAAAAAAATGGTAATTTAGGCACAGGGGGAATACATAAATGGTGCGTGAATATCAGGAACAGAATGTGTATGAAGCTCTGATGGACCGCTTTAAGCTTCTTTTTGAAGAATTTGACAATATCTATGTATCTTTTTCCGGAGGTAAAGACAGCGGCCTGCTGTTAAATCTGGTCCTGGACTACCGGAACAAATATTATCCTGAAAAATCCATCGGGGTCTTTCACCAGGACTTTGAAGCCCAGTATACAGTGACTACAGAGTATATTGAAAAGACTTTTGAAAAGATCAAGGATCAGGTAGAACCTTACTGGGTCTGCCTTCCTATGGCCACCCGGACGGCGCTGAGCAGCTATGAAATGTTCTGGTATCCCTGGGACGACAAAAAACAGGAGCTCTGGGTCAGAGAAATGCCCAAACATGAATATGTGATCAATCTGGAGAACAATCCTATCCGGACCTACCGCTATAAAATGCACCAGGAGGATCTGGCAAAACAGTTCGGAAGATGGTACCGGGTAGCTCACGGAACGAAAAAAACCGTATGTCTTTTGGGCATGAGAGCAGACGAATCCCTTCAGCGATACAGCGGATTCCTTAATAAGAAGTATAATTACAAAGACGAATGCTGGATCAGTAAACAGTTTAAAGACGTGTGGTGCGCTTCTCCGCTTTATGACTGGTCCACCAACGATATCTGGCATGCCTATGCCGTCTTTGGCTATGATTATAACGAATTGTATGATCTGTATTATAAAGCCGGTCTGAAGCCTTCCCAGATGAGGGTAGCCTCTCCTTTCAACGACTATTCCAAAGATTCTTTAAATCTATACCGGGTGATCGATCCGGAAATCTGGACCAAACTGGTAGGCAGAGTCCGGGGAGCCAATTTCGCCTCTATCTACGGCCGGACAAAGGCTATGGGCTATCGGAATGTTACCCTGCCGGAAGGCCACACCTGGAAATCCTACACCATGTTTCTTTTAGACACCCTTCCGGTACGTCTTCGGAATAACTATGTGAAAAAATTTAATACTTCCATACAGTTCTGGCACGAAACCGGCGGAGGCCTGGACGAAGAGGTGATCCAGGAACTGGAGGAACATGGATATCAGATCAAAAGGAACGGAGTATCCAATTATACGAAAAAGAAAAAATCCCGGGTGATCTTTATCGGAAAGATCCCGGATAATACAGACGATATTAAATCCAGCAAGGATATCCCAAGCTGGAAACGGATGTGTTACTGCATTTTAAAAAACGACCACACCTGCCGCTTTATGGGCTTCGGTCTTACAAGACAGCAGCAGAAGAGAGTAGATGTGATCCGTGAAAAATACAAAAGTCTGGAGGATATAGAATATGGAGTTTAAAAGTCCCGCCTATCATGTGATCCCGGTACCTGTGGAAAAGATCCGGCCAAATACATATAATCCAAACGCTGTGGCACCCCCGGAAATGAAGCTGCTCTATGAAAGCATTAAAGCCGACGGCTATACTATGCCCATTGTCTGCTATTATGCAAAAGCTCAGGATGAATATATTATCGTAGACGGCTTTCACCGCTACCGGGTGATCACAGAGCACAAGGATATCTATGAACGGGAGCACGGCATGCTGCCGGTGTCTGTGATCAACAAGCCTATCGACCAGCGGATGGCCAGTACGATCCGCCACAACCGGGCAAGAGGAAGCCATGATGTAGATCTTATGAGCAATATTGTAAAGGAGCTTCACGAACTGGGCCGCTCAGACGCCTGGATCTCCAAACATCTGGGCATGGATAAAGACGAAATCCTCCGTCTGAAACAGATCACCGGACTGGCAGCTTTGTTTAAGGATGTAAAATTCGGCAAAGCCTGGGTTCCGGTGGAGGAAGACGAACAATAATCTGTATAAGATCAAAAATTATAACTGTTTTCGGAACTGGGAAGGGGATACTCCTGTAATACTCTTAAAAACCCGGTTAAAATGGGTGATATTGGAAAATCCCGTTTCCCGGCTGATCTCTGTAATACTGTGGTTTGTCTCCAGGAGTTTCCGCTGGGCATTCATGATCCGGGTCACATTCAGGTACTGGACAATAGTGGTATTTGTATGCTTTTTAAATTCTCTGCACAGATAATAGGGGCTGAGATAAAAAGTCTGGGATAGCTGTTCAAGACTGATCTCTTTGTCAAAATTCGTATGGATAAAATGAAGCACTTCCCCGATCCTGTCCAGCTTCTCCGCCCGTTCCGGCTTTTTCAGTTTTCTGGCGGCCCTCAGCAGAAGGCCGTTCAGCTGGGTCGTCATATATTCATCGGAAAGCAGAGAGGGATTTCTCTGTTCCTCCAGCATATCGCCCAGGATCCTGTGTACATAAGTTTCTTCTTGTTTGTCCGGCTTATAAACTCCTACACCTGCCTCAATGATCTTTCGAAGTTCTGCTGACAGGACTTTATCAGGAGCAAAATAAAGCACCAGTCTTTTAAAAGGCATATTCTGATCTCCGAAAGAGCGGTGCATGCTGTAAGGAGCAAAGATCATAAACTGGCCGGGATACATCTTATACATTTCATCCTGGAACATATGAAAACGCTCTCCGCTTTCCAGATAGTAAAGTTCAAAATATTCATGATAGTGGGATTTTACCATATTATCATTCATTCCCTGGATCCTTTCACAGGCAATCTTTTTTCCCTGGGCCATCATAATTCCGGCCTGATCGATCATTCTTTTTCCTCCCTATTATCTCTTATCAAAATTCATACTTTTTCATCTCTCAAATTCTATTTTTTATCCATTTAACCCATCAGAATCTTCTATTCCTAATGTAAACTGGGCAAGAAATGTAAAAAAGAGAGAACAAATACGCAATTTTTGTATAGTTTTCAAACGGTCATTTAAATATTATATTACCATAAAACCGGTTTTAAAGCAAAAGAAGGAGGAGAACTCTATGAAAGTATGTTTAAAGGCTGCCGCCGTAACACAGCAGGATTCCTACTTTACTATACAGACAGACAGCGTGCCTATCCGTATCTGGTTCCTTACCGATCAGATCCTGCGTATCCGTGCCGGATTTGACGGCGATTTTGCAGAGGAATCCTACAGTCTTGTGACCACCGCCTGGGAAGACCGTATGGATGGATTTATGAAAGATTACAGAAAGCGTATCACACCGGCCCAGTCCTCTCTGACGGACGGCGAGGATAAGGCTGTGATCCAGGGAAAAGAGCTGAAAGTGGTTGTAGAAAAAGATCCTTTCCGTATCTGCGTTTACGACAAGGACGGTACACAGATTCACGCAGATATCGTAGATCTGGCTTATATGGAAGACAGCAATCACCGCAGGATCCATACCAGTGAGATCAGTCCTGAAGATTGTTTCTACGGCTTTGGAGAGAAGAGCGGAGAATTTAACAAAGCCCAGAAATTTATGGGAATGAGTCCCAAAGACGCTATGGGATATAATCCCAAAGAAACAGATTCCCTGTATAAACACATCCCTTTTTACATCAAACTGAACCGAAATACCAAAAAAGCGGTAGGTTATTTTTATCACAACACCTATGAATGCGACTTTGATATGGGAAGGGAAAAGAGCAATTACTGGAAAATGCACAGTCGTTACCGGGCAGACGGAGGGGATATCGACCTGTTCCTGATCAGCGGACCATCTATACGCCAGGTGATCGAACGGTATACAGACCTCACAGGAAAATCTGCAATGCTGCCAAAATCTGCCCTGGGATATCTGGGCTCTTCCATGTATTATCCGGAGCTGGAGGCAGACTGTGACGACGCCATTACAGAATTTATAGACACCACCAAAGAAGAGGGAATTCCTGTAGACGGATTCCAGCTTTCCTCCGGATACTGCGCTGTTGATACAGAGGAAGGAGTCAAACGCTGTACCTTTACCTGGAATAAGAAGCGTTTTAAAGATCCGAAAGACTTTTTTGCCCAGATGAAGAAAAGAGGAGTGTGCGTATCTCCAAACGTAAAGCCTGGAATGCTTCTGGTCCATCCTAAACTGGAAGAAATGAAAGAGAAAGATATGTTCATCAGGGCAAGCGAAAGCGATGAGCCGGGGATTGGAACCTGGTGGGGCGGAAAAGGCATGTTCGTGGATTTCACAAAGGATTCCACCAGAGAAAACTGGAAAGCTCTCCTGAAAGAAAATGTACTGGAATACGGCACAAGTTCTGTGTGGAATGATAACTGTGAGTATGACAGTCTCATTGACAAAGACTGTCGCTGCAGTTTTGAGGGAAAAGGAGGCACTATCGGACAGTTAAAATCGGTAATGTCCAACATCATGTGTCAGATTGCCGGTGAAGCCATCCATGAGACTTTTGAAAATACCAGACCTTATATCGTATGCCGTTCCGGGCACTGCGGCATCCAGCGTTATGCTCAGACCTGGGCCGGAGATAACCTTACCTGCTGGGATTCTCTGAAATATAATATTGCCACTATTCTGGGCATGAGCTTAAGCGGTGTGGCCAACCAGGGCTGTGACATCGGCGGATTCTACGGTCCGGCTCCCGAAGCGGAGCTTCTGGTAAGATGGATCCAGAACGGTATCTTCCAGCCCAGATTCTCCATCCATTCTACCAATACAGATAATACAGTTACAGAACCCTGGATGTACAGCGACTGCACCGATTATATCCGGGAGGCCATCCGTTTCCGTTATCGTCTCTTCCCTTACCTCTATTCTCTTATGGAGAGGGCTCATGAGACAGGTCTTCCTATTATGGAGCCAATGTGCAGCGCTTTCCAGAACGATCCGGCCTGCTATGAAGAAGGAGTGGATTTCATGCTGGGAGATTCTCTTCTGGTAGCCAATGTGGTAGAAAAGGGCGCAAGGACCAGAAAGGTATATTTCCCCAAAGAAAACCGCTTCTTTGATTTTTATACCAGAATGCCCTATGAAGGCGGAGAGACCGCAGAACTGGATGTAGACCTTGGAAGTATCCCGCTGTTTATCAAAAGCGGCGGTATTATCCCTATGGCCCTTAACCAGATGGATAATTTTACCACCCAGACAGTTACCGGTCTTTCCATCCTCTGCGAGGCAGGACGTGACGGAGCCTTTACATTATATGAAGACGACGGTCTTACCATGGATTATGAAAAGGGCGTATTCCTGAAAACCTTTATTACCATGAAAGCAGGAGAGAAGACTACCCTTACCTTCCGCAATGAAGGAAATTATGAGACTACTGTGGAAGATATCCAGATCGATATGATCCACAGAGAAAAATCCCCTTACTGGGTAACCGTAGAGGGCAAAGAGGTTCCTCACTTCCTTCACAGGAAAAAATTTGAGGCAGCGGACTTTGGCTGGTATTACAGCCAGAGACTGAAATCTGTTCAGATCAAATACCCGAATCCGAAAAAGGATTATCAGGTCGTAGTTTCCTTTGAACAGTTTGACCTTATCGGAATGTAAAAAAGGAGGAGAAAATCAATGAAAAAGTTTGCAGCAATCGCTTTGGCTGCCACCCTGGTGCTGGGTCTGGCCGGATGCGGAAGCAGCGGATCTGCTCAGACCAGCGATACCGCTACAGCCGAAAATCCACTGGTACTGACTTTAGCCCACGGACTCAGCGAAAGCCATACCGTACATATTCTCTGCTGGCCATTCCTCTGTTTATCCTGGCAGGAAATATCATGAATAACGGCGGAATTGCCAAGAGACTGGTAGACTTTGCAAAATTATTTGTAGGATGGATCCCAGGATCTCTGGCCCAGGCAAATATCGTAGGAAATATGCTGTTCGGTGCCTTATCCGGCTCATCTGTAGCCGCAGCTTCCGCGATGGGCGGCTGTATCTACCCGATCCAGAAAGAAGAGGGCTACGATCCGGCCTTTGCCACAGCAGCCAACATTGCTTCCGCGCCTACCGGACTTCTGATCCCGCCTACCAGTGCTTTCATCGTGTACTCAACTGTAGCAGGTGGCGTATCCATCTCTACATTGTTTATGGCCGGATATATCCCCGGTATCCTCATGGGTCTTGGTTCCATGGTAGTTGCCTTTGTCTATGCAAAGAAGCATAAATATCCTACAACCGGATGGGTAGGAATGAAAGAAGCGGTTCGGGTAACTTTCAGAGCGATCCCCAGCCTTCTCCTGATCATCATCGTCATCGGCGGTATCGTAAGCGGTATCTTCACTGCAACAGAAGGGGCCGGTATCTGCGTGCTTTACTGCCTGATCCTGTCCATCTGCTATAAAAGTATTACTGTAAATTCTTTTATGAAGATCCTGGTAAGCAGTGCCTGCACCAGCGGTATTATCCTGTTTCTGATCTCTGCATCCTCCGCTATGTCCTTTGTTATGGCATATTCCGGAATCCCTGAAGTGATCAGTGATGCACTTTTATCTGTATCTTCAAACAAATATGTGATCTTTTTCTTAATGAATGTGATCTTAATGATTGTAGGTATGTTTATGGATATTACACCGGCAATCCTGATCTTTACACCAATTTTTCTGCCTATTGCCCAGAGCCTGGGAATGACCGATATCCAGTTTAGTGTTATGCTGATCTTTAATATGTGCTTAGGAAACATGACCCCTCCGGTAGGTTCCGTGCTTTTCGTAGGCTGCGGAATCAGCAAGATCAGCATCGAAGCAGTGGCAAAGAGACTGCTCCCATATTTTGTAGTTCTGTTCCTGCTTCTGCTGGCAGTAACCTACATACCTGTACTTTCCCTGGGAATTCCTTCTCTTATGGGACTTATATAATACAAGCCTGACAGATTTCTTCTGAAAGGATAGAAGATGGGCTGCTGTAAATACCTTATCGCTGATATGGTTCCTTTACAGCAGCCCCTTTTAGTTTCTAATTTAACTTTTCCCGCAGTGTCACAGCCTTGGAAGCAGCCCGCCTTCTGGCATCGCTTAATTTGGCATAGTGTTTTTTCGTCGTATTTACGTCTGCATGGCCCAGAACATCAGCCACCAGGTAAATATCCCCGGTCTCCCGGTAAAGAGCCGTTCCGTAGGTGCTGCGGAGCTTGTGGGGGGTGATAGTTTTAGCGGAGATGGCAGAGGCATATTTCTTTACCATTTTTTCTACTGCATCTACGCTGATCCTTTTTCTCTGGCCGGAGAGAAAAAGGGCGTCTTCATGGCCGGAGAGGGGAGTAATGGCATTTCTGGAAATCTCCAGATAATCCCGCAAAGCCTTTTCCACTTCTTCTCCGAAGTACACGATCATTTCATTTCCTCCTTTTCGAAGGATCCGGATGCCGTTATTCTTAAAATCAATATCTGATATGTTCAATCCCACCAGTTCCGAAACACGAACGCCTGTTCCCAGCAGGAGAGTAACAATTGCAATATCTCTGTACTTTTGCTTATTATAGTGATAAAGTTTCACTCCGGTAAGCTGATTTCCGTAATTTTCTATATAGTCCAGAAGACTGGCTACCTCGTCAGGATCCAGCTGGATAATAGCTTTTTCCTTAATTTTGGGCATATCTACAAGCCTTACCGGGTTAGATGGTAATAACTGCCTTTTACACAGATAATCATAAAAGCTCCGCAGACAGGACATTTTCCTGGCAATTCCGGTGCGGGAATTGGTTTCCAGTTTGTTGTCCGGAGCCTTATAGGCCTTGAGATATTCCTGGAATTCCTCAAAATCCACAGGCTGGAGGCTGGCAAGATCCTGGATGGAAATATCAGCCATAGGCTTGGACATTAAGGCAGGATTTGATTCCTGAAGAAACCGGAAGAAAACCCGCAGATCATAAGCATAAGACAAACGGGTCTTGTCTGAAGTTGTAGGTTCCTTGGCCCGGAAATAATCCTTGACATATGGAGGAAGTTCCTGAAGAAATTCCCGGAGTTTTACTGTATTTTCAATTTTTTCCTGTTCACGATAGGTCATTGGCTTTGCCATAAAATCCCTCCAAAAATCCTTGTTTTGAGAGTAGTTTATCACAGATTCCGGAAAAAAGCCATACTTTTTCGGATAAATCTGTATTTGTCCGCAAAACTAATTTCCTTCAGGAAAAGGCTTTTCCAGTCTCCCGGATCCAAAAGGCGCCGGATTTTCTTTCTGAAAAAGCCTTTTTATGTTCCTGTAAATATATTACTCCTCTGTTATGTCTCTATATAGTTATCCCTATATACGGTCTTTTTTATGTTTAAAAGTATTTTCATCCAGCAGGATCGTAAAGGGTCCTTCATTGACCAGAGACACTTTCATTTTTGCTCCAAAGACGCCGGTCTGTACTACAGGGACCAGCTCCCGCAGCTTTTCGGCCATATATTCATAAAGTTCCTCCGCCATCTGAGGATCCCCTGCCTCTACAAAACTGGGCCGGTTTCCTTTTCTGCAGTTTGCGTACAGAGTAAACTGAGAAACCAGCAGGATCTCTCCCTTTACATCTGACAGGGAAAGGTTTGTCTTTCCCTCACTGTCTTCAAATATCCGGAGATTTACCATTTTCCTGATATACTGATCTGCAGTCTCCCGGGTATCTTCCTGTCCTACTCCCAGAAAGACCAGAAATCCCTTTCCGATCTTTCCCACACATTTTTCTTCCACTTCCACAGAAGCACTGCTGACTTTCTGGATCACTAATTTCATTAACCTGTCCTCTTTTCCTTGTCCTGTATTTGATATTTAGCAACCGCCGGCGATACTGGCTGTCCGCGGATAGTATACCACAAATAAAAGGCGGAAAAAAGATTTCTTTTTTTCTGTATCTGTGGTATGATTCATTAGGTCTGCTAAAATTTTAATGGATGACCATCACTGAAACTGAAAGGAATGAAAATAAATATATGAAGTTACAGAAATTACTGAGCCTTACCCGAAAAGCTGTTGACGAATTCGGACTGATCGATGCCAGCGACAAAATTGCCGTAGGTGTTTCCGGAGGAAAGGACAGCCTGACTATGCTCTACGCTCTTCACGGCCTTATGCGGTTTTATCCAAATCCTTTTACTATAGAAGTGATCACCGTGGATCTGGGGCATCCGGGCTTTCAGGCAGATAAGATCGAAAATCTCTGTAAAGAATTAAACGTGCCCTTCCATCTTGTAAAAACAGAGATCGGTCCCATCATCTTTCAGGAACGAAAGGAAAGCAATCCCTGTTCTCTCTGTGCTAAAATGCGAAAAGGGGCCCTTAATACAAAGGCAAAAGAAATCGGCTGCAATAAAGTAGCCTATGCCCATCATAAAGATGATGTAGTAGAGACCATGCTTCTTTCTCTGATCTATGAAGGAAGATTCCATACATTCTCTCCCAAAACCTATTTAGACCGGATGGATCTGACCGTGATCCGCCCGCTTCTCTTTGTAGATGAGGCAGATGTGATCGGATTTAAAAATAAATACGGCATTGAGATCGAGAAGAGTCCCTGTCCTGTGGACGGATATACCAAAAGACAGTATGCTAAAGAACTGCTCCATGACATATCCAAAGAAAATCCCGGAACAAAAGAACGGATGTTTACTGCCATCCGCAACAGCAATATCAACGGCTGGCAGCCTGTTAAATGATCACGCTCATGCCAAAAAAGGGATAAAATTACGCCCTGGAAGAAAAAATCTTCCGGGGCGCTTTCTTTAAGAATCCTTTTCTACTTTTTTGCATGCCGTGCCGCATCTTTTACTTCAATAGCTTTCAGGATCATTTCCACACATCCTTCTATACCCAGGATACCGCTGTCCAGGCAGAGATGATAGCTGTTGGCGTCTCCCCATTTTTTGCTGGTATAATAGTTGTAATAACTGCTCCTCTGCTTATCTGTTTTCTGGATCCGGTCCTTTGCCTGTGCTGCGGAAAGTTCATATTTTCTGGAAATACGGTCTATCCTTTTATCCAGATCCGCATGGATGAAGACACTGATCGCACCGGGGTGTTCTGACAGGGCATAGTCGGCGCACCTGCCTACCATAACGCAGGATTCCTCGCTGGCGATCTTTTTAATGGCATCAAACTGGGCCAGAAATACCTTATGATTGATAGGCATATCTGTAAAAGCTGCTGAAGAATAGCCGAAGGAATAGGTATCCATTACAAGAGAATACAAAAAACTGTTCGTCGGCTTTTCATCATGATGCTCAAACAATTCCTGACAAATTCCGCTGTCTTTGGCTGCACGATCCAGCAGCTCTTTGTCATAACACTTAACTCCCAACTTTTCCGCTACCCGAAGGCCGATCTCCCGTCCTCCGCTGCCATACTGACGTGCAATCGTAACTACTGTATTAGCTGCCATACCACACACTCCTCTCCATATGATGTGTTAATATTTAATATATTTCTATTATAATCTATTTTTTTCAAAATGTATATAAAATTTTCACACATATTTCAACTATAGAGCTGTTCAGGAGTGCTAAAGCCATGAAAATTGCCCGGGATCCTCTAACCTCTCAGCTTTTCCAGTAATTTTTCAAAATATTCCGGCAAAGGTGCGGTAAATTCCATATATTTCCCGCTTACCGGATGTTGAAATCCTAGGACCATGGCATGGAGCGTCTGTCCCTGGAGAGAAGGAAAAGGACACTTTTTCGGTCCGTAGAGAGCATCCCCCAGAAGAGGATGGCCGATACTGGACATGTGTACCCGGATCTGATGAGTCCTGCCGGTTTCCAGCTGGCATTCGATATACGTATAATTGCCAAACCTTTCCAGAACCTTAAAATGGGTCACTGCTTCTTTCCCGCCCCGGACATTGACAGCCATTTTCTTTCGCTCTACAGGGTGACGGCCGATGGAACCTTCCACAGTCCCTGTATCTTCCTTTATATTCCCATGGACGATGGCCCGGTATCTTCTGGTAATGCTGTGCACTTTCAGCTGTTCGGCCAGGCTCTGATGGGCAGTATCAGTTTTACAGACCACCAGGGCTCCTGTAGTATCCATATCGATACGATGAACGATCCCGGGCCGGAGTACCCCGTTGATCCCCGAAAGATTGTCCCTGCAGTGATACATAAGGGCATTTACCAGAGTACCGCTGTAGTGTCCCGCGCTGGGATGTACCACCATTCCCTTCGGTTTATTTACCACCAGAAGCTGATCGTCCTCATAAAGGATATCCAGAGGTATATTCTCCGGCTCAATATCCGGCTCCTGATTCTCCGGGAGAAAGACAACGATCTCATCCTCCTCTCCCACCTTCAGACTGGCTTTGGCCGGTTTTCCATTTACGGTAATGTTTCCTTCCTTAAATTGTTTCTGTAAAAAAGAGCGGGAGTAATCTTTCATTACTTCCGCCAGAAATTTGTCGATCCTTTCTCCTGTCCAGGAAGGATCTGACTGTAAACAAAGACGTTTCATTTATCCCTCTTCCATTTCAAAAACTGAAAATCTTCATCTTTATAGTAAAATAATACCAGGATCAGCAAAAGAAACATGCTGACAGTTACATAGATATCCGCCACGTTAAACACCGGAAAATCGATCAGAGAAAAATAGATGAAATCCACTACATAATTCAACCGCACCCGGTCGATCAGATTTCCGATACCACCTGCAGTGATCATAAAGCAGAGCAGCTTCAGAAGATTATATTTCTTATCTGATGGAATCTTCCATAAAACATAGCAGACGCATACCAGGATAATGGCCGTCAGGATCAGCAGAAAAGCTCTCTGGTCCTGGAAGATGCCAAAAGCCGCCCCTCTGTTTTCCAGATAATGGAGACGCAGGACACCGGGGATCAGGGAGATATCCTCCTGTCCTTTTAAATGTTCTACTGCCAGACTTTTGGTCCACTGATCAAAGGCGACCAGGACTGCTGTGGAAAGAATAAACAGGACAAAAGTCCCCAGTCTTTTCTTTTCTTTATTCATTTTCCTGCCGTACCTCCTGGTTTTCCATCCTTATGCTTTCTATAGCCTCACAGAGTTCCTGATCTGTCACCGATGTATCTACCACTGCCCATCCGGGCTTTTCCATAAGGACAAACTTGATCTGCCCTTTTTCCATCTTCTTATCGGATTTTGTAGCTTCCAGAACTGATTCTGTGGAAAGACCGTCCACATACAAAGGCAGACCGAAGGACTGCAGCTGTCCTGCCACCTCCAGATATTCTTCCTGAGAGATCAGCCCTCTTTTTCTGGAAATATAAGCAGAAGCCATACAGCCTACTGCCACACACTGGCCATGGGCCATAGTAAAGTTTTTCAGTTTTTCTACCGCGTGGCCTACCGTATGTCCCATGTTCAGCACGGCCCGTTCTCCCTTTTCTGTAGGGTCATTTTCCACCACAGTCTTTTTGATCACACAGCTTTGGAAGATCATTTCCCGGCAGGCTTCTTCTTCTCTCTTTAAGATTGCCTCCCGGTGCTCATTCAGCCAACGGCTGTATTCCCGGCTTCGGATCAGTCCGTGTTTGATCACTTCTCCCATGCCGCAGGCAAATTCTTTATCCGGAAGGGTCTTTAAGGTAGAAACGTTCATATAGACCAGACGGGGCTGATGAAAGGCTCCCACCATATTCTTATACTGTTTGAAATCTACCCCTGTCTTTCCCCCTATACTGCTGTCCACCTGAGCCAGAAGTGTAGTAGGGATCTGGATAAAATCAATTCCCCGAAGGTAGGTGGCAGCTGCAAAGCCGGTCATATCTCCCACAACGCCGCCCCCAAGGGCCGCCAGAAGATCTTTCCGGTCAAAGTGGTTCTTGATCAGAAACTCGTAGATTCCCTGGATCTCTTCCAGATTTTTATTTTCTTCTCCTGCGGGAAGGACATAAGAATAAATTTCCCTTCCGTTTTTTTCAAGCTCATGCTTTACATTCTCCAGATAGAAAGGAGCCACATGACTGTCCGTCACGATACAGAGTCTCTTTCCCTGATTAGGCAGAGCCTTTATTTCCTGAGATAAAGAAGCAAAATCCCTGTAAAAAACAATAGGATATGTAAATTCTCCATCTCTTTTCACCTGCAGTCTCTGCTCGCTCATATACAATTCCTCCCTTTCAACAATAACGGTATAAAACTATATGAAAGCGGTTCTTTTTTGTCTTATTCGTCACAGAACCAAACTGGAATTTTCCTTTTCCCCGTACAGATACAATATCTCCCTCTTTAATAGAGTAGGCATTAGAAACTATGCTCTTTCCATTTACAAAAACTTTGCCTCCCTCTATCAGACCCAGGATACTGTTTCTGGAACTTCCAAAGGCCAGGGCGATGACACTGTCCAGTCTGGGTGAAGCCACTGTACCTGAAACTTCCTCTCTTCTGGGTGTGGGAAGAGGTTCTTCTTCCAGAAGCCGCCGGGCCTGGACGGAAGTATGACGGATACGCGTAAGCTCTTCCGCAAGAAAGTCAGCCATAGATTCCTGACAGAATACATAACCGGCCTCCTGATCCAGAAGAATATCGCCGATCTTGGACCGGTCGATCCCAAGATTCAGGATAGCTCCCAGGTAGTCCCGGTGGGTCAGATCCTCAGAAAATTTCCTGTTCAGAGGCTGTATCTTCACACAGGCAATGGGATAATCCTGCTCATAAGAAAGAGCCTCAGGGACGAATGCCGCCATCTGACGCTCCGCTGACTCATAGCCTCCAAATGTTTCTACTTTAATTCCTGTATCACGAAAGGAGAGGCTGTGAAGTATATTCTGCTGATTTAAGTCAAGGAAATCGGAAAAGGTAAGAATGCCTCTGTAATAGGCTTTCTTACCCAATTCCCTCATACGTTTTTCAAATAAATCCTCTTTATCCATGTCTTTATTTAAAATCCTTCATACATAGAAGCAGATCCGGCAATGTCATTTAAGATTTCCTGAGAATCTCCGGTAATATCCACACCCTCCGGAGTAAGAATAAAGATGTAAGAAGAAACCTTCTTGATATTGCCGTCTATGGCATAGCTGGCTCCTGCAGTAAAGTCGATGATATGCTGCGCCAGAGTGATATCCAGTCCCTCAAGGTTCAGGATGACCGTACAGTTATCCAGGAGCGCGTCTACGATCTCTGTAGACTCATCAAACTGTTTTGGCTTGATCACACATACTTCATTGGATGAACCGGCAGAAGAACCGGAAGTTTTTTTCTTAACACTATACATAGGCGTCACCTTGCTGGAAGAATTCTGGGTTTTCGGCTGCTTGGCTGTTTTTGTGGCTGATGAAGTTTTCTTTTCTTTCTTTTCCTTTTTCGTATTCTTTACCGGAGGAAGATCATCATCCAGGTCGTCATCATAATCATCATCCAGCTTTTTGAAAAATCTCTTCTTAGGTTTTTCATCATCAAAATCGTCATCTGCTTCATCTAAGAAATCATCATCATCATAATCATCATTTACCTTAACTGCGTCCAGAAATTTATCTAAAAAACTCATAATCAATCTCCATTTCCTATTCTTCTATATTATAATTTCTTTCTCCGAAAATACCTGTTCCTACCCGGACATGAGTGGCACCTTCTTCGATGGCGACCTCATAGTCGCCGGTCATGCCCATACTCAGGACATTCATAGTAACATTATCAAAGTTTTTCTCTCTGATGTCAACACTTAATTTTCTTAAATTTCTGAAAACGTACCTGTTTTCTTCCGGATCTTCCACATATGGAGCAATTGTCATAAGGCCATTTACCTGGATTCCAGGAAGTTTCGAGACTTCTTCCACAAGAGAGGGAGCCTCCTCTACAGAAACACCGAATTTACTTTCTTCCCCGGCTACATTTACCTCGATCAGCACAGGCATGACAAGTGCATGCTTTACCGCCTCTTTACTGATCTCCTGGGCAAGGCGCAGGCTGTCTACGGAATGGATCATGCAGGCTTTATCGATCACATATTTCACTTTATTTCTCTGGAGATGGCCGATCATATGCCACCGGATATCCTTTGGCAGCACCTCTTCCTTAGCTGTCAGCTCCTGAACCTTGTTTTCTCCAAAATCCCGGACCCCTAACGGGAGAAGTTCTTCGATCATGGATACCGGTTTTGTCTTGCTTACTGCAATAAGCGTTACATCCTCCCGGCTTCTTCCTGCCCTTTTACATGCATTTGCTACTTTTTCCTCTACAGCTCTGTAATTTTCACAGACACTCATATTTCATACTTCCTTTCTCTGTCAGTATTTCTAATTAGAACCTGAATACAGGATCTCTTCCTCATTTACACTGCTTCCGTCCCGGACAATATAATCAAAAGCCCGAAGGCCGTAAGAAGTTCCCTGGGCAACAATACAATACTCCTCATTCTGATCCAGGATATCGATCTGACGGAAAACAGCATAGCCCTGGTTTATATTGTAAACGCCCTGGAGATTGTCCGTATCCCCCACAGTAAATGTTTCGCCGGAATCTGGCTTAATAAGCACTTCTCCCGCCTTCAGGGTATCTTTATCTACATAGCACAGACCTCCGGAGGTGTCCTGGGTGGAGTCCGTGATCTCCTTTCCGTCGGCATCTACCCGTCTGTATATGGTAACACTCACAAATTCTGAGGAGGAAGCGTCTCCCTTCCGGACTTCCTTCAAAAATCCCTGGGCATCACCATTATCGCCCAGTGTAAGGAAATCCAGAGGCACCGTATAAAATTCCTTTTCCACAATAGAACTTACCGGTATTTTTAAACCGCTCTGGGTATTGATCACAAGCTCCACTTCCAGAAAACGGTCCCCGGCATAACGGGTCATCCCGTTTACAAGTTCGATCCTGGCCACTTTCTGGCTTCCGATGTTCACGATAGTCAGAGAACCGTTCTGGCTCTCGCCGTCCTTCACAAATTTTACCTGAATAGACTCTCTTCCAGCCAGAGCTGCCGCCATCTGGTCTGTAATAGGCACCATAAGCGTCCAGTTCTCACTGGTAACCAGTTTATAGACCGAATCACCCGGCTGGACTTCTCCATTTACGATGAGATTCTGGTTTTTATAGGCCATCTGATCGAAGTCTTCCTCTACCAGACTGTCCGCGGTTTTATTTTCATAGCCGTCTGTCGAATACATGACAATGCCTGCCTCAGGAGCAGTATAAACATCCTGGTCACCGATCGTGATCACATTTCCCTGCGTATTTTCCTCCTGGTCATTATCTTCCTCATTCTGTTCTTCTTCAGCCTCTCCGGAAGTCTCTTCACTGTTTCCTGCTATTGTTCCGTCAGTCTCTTCTTCCTCATCACCAGTACTGTCCTGGACACCCTGTCCGGTCACGGCACTGGCTGCCTGAGAATCCTCCGCGGCCTGAAGGATGGTTCCTCTTATCTGATATTTATAACTATAGGTCTCATAAAAATGATTGCTGTTATAGGCATAGGAAAACTGGGAAGCACTGGAACGGACAGCTTCCGTCTGTTCTTCTGTAAGAGAGACTGTATCCGTTTTCTGCTTCTCATTGGACAGACTGTAAACAGAGCCATCCTTACGGACCTGCATACCCTCCGTGGCATAATATTCAATATATCCGGCTTTCTCAGCAGTAACTACTTCCTCTGTGCGAAGAGCCAGGGCCGTACATACCGGATTTTTTGTCAACGGGCCTACCGTTACCTGATAAGAAGTCACATGCCCGGAAGTAGCATAAAGAATAACCGTAATGATCATATATAAAAGCAACGCGCCAAACATGATCGTTGTGATATTATAAGTCAGCAATTTCCCAATAGATAGAAAAATATTTTTGACAGTTCCTGAAAATTTTCTCCTGCCTGACAATAGAATTCTCCTTTTCTGTTCAAAAATCATAGACTTTTCTAAGGACTACCCTACATTTTACCATTTTCAAGTAAGAATCACAATAGCATTTTTCCAAAGTATTTCTCCAATAATTTTTGAATAAAACTTCCCTTCATGGAAATAATAAGCACTGATAAAGGAGGCAGTGAAAATGAACAGCAAATTTTTAGACTATACCGCCCTGGTCATAACGATCATCGGGGCGGTGAACTGGGGGCTTATCGGCTTCTTCCGTTTCAATCTGGTAACATTTTTATTCGGGGATATGACCTGGATCTCCAGGATCATCTATGCCCTTGTGGGAATCTGCGGTCTCTATCTTCTCAGCTTATTCGGCAGAATCTCTTCTTTTTCTGAAAATAATTGATCATCTTCCCGGTGTCCGGAAATTTAAGATCTCATCGGACAGATGGAGCCGTCGCAATACCTCGCGTATCGCGCAAAAGAGCCGCCCTTTATCGGGCGGCTCCTAACCGTGTTTTCATATAACATTTTGAAGGCGGTTTAAAGAGAAATTAAAACCATGCTCTTTGCGCTTTCCGGTAAATCTTCCTCATTTTTGGAAAGACTTACAATAAAGGAAACCTCATATTTCTTTCCCATTTCATCCAGACGCTCCAGAACCTCTCCCAGCTCATCATCCTCTGCCTTGGAAATCTTCAGGAAACTGTCCAGAAACATTTTTTCAAGATCGTTGTCCTGAGAGATCACGCCGGATATAAATCCTAAAAACTCGCTGCTGTTCTGAATGTCGTACTCAGACATATCAATGAGACGTACCTTGTTATTTAATTCGTACATATGCTTCCTGCTCTTATCCAGATAAACAAATGTACCGTTTGCTTCTTTTACTTCTTTATTTACTTTGTCCAGAAGTTCTTTCGTTTTTCCTTTACCTTTTTCACCTACAATTAACTGAACCATCGCAATTTCCTCCTTAGCCGCACGTAATATGTATTTTTACTAAAAACGTGGTTATCGTTGAAATAATTATAGTGCATATCGTTCAAAAATACAATGGTAAATTCAAAATTTCCAGCATTTTTTTATTAAGAACTGATTGCCTCCAGCATCTGCTCCATTCTCTCATAAAAATCCGTCTGGCTGTCCGTATTCAGAACGATCACAGCATAAGGATTTCCATAATTATCCTGGACTAAAAGGGCCGCGTAATTCTCCGTATCTGAAGCGCACATCTTTCCTCCCAGTACCGTCACGCCTCTGGGCAGGGAAACTCCTCCGGTAACGTAGAGATTATCCGAATCCAGCCAGCGCTGTTTACTCTCCTGATCCCCTCTGGTATAGTCCAGAGTATAACTGGCGGTTCCCAGAGCATTGACCAGATCCGTCTGATCTAGAATGGCGTTCAGAAGAAGATAGGTGTCATATACAGAAGTATGCTGGTTTTCGTCCTGGGCTCCTGTGGGATTCACATAATTGGTATTGGTCATTCCCAGCTCCATAGCCTTGCTGTTCATCCTGTCTACAAAGGCGGATTCGCTTCCCGCCCCGGCTCTTGCCAGAGCCATGCAGGCATCCTCAGCTGAGTAAACCGCAACGGCATTCAGAAGCTGCCTGACGGATATGATATTTCCCGAAGCCAGGCCGCAGGTCTTATTAAGACCGTAAGGGACATCCTCCTGCTCTATGGTAACACTGGTATTCAGATCCAGATTTTCATACGCCACCAGCAAAGTCATTAACTGTGTCAGTCTTCCCGGCGCTTTCGGCTCATAAATGCCCTGGGAAAAAGGAATCTCTCCCTCCCCCATAGCAAAAAGGCCGGCCATTTCTCCTTCCCGGCCATCCACACCATCCAGAGGATTATCACTGGGACCTACGCACAGATCCCCGGCCATGCCTTCCACGATCATGGAAGATTCCTGGACAGAATTACCGAATACCCGGGCGCTTCTGGAATAAGGCAAAGGCTCATCAAGACGACTTCCTCGGATATATAAAACCAGGGCTGTAATTCCCACTATAAGAAAAATACCCAATATTCCTATTAGGACAAGGGTTTTTCTGACCTTCAGGGTCCGTTTGCTGTGCCCCTTTAAGAATCCCTTTTTCTTTTTATCCTTTTTATTCCGGAGCTGGGGAAATTTCCATTTATTTATACATTTCACGCCAGTCCATCTCTCCTCTTCCCAAAGAGCGGATCATCATCTCCGCTGTAGCCAGATTGGTTGCCAGGGGAATATTGTGAGTATCGCACAGATGGAAGATACGTTTCACATCCGGATCATGCTTCTGAGGCGCCAGAGGCTCCCGGAGATAGATGACCAGATCCATCTCATTTTGCTCGATCAAAGCTCCAAGCTGCTGTTCTCCTCCCAGATGCCCTGCGAGAAATTTGTGGACCGTGAGATTTGAAGCCTCCTCGATCAGCCGTCCGGTAGTTCCGGTAGCATAAAGAGTATTTTTCGATAAAATATTTCTGTATGCGATACAGAAATTCTGCATCAGCTTTTTCTTTGAATTGTGTGCGATTAATCCGATGTTCATGACTCATCAACCTCCCTGTATTTTTTATATCGCTGAAGCCCTACATTGAGTACCAGTCCCATTCCGATATACAGGCTGACCATGGAAGTCAGACCATAGCTGACAAAAGGAAGAGGGGTACCTGTGTTAGGCATGATATTTGTGACTACGGCTATATTGATAAAGCTCTGTATTCCCACCAGAGCGCCCATACCGCAGCAGATAAGCTTTCCCGAAAGATCCTTGGCCCGCAGACTGATCCGTATACACTCAAAGATGATAAAAAGCAAAAGGAGCAGGATCGCCGCGCAGCCGACGAATCCCAGTTCCTCTCCTGCCACGGAGAAGATAAAGTCTGTCTGATTTTCAGACACAAAATTACCGTTATTGGCAGAGGAAACCTCATTGTTGTTCAGTCCCTTTCCTGTAAGCTGGCCGGAACCGATAGCCATTACAGAGTTTTCCTGCTGAAGGACAGAATCGGAATATTCGTCCTCCTCTGAGTTCAGGAAAGACATGATCCTGTTTCTCTGGTAGTCCGGTATCAGCTTCTGATTCGGCTGCATGACAATAAAAAGAAGCACTACAGCCAGAGGAACCGCCACCAAAAGAGCGCCACCGATGATCTTATAACTCAGTCCGGCCATATAAATGATCATACAAAACAGTATAACAATTGTGATGGTGTTTTTCAAGTCCGGCTGAATATATATCAAGACCAGGGGAACAGCAAGTAAAACCGCTGCTTTTACAAGTGTCCTCAGGGTATTCAGATCCTCCTCATGTTCCATAAAAAATCTGGCAAAGAAGAGGATGATAATGATCTTCGCCAGCTCTGTGGGCTGGAAAGTAAATCCTCCGATACTGATCCATCTGGTGGCACCGTTTGCATCATTACCAAACAGACGGACCGCTATAAGCAGGAGTATGTTCAGGAAATAGATCAGCCAGGAAAAATTCAGCACCCAGCTAAAGTCCATTAAAGATATGATCACCATCAGGATCAATCCCAGGATCATACCCATAAGCTGACGGTTCTGAAGAGAAGCATCTGCACTCCCTACAAGGAGTACACCAATGGAACTCAGTACGACCAGCGCAATTACAAGTCTGAAGTCATAGTCACGTAATTTGTAAAGTTTAATCATGGAAACACCTTTTTCTTATGGTTCGTTATCGCTTTGTTTGTTTTATCTCCAGAAAGACATTCCCGGGGAGGAATTTTCTATATCGCTCTGGAGAGGAATCTTTATCAGAAGGGTACTGCGGTCTTTCACATAGCGGATCTCTACTTTTTTGTCCTGCACAGCGAAATATTTATCCACAGCCCGTATCATATCGTTTTTCAGCATGGTCATCATTTGCGGCGTACAGTCAAGCCTCTCTGAAGTAAGAAGAAGCCTGAGCCGGTCCTTTGCGATCAGGCCGGAACGTCTGCCAGAAAATCTCATATCCATGCCTCCTTCTTATGATCTTCTGAAAATATGGGACAGTCTTTTCATAACCCCTGTTTTTGCCTGGAAATCCATAAGAGGCACCGCCTCTCCGGAAATCCTCCGGCAGATATTTTCAAAAGCCTGCCCGGAAGGAGAATTTTTTCCGCAGAGAGGTTCTCCCTGATTGGTAGCAACTACTACTGCTTCATCATCAGGAATGGCTCCCAGAAGATCTACAGCCAGGATCTCTGTCACATCTTCTACAGACATCATCTCTCCCCGTTTTACCATATCCATACGCAGCCGGTTAATGATCAGCTGGATCTTAGGCATCTCATTTGCCTGTAGAAGGCCGATGATCCGGTCCGCGTCACGGATAGCAGAGACTTCCGGAGTCGTCACTACAATAGCGCTGTTTGCCCCGGCAATGGCGTTTTTAAATCCCTGCTCAATGCCTGCCGGGCAGTCCAGCAGTATATAATCAAATTCTTCCGCCAGATCCTGGGTAAGTTTTACCATCTGTTCTGGTGAAATCGCTGTTTTATCCTTAGTCTGGGCCGAAGGCAGGAGATACAGGGTGTCGCACTGCTTGTCCCTGATCAGAGCCTGCTTCATCCGGCAGCTTCCCTCGATCACATCGATCAGATTATAGACGATCCGATTTTCCAGTCCCAGGACCACATCCAGATTTCTAAGCCCGATGTCAGTATCTACCACGACCACCTTTTTATTCATCCTGGCAAGTCCAAGTCCCAGATTCGCTGTTACCGTGGTTTTTCCCACTCCGCCCTTTCCGGACGTTACTACAATAATCTCGCTCATAACTTTTCCTCCTGATATTTTCCTTTATGTATCTCAGGTATCTTCCGGGACTGCCTTTGTCAGATGGCCTGCAGAGGCAGTCTCTTCCATTAATCTGTCTGTTCAGTGGTTATATTATCTGTATTTGCTGTACCGGTAACGATTGCCGATTCATCTTCCAGATCGTACATATAGCTGAAAATATCTTTTGCAACAGAGATCGCATTTCCAGAGGTATAACCATTGGTAATGCGGACTGCCATGGCTACTTCAGGATCGTCATAAGGGGCGAATCCGATGAAAAGTCCATGAGAGGGCCGGGAATAGTCTTCCTGGGCAGTACCGGTCTTACCGGCTACGGCCACATCCAGGGAACTTAATGTGGCGTTTCTGGTAGCCACGCCCCGCATGCCTTCCTGAACAGTGGTCCAGGTACTGTCTGCAACATCCATATCACCTTTTACTTCCGGTGAATAGTCTTCCAGAACATTTCCGTCTGCATCAGTGACTTTATCAAAAAGGGTCAGATCATAGCTGGTCCCCCGGCTCGCAATAGTTGTTACGTATCTGGCAAGCTGAGATGTGGTATAGTTGGCGTCACTCTGTCCGATAGAAGAGCGGACAACGTCTTTTGTCGCCATCTCAGGTGTTGCCTCCTCGATCTCCAGGCCTGTCTTTTCATTCAGGCGGAACATCTCTGTATATTTTGTCAGCTTCTCCATGCCAAGAGAATCAGAGAACTGGCCGTTGGAATCGGTTCCCAGGTCATAGGCCACCTGTCCGAAGAAATCATTACAGGAATTGGCGATACCGCTGATAACATTCATATATCCGTGGCCGTAACGATTGGCACAGGCTACAAAATCCGAAGAATTAGGGAAGCGGAAGGCGCCGTCGCAGACCACGCCGTAATTGCTGGTAACGATTCCTTCTTCTATACCTGCCACTGCGGTAACAATCTTGAAAGTAGAGCCCGGAGCCCTTCTTTCCTGGGTGGCTTTATTGTACATCGGACTGGAAAGATCTTCCTGAAGATGATTAAAATAGTCGGTGTCCAGATTATTTGCCAGACGGTTATTGTCATATCCGGGATAAGTAACACAAGCCAGAGTCTCCCCTGTCCGGGGATCTGTAATAACTACAGAACCGGAACATGGGTCCAGAGCAAGCTGTGCCGGCGTGATCTCCAGGTTGCTGATCTTCTGGATCATAAAATCATAGGCCCGCATAGATCCGGAAGCCAGTGCATTGTAAGTGGCGTCGTCCTGTTCCAGAATCCCCTGGTCATACAGGAGCATACACAGCTGGGTACCGGAAATAATATCGGACTGAAGCATGTACTTGTAAATGATCTTGGAAAATCCATCATCATCACTTAAAGACTCTGTAAGGTATTGGGACAGAGCCGTATATACCTCTGAAGAATCCAGATATTCCCCATCCGCGGAAAATCTGGAAATATCGATCCAGTTTTCTCCTGCCGCATAGGTGAGAAATTCCTTCATGCTGATGGTCCGCTTCTGCCATGCCTGATACACGGAATCCGATGTATCAATGGCTCCTTCAGACAGGATCCCTGTCTCCTGGATCAGGAAATCATCTACGATATAATCCTGATATTCCTGCATCTCTTCTGAAAGATCCTGGAAAGCAGTGGGATTTTCACTGGTCAGTTCGGAAGTGATCTCGCTAAATACCTGGGACTGACGCTGCTGGAACAGGCTGTATACGGTCTGCTCCAATGGGGTAGCGTCCTCCTGGGAAAACTGATCAATATCCAGTACGCCGTTTTCAATCAGGGCGTAATAAACATCATAGATCGGGGTTTTGATATCTGCTGTATCCATCCCTTCCTGATAGTCAAAGGTTTTTGCATTGATGATATTCTCTACCAGGATACCGGCGATCTTCTGTTCCAGGATATTATAGGCTGCTTCCTGAAGATCTTTGTCGATGGACAGATACACATCATTTCCCGCTACCGGATCCACCTTAGAATCTTCATCAACATCCAGGATCTTGCCCAGACGATCTACCAGTACGTCCTCTGAACCGTCTTTTCCCTGAAGCTCTGTCTCCATGATCTGTTCAATACCTGCTTTTCCCACAATAGCATCTGTGGTATAATCATCTCTTTCTTTTTTCAGGGCCTCCAGTTCTTCCGCGGAGGCCTTCCCTGTATAGCCGATCAGATTCGCAAAATATTCAGCATCATCATAAACCCGGATAGAATCTTCCGCGACATCTACTCCCTGAAGGGTATCTTTTAATTCCATGATCTCCGCCACGGTCTCTTCACTGACGTTGGTGGCAATGGTCACCGGGATATATTTCTGATAGCTGTTTGTAGACAGGATATAACGGATCTTAATGATCTGAAGGGTCTCTTCCGGGGTAAAGGACTCCGGAAGTTCATGATCCGAAAGTTCTTTGGCCGTGTAAGGATTCTTATTGTTTACAAGACCAAACCTGTCCTCGCTGCACATATAATCCATCATTTCCTGGGCGGTAGCATTGATCTGCTTATCCTTCAGATTATCGATCTCCGCCTCTCCGTATACATCCGCCTTAAAACGGTTCAGAGTAAAACCGCTGGCGGTAAAGGTATATTCTCCATTGCTGTCAAGGTCGATATAAAAACTGATATCTGTACTTTCTCCATGTTCCTGGAGGATTTTGAGAAGCTCGTAAGCAACATGGTTCAGGGTAAGGTTCTGTTCCCTGGTACTGTCGTATGTGCCGTTGTCCTCCAGTGTTATAGAATAGGAAAGCTCATTATAGGCCAGAAGCTGTCCGTTTCTGTCCCGGATATTCCCTCTTGTGCTCTTGATGGTCCTTTCCCTGGTAATACTCAGATTAAAATTATCCGCATATTCCTGGCCATGTATGATCTGAAGAGAAAATAATCTCTGGAGAAGAACGAAAAAAAGCACGCTGAAAAAAAGTATCAGCACGGTGGTCCTTCTAAAGCCTATTCGTTTGATGATTTTTTTTATTTTCTTAACCAAAAGGAATCTCTCTCTTTCATTTCCAGTTCTGTAAGTTTCTTGTTCAGGATAAAAAGCAGTTTATACAGTACTACTGTGATCAGCACCGTATAGATTGCCTCTGGAATAATAATTCTCCGGATATAAAAAAGTATGTCTGTCCTGCCCCTGAGAAGGAACTGAAATCCGTAAACAGCCAGACCATAAATCACATCTCCCACTGCCACTAAAAACATAGGCACCCGGATCTCCTCATCATAAAAAATCTTGGTGCAGCATCCGGCTCCGTAACCGATGCACAGATAGATCAGGGCATAGAAGCCCAGGAGATTTCCGTAAAAGATATCTTTCAGTATCCCGCAGAGAAATCCGGTCCAGATACCTGTGACCTTTCCCTGCATAAAACCGAAAGAAATGGTGGCGATCAGCAGCAGATTCGGAACGATGGATCCGATAGCCAGTCCCTGGAAAACCGTAGTCTGCAGGATAAAGCAGACCAGAATGGCCAGGATATAGAACAGTTTTCTTCTGATCCTCATTTATGAATCCCCTTTCTGCTGTTTCAGTTCTTTGATCACCAGGACTTCACGGATATGTTCAAAATCCACCACCGGAGTAAGAGTTCCGGTCTTTGTCAGATTATTGGGATCCTCCTGGATCTCGCTGACATAACCGATGAGGATCCCCGGAAGGAACTTCTCGCTGACATCAGAGGTCACGATCTTTTCACCCTCCTGGATCTTGTCATCATTATCTTTCAGATGGATAAACTGAAGTTTTCCTTCATTGATCAGCCGCAGGTCGCCAGATACGATACACCGGTCTGAAGTGCTCATGGTCATGGCGCTGACATTGCTGGAATCATCAATGATAGATCTGACCGTGGCCCAGCTTTTTCCCACTTCCGTAACGATCCCTACCAGGCCGCCTTCCGTGATCACATTACAGTCTACCTGTATCCCGTCATCGGTTCCCCTGTTTATGGTAAAAGTGGAAAACCAGTTTTCATCATCCATCGCGATGACCTGAGCCGCTACCTTGTCGTACTCACTGTACTGCTGATCCAGGTCATAAAGCTGCTCCAGCCGGTCCAGCTCATCCAGATCCTGTGTAAGCTGGCTGTTCTGGGCGGTAAGCTCGTCTACCTTGTCCTGGAGCTGCTGATTTTCTTCTACCAGCTTCTGTTTGCTCTGCAGGCCCGCGGTAGCGCCGTCCAGCACTGTGCCGATACTGTTGATCCCTTTCTGGAACGGGATCACGGCATAGCCTACGATATTCTTTACAGGTCCCGCAGGAAGCTTCACCGCAGCCGCCAGAGCCATGAGACTCAGGCAGACCAGGATCATAATGATCAGAATATGTTTGCTTTTTATCACCCAGTTAAATTTTTTCTTCATTCTCTCAAAACCTCAGCTTTTTCCTTGTTATCTCACCCATTTTTGCAGAGTGCGGTTTCCCATGATCTCTTTCAGACCCTCTACGGTACAGAACTCATAATAGTCCGACACCCGTATCTTTTTCCCGGTCTCCTGTCTAAGGAACCATTCCATACCCGGTATCCGACTGGTGCCTCCGGCCACAAAAATCCCCTGCTCCTCAATACTGTTCCGTATCTGGGGAGGGATCCTTTCAAGAAAGAACAGGATCTCATCACAGATATTCCTGATAGGCCCTTTGATGGTTTCATATATCAGATCAGAAGGGACTACCTGTTCTCTGGGAAGACCGCTGAGACTGTCTACGCCTATGATCTTTCTGGCTTCCATAGGGTCTTCTTTCAGATAAGCCAGAGAAAATTTCAGACGACGGGCTGTACGGTTACCGATGTGAAGATTGTAACATCTTCGTACTTCATTGACGATCCCGTCATTCAGCTGTTTTCCTCCTGTTTCCAGAAGCTTGCTTACCACAACTTTTCCCAGCTCAATAACGGAAATTTCCGTACTCTGAGCACCTATATTGACAATCATAGTGCCTTTTGTGTGAAGGATCGGTATTCCCAGAGCCACCGCATCGGCGATAGTTTTATCTACCATATATATTTTATTTTTTCTGTTGGAATTTCCAATGGTATAATAGGCTCTCTTATCAATCTCGGACAGATCCGAAGGTATGGCAAGATAGAGGCTGCAGCCCAGCAGAGCCTGTGCATCTGCCTTTTCCAGCAAAGCCTTTAAGACCATTTCTGTGTGATCTATATCTGCGATCTTTCCTCCGAGAACCGGCGAGATCACAGACACATTAGAAGGATTTTTTTCAAAAATCTCGTATGCGTCATTACCCACAGCCAGAACCTGATCCCGGTTGCGGATCGCTATCATGTTTTTTTCCGCTATTATAGTATCCCGGCTCTGTGAATAGATCTTCACCAGACTGCTTCCCAGGTCTACTCCAAACGCTTTATGCAACGGCATCTTCATGCTCCCCTTTGTATATCATTAAAAAATCCCCCTTTGACGAAAACTCAGGAACCGGTGATCACCGATGATAATATGGTCGATCAGAGGGATTCCGAGAATATCCCCTGCCCGCCTCACCCTCTCCGTAAAATCCATGTCTGCCCGGCTGGGAGTTGGATCTCCGCTTGGGTGATTATGTACCAGCAGGATCCCCACCGCATGGTAGGAAACTGCTGTAAGAAAAATCTCTCTGGGATTTGCCAGAGAACTGTTCACCGTCCCTTTAAAAACCATTTCTTCCCCCAGAAGATGGTTTTTCGTATCCAGCATCATACAGATCAAAAGCTCCTGCTCTTCGTGGCGGAGCCGTTCCATATAATATTCCGCAATGGTTTCCGGCTGATTAAAAGAAAGGCCCTTTCTGGCTGTAGCCGCAGCAATCCTTTTTGAAAGCTCTCCAATACATTTGATCTGGACTGCTTTTACCTTTCCTACGCCTTTCACAGACTGGAGCTGTGCCAGACTCAGCTGATACAGACCCGTCAGTCCTTCCCTGTTTCTGGAAAGATTCAGGATCTCATCCGCCATATCCACAGAAGGACACCCCTTTGTCCCTGTGCGCAGGAGCACAGCTAATAATTCACCGTCACTTAAGGCTCCCGGTCCTAAACGCAGGCACTTTTCGTAAGGTCTGTCCTCTTTTGCCATATCCATTATTTTCTTCAATTTTTCTGCTGCGATACTCTCTTCGGCATATAGTTTTCGCAGGTTCATTGTAGCACAGTTTGAAAATGATGTATACGCCTTAAAATAAATTTCTGATTTTTTTCACAATTGCTTCTCCCACTTTCAGGCCATCCATAGCCGCAGAAGTGATCCCTCCCGCATAGCCGGCGCCTTCTCCGCAGGGATAGAATCCTTCAATATCGGACTGAAAATTATCGTCTCTTGAGATCCTCACCGGTGAGGAAGTACGGCTTTCTACTCCGGTGAGGACCATATCTTCTCTGTCAAAACCGGGAATGATCTTCCCGAAAGCCTGGATTCCCTCTATAAGAGTCTCATTGATCTGTTCAGGGAAAAGCTGTCTCAGATTTCCAAAGTTCCATTCTCCTTTGATGCAGGGATTTATCTGCCCCAGAGCAGCGGTCTCCCGATTCCTGCGAAAATCTCCGTAAAGCTGGAGAGGGATCTTGCCTTTTCCAAGGTCATAGGCTTTTTCTTCCAGTCTTCGCTGAAATTCTACCCCGGCCAGGGGTCCCTCTCCCTGAAAATCTTCCGGTGTTACCGTGACGATCAGAGCGCTGTTAGCGTTCCGGCTGTCTCTGTCGTGGTAACTCATACCGTTTACCGCCAGTCTCCCCGGTTCAGAGGAAGCATTGACTACATAGCCCCCGGGACACATACAAAAGCTGTAGATCCCCCGTCCGTTCTTTCCCCTGTGAGTCAGCTTGTATGAGGCAGCCCCCAGATTTCCCGGATCTTCCTTTCCGTACTGGTACTGATTGATCAAAGCCTGGGGATGTTCTGCCCTGAGACCTACCGCAAAAGACTTAGGCTCCATAGGAATCTTTTTTTCTTCCAGAAGTGCGAAGGTATCTCTGGCGCTGTGGCCTACAGCCAGGACCACAAAAGGCGAAAGGATCTTCTCCTGTCCGTTGACCACCACGCCCCGTATCTTACCCTCTTCTATCAGAAAATCTGTAACTTTGCTTCGGAAACGGACTTCTCCCTGATGTTCCTCAATATATCTGCGGATACTCTTTATGATCTCCACAAGTTTGTCTGTTCCCAGATGGGGCTTCTGGACATAAAGGATCTCTTCTGGAGCGCCTGCCCGGACAAAGATATTCAACACCTCGGTATTTCTCCCCTGGCTGTCTTTTACCAGAGTATTCAGTTTTCCGTCAGAAAAAGTTCCGGCCCCTCCTTCTCCGAACTGGACGTTGCTTTCTGTATCCAGCTTTCCCGTTTTCCAGAACCGGTTTACTTTTTCCATCCGCAGGTCTGCGTCATCTCCCCTTTCCAGAACAATAGGCCGCAGACCTGCCCGGACCAGATAATAAGCGCAGAAAAGTCCTGCAGGTCCGCTTCCTATGATCACCGGACGGCAGGTCTCCAGATCTTTCTCTGTAACTCCATCGGGAAGACTCAGATAGGAAAACTTTTTTCTTGCAGTTAACATAACATTTTTATTGTTAACCTTTTTCAGCACTTTATTTTCTTTTCTTACAGAAGCATCTATTGTGTATACAAAATACAGTTCTGGCTTTTTTCTGGCATCCAGAGACTGTTTTCGGATCTTCCAGGACTGAAGCTCCTGGGAAGAAATTTTCAGTGTCTTCATTATTTTTTTCTCCAGATCTTCTCTGGTATGGGTTACCGGCAGTTTTACCTGCTGCAAAGTCAGCATGAAAATTCCTCCTCTCCTTTTTGAACACTGCCACTGGCTGCCCTTTTCCCGGCCACGGCTCCTGTGCTCCAGGCCCACTGCAGGTTATAGCCCCCGCAGATACCATCCGCGTCCAGGATCTCGCCGGCCAGATACAGTCCCGGCACCTTTCTGGATTCCATGGTTTTTGGATTGATTTCCTCCAAGGGCACTCCTCCGGAACATACCTGAGCCTGATCACAGGATTTGCTTCCCGTGATCTCTACAGGAAATTCCTTTATCTTATGAGCCAGGCCGGAAATATCCGGTTTTCCCATCATCAGCACCTCCGCCAGTTTCTGAGGCAGCAGGCCGATCAGAAGCTGCTTTACAGATTTATAAGGGCACTGTTCCTGTCTGGATCTCAGGAATCCCTCCAGTCCCTTCTGGTCAAAATCCGGAAGGAAATCCAGAAGAAGGGTACCCTGCACCCCTTCCTCGATCAGCCGTACAGCTCTGCCGCTGACCTGGAACACAGGGATCCCGGAAACTCCGTAGTCTGTCAGCTGGATCTCTCCCTGTGCCTGGTCAAAGATCTGTCCCTGTGCCATCAGAGAAACTTTTCCCTCTGTCCGCACTCCTGCCCATTTGGAGAACCAGTTTCCTCTGCCTTTCAAAGGAACCAGCGCAGGCAGAGGAGGGATGATCTTATGCCCTAAAGCTTCCGCCAGTCCATAGCCGCTTCCGTCCGCTCCCTGTATGGAAGAAGCCCAGGAGCCGGCTGCCAGGATCACTTTGTCCGCCGGATAGCTCCAGGTTTCTGTAAGCACCTGAAAGCTTTGTCCGTCTTTGCGGATCTCTTTTACATGTTCCCTGCATTTGATCTTGACTTTCCGGTATCTGGCCTCCATCTCCAGCAATTCCTGGACACTGGAAGCCTGCATGCTAGCCGGATAAAGATAACCCTCTCTGTTTTTCGTATAAACACCGATCTGAGAAAAAAAACGGATGGTATCCTGAAGAGAAAAGCCCTGGAGGATCTCCCAGGCCAGAATTCCCGACAGACTGTGATAACAGGAGGGCTCCTGATGGATATTGGTCAGATTACATCTTCCGTTTCCTGTTGCCAGAAGCTTTCTTCCTGTTTTTTCATTGTGCTCCAGAAGAGTTACTTCGGCCCCTTCTCTGGCTGCCATAATAGCGGCCATCAGTCCCGAAGCGCCTCCTCCGATAATACAGATTTTTCTTTTTTCCATATGGGCTCCTATTCCTCCGGAAGGGTTACCAGTTTCTTATCCGCCAGCTTCTGAAGGGACATAAGGATTCCCAGCTTGGCATGATACCAGGTCAGTCCTCCCTGGAAATATACCGTATATGGCGGCTTGATAGGACCGTCCGCAGACAGTTCAATAGAAGAGCCGGAAACAAAAGCGCCGGCCGCCATGATCACGTCGCTGTCATATCCGGGCATTGCCCAGGGTTCCGGTTCCACATAGCTGTCTACAGGAGCCGCCGCTTGGATCCCTTTACAGAATTCAATGACTCCTTCCGGAGTACCGAAGGTTACCGCCTGGATAATGTCGTGACGGTCTTCTTTGCTATCCGGTGTTACGGAGAATCCCAGTCTCTCATAAATGTTCGCTGCAAAAATAGCTCCTTTCAAAGCTCCGGCTGTTACAGAAGGCGCCAGGAAAAATCCCTGGAAAAAGGCAGAATTCACCCCTAAAGTAGCACCCACTTCTTTCCCAAGGCCGGGGCAGGTGAGACGATAGGCGGCGTTCTCCACATATTCTTCTTTTCCCGCAATATAGCCGCCGATAGGAGCCAGTCCGCCTCCCGGATTCTTGATCAGGGATCCCACTACCAGATCCGCTCCTACGTCACTGGGTTCCAGCCTTTCCACAAATTCTCCGTAGCAGTTGTCTACCATACAGATCACATCCGGTTTGATCCCTTTAATAAAAGAGATCAGCTCGCCGATCTGTTCCACAGAAAAAGTTGGCCGGGTCAGATATCCCTTGGATCTCTGGATCTCTACCAGCCTTGTTTTTTCATTAATGGCTGCCCGGATCCCTTCATAATCAAAGGTTCCGTCTTCCAACAGTTCCACCTGACGGTAAGTTACCCCGTACTCTGCAAGGGAACCTTTAGAAGGCCGGATACCGATCACTTCTTCCAGAGTGTCATAAGGTTTTCCCACCGGAGAGAGCAGCTCGTCCCCGGGGCGGAGATTTCCGGCCAGAGCCACTGCCAGAGCATGGGTGCCGCAGGCTAAAAGAGGCCGTACAAGGGCAGATTCTGTATGAAAGGTATCTGCGTATACAGCTTCCAGCGTATCCCTTCCCAGATCATTATAACCATATCCGGTAGAAGGATACAGACAGGCCTCGCTGACTTTATTTTTCTGCATGGCATGAAGAACCTTCAGCTGGTTATACTCTGCGTTTTTATCAATCTCCTCAAAACGGCTTTTCAGTTCTTCTTCAATTTTATTTCCATAGGCCAGTACCTGAGGGCTGATCCCCAGTTCCCGGTACATTGTTTCCATATCACCCATTTACAGAATTCCTCTTTTCTTACAGTTTTCCAATATATATTCTAAAATTCTCTTATCATCGTATTCAAAATCCGGCTTGTTTACCCAGATCACGTCTTTTTCTCTGCGGAACCAGGTAAGCTGCCGCTTGGCAAAATGCCGGGTATCTCTTTTCAGGATATAAACCGCTTCTTCTAAGGTGCATTCTCCTTCCAGGTAAGCCAGGATTTCTTTATATCCCAGTCCCTGCATAGAGACCATATCTCTGGTATAGCCCATCTGGGCCAGACGATGGACCTCCTCAACAAGACCTTTCTCCAGCATCTGGTCCACCCGGCGGTCGATCCTCTCATAGAGTCTGTCCCGGCGGTCATTTAAAACAAAATATGCGGTATTATAAGGAGAAAGTTTTTCTCCCTCCCTTTCGTTGTGAAGAGAAATCTTCTCTCCTGTCAGTTCATAGTATTCCAGCGCCCGGATCACACGTTTTATATTATTGGGATGGATCTTTTGGGCAGATTCCGGATCTTTCTGTTCCAGAAGCTGATGAAGGTATGCTCCTCCCTTTTCTTCTGCCATCTTTTCCAGTTCCGCCCTTACAGAAGATTTCTCCGTATCCTGGGAAAAGTCAATATCCTTGACTACTGCCTGGATATAAAACCCGGTTCCTCCCGTAAGGATAGGGATCTTTCCTTTCGAATAGATCTTTTCCATAGCCTCCTTGGCCATTTCCTGGAAACGTACCACATGAAATTCTTCACTGGGTTCCAGAACATCGATGAGATAATGAGGAACTCCCTCCATCTCTTCCTCTGTGATCTTAGCAGAACCGATATCCATATGCTTATATACCTGCATGGAATCCGCTGAGATGATCTCTGCGTCTGCCGCTTTTGCCAGAGCAATAGAAAGACTGGTCTTTCCCACTGCTGTAGGGCCTGTCAGTACGATCAAAGGCTTTTTCAAAAAAATCACCTACACAATTCTTTTAAATTTCTTTTCCAGCTCATATTTGGTCATGGATATGATCGTAGGTCTTCCGTGAGGACAATTATAAGGATTCTCCAGCCCCAGCAGCTCGTCAATGAGCTGGTCTGCCTCTTCAAAAGAAAGAGTATTATTTCCCTTTACCGCCGCTTTGCAGGCCGCTGTAGCGATCCTTCCTGCGATGATATCCAAAGGCTGCCTGGAATTTTCATTTTCCAGGCTGTCCAGGATTTCCACGAAAAGATCCTGGACAGAGATCCCATATATATTTGCGGGAACTCCATGTATGCTGTATTCTCTGCCTCCAAATTCGGAAATCTCAAATCCGAATCGCCTAAATACCTCCATATGAGTTTTTAAAAGCATATCTTCCTGAAGGTTCAGAGAGATTACCTGGGGAGGAGACACCATCTGGGTAGTCACTTCCCGGGTTTCAAATTCTTTCATAAACCGCTCATAGAGAACTTTTTCATGGGCGGCGTGCTGATCGATAATATAGAATTTATTATCATATTCCACCAGCCAGTAAGTCTCAAAAAGCTGCCCGATGATCCGGTGGCGGGCTCTGGCCTTCTTAGAAAGCAGACGGTCATCAAAAAGTTCCATCTGCTGAGGCTGCAAAGGAGCCGCCTCCGGTTTCCTCTCTTCTTTTGCCGGAGAAACCGGAATGTTCTCTTTGGCGGATATTTTCTGTTCTTCTTTTTCTGTTTCCTGTTCCTTATGGATTTCCGGTGGAGAAACTTCAGATGCCGGCAGATGTACAGAAGCCAGATGGATCCCTACAGGGGAACCGGCCTCTTCTTTCTTTGCCGGCTCCTCTTTTCCATATACAGGTCTTTCCTCCTGGATCTGTTCCGGAACCGTTTTTTTGCGAAAACCGGTTTCAAAAGGTTCCGGGGCCAAAATCCGCTCTCGTTTTTTCTTCTCTTCTTTTCTCTCTTCCCTTTTCTCTTCCTGGCTTTCCAGTTCTACCTGTGGGATCATCTCTCTGCCGGAGAGAGTCTGTGTGATCATATCATAGGTGGCATTGTACACAGCCCCCTGATTCTGGAACCGGACTTCCATTTTAGTGGGATGGACATTTACGTCGATCTCATCCCCGGAAATAGTATACTGGAGGCAGACAAAGGGGTACTTATGCTGCATCATATAGGGCTTATAGGCTTCCTCGATGGCCTTCATCAGGATCTTGCTCTTTACATACCGGCCGTTGATATAATAATTTTCAAAATTCCGGTTTCCTCTGGAGACCACCGGTTTTCCAATAAAGCCTTCGATCAGGATCCCCGGCCGTTCAAACCGGACCTCCAGCAGTTCTCTGGTAATATCTCTGCCGTAAATCCCGTAGATCACATCTCTCAGATTGGATTTTCCGGAACTGTGGAGCCGCATCTGCCCGTTTACCATGTATTTGAAAGAAATATCCTGATGGGACAGGGCCAGCTGTTCCATGTAAGCGCTGACGTACCCGGCTTCTGTCATGGCAGTTTTTAAAAATTTTGCCCTGGCGGGGGTGTTAAAGAACAGATTCCGCACCAGCATGGTAGTGCCGTTTGGAGCACCGATCTCTTCCAGAGATTTTTCCCTGCCCCCCTCTATCACATACCGGACGCCGATCATATCTTCCGGCGTCTTGGTGATCACTTCCATCTGGGAGACCGCAGAAATACTGGACAAAGCCTCCCCCCTAAATCCCAGAGAGGAAATCTGCAGCAGATCCTCCACCTTCTGGATCTTGCTGGTGGCATGGCGGAGAAAAGCCAGCCGAACCTGATCCTTGGGAATGCCGTTTCCATTGTCCGTCACCCGGATAAAGGAAATGCCTCCTTCTTTGATCTCCACGGTTATCGCCGTAGCTCCGGCGTCAATGGCGTTCTCCACCAGCTCCTTTACCACAGAAGCCGGCCGCTCCACCACCTCGCCGGCCGCTATTTTATCTATTGTGTTCTGGTCTAATACCGCAATCTCTCTCACTGTTTATCACCATCTGTTTTTCAGCTTATTCTGAAGCCGGTACAGCACATTCAGGGCGTCCACCGGCCGCAGTTCATCTATCTTGATCGATTTCAGTTCTTCTAATACGTCATCATCTTTTACTGTATCAAAAAGGGAAATCTGTTCCATATCCACCTCATCATAGTGGACCGGCTGTTTTGCTTTTGACTTCTTTCCCTCAGAGGCAATGTCCTTCACCGTGGAAGTAATATCCGCGCTGACCAGTTCCTCTACCAGCTCCTTGGCCCGGTTAATGACAGAATCGGGAACTCCCGCCAGCTTTGCCACCTGGATACCGTAACTCTTATCGGCGCCCCCTTTGACGATCTTACGCAGGAACACGATATCATCTCCCCGTTCCTTTACAGCAATACAGTAATTGTTCACTCCGGGAAGTTTTCCTTCCAGCTCTGTCAGCTCATGGTAATGAGTAGCAAAAAGGGTTTTTGCCCCTAAAAGCTTTGGATTGCTGATATGCTCGATCACTGCCCAGGCAATAGCCAGGCCGTCAAAGGTACTGGTGCCCCTGCCGATCTCATCCAGGATCAGCAGACTTTTGGCAGTGGCATTCCGGAGGATATTGGCCACCTCTGTCATCTCTACCATAAAGGTACTCTGGCCGCTGGCCAGGTCATCGGAGGCCCCTACCCTGGTAAAGATCCGGTCCACTATGCCGATATTTGCCTTGCTGGCCGGCACAAAAGAACCGATCTGGGCCATAAGGACGATCAGGGCCGTCTGCCGCATATAGGTGGATTTTCCCGCCATATTGGGGCCGGTGATCACAGAGATACGGTTCTTCCCGTTGTCCAGATAAGTATCATTGGGAATGAACATATCATTGGTGATCATCTTCTCTACCACCGGATGACGGCCGTCTTTGATATCTATGATCCCTCGGGTATTGATCTTTGGCCGCACATACTGATTTCTGGAAGCCACCAGGGCCATGGACAGATAAGCGTCCAGTTTTGCGATGGCTCTGGCAGTTTTCTGAATACGCTCCACCTCTCCTGCGATCATATTCCTGATCTCTGCAAACCGGTCATATTCCAGGGCGTAGAGCTTATCTTCCGCGCCCAGTATCATATCCTCCAGTTCCTTTAACCGTGGAGTGATATACCGTTCTGCATTGGTCAGAGTCTGTTTTCGGGTATAATAATCCGGGACCATATCTTTAAAAGAATTGGTAACCTCCAGATAGTAGCCGAAAACCTTATTATATTTAATCTTCAGGTTCTTTATACCGGTTTTTTCTTTTTCTTCTGCTTCCAGCTCTGCAAGCCAGGTCTTTCCCTTTGTCTTGGCCTGTCGGTAATCATCGATCTGCTGATCATAGCCGTCTTTGATGATGCCGCCTTCTTTCATGGCCAGAGGAGGATCCTCCACAATAGCCTTATCCAGCACCTGATACAGATCCTGAAGTTCGTCCATATCCTCATAGACCTTTTTCAGTTCCTCACTCTGGAACTGTCCTAAAAGCCTGCGGATATGGGGGATCATTCCTATAGAAGTCTTGAATGCGATAAGGTCTCTGGGATTGGCTGACTGATAGCTGACCCGGCTGATCAGCCGTTCCAGGTCGTAAACCGGTCCCAGATACTCCCGGATCTCTTCTCTGTCCATTTCCTGGCGATTGATCTCCTCCACCGCGTCCAGTCTCTCATTGATAGCCTCCTCTTCGATAAGGGGCTGCTCGATAAAGGAGCGGAGCATTCTGGCACCCATAGCTGTTTTCGTCTTATCCAGCACCCAGAGCAGCGATCCTCTCTTTTCTTTCTCCCGCATAGTCTCTGTCAGCTCCAGATTTCTTCTGGTAGAGCTGTCGATAAGCATATATTTATCAGTAATATAGGGAGTGATCTTCCTCATGTGATCCAGAGAATTTTTCTGTGTCTCCAGAAGATAGGTAAGGAGAGCCCCTGCCGCTATGGTAGCGCAGTCATAGTCCTTCAGTCCAAGCCCTTCCAAGGTCCCTACATGGAAGTGGTCTTTTAAAGTTCTCTGGCACAGGTCATCATCAAAATACCAGTTGTCAAGAGCTGAAACCGACAGATGAAGACGGTTCCGCAGTTCTTCCAGATCTACGCCGCTCATACAGAAGGCCTCGTTGCAGATCAGCTCCGCCGGAGAAAACTTATAGATCTCATCCAGAAGGTTCCGGAGTTTTTCTACCTCTGTAACCATAAAAGCACCGGTGGTCACATCCGCAAAAGCGATTCCGAACCGGTTGGAGATATAGGCCACAGACATGATATAATTGTTTTTCGTCTCGTCAAGAGCCTGGGTATAAAGGTTGGTCCCCGGCGTCACCACCCGGATCACTTCCCGCTTTACGATACCTTTGGCTTTTTTCGGATCTTCCATCTGTTCGCAGATGGCCACCTTATATCCTTTCTCTACCAGACGGTTGATATAATTGTCCGCAGCATGAAAGGGGACGCCGCACATGGGCGCCCTCTCGGCTAAACCACAGTCCTTTCCCGTCAGGGTCAGCTCCAGTTCCTTTGACACAGTTTCCGCATCTCCAAAGAACATCTCATAAAAATCTCCCAGACGGTAAAATAAAATACAGTCCTCATATTCTTCTTTTGTTTTTATATAGTGCTGCATCATAGGAGAAACCACTGACACATCCACATCTTTTATCGAAATTCCCATTCTGTCTCTTTATCCTACTTTCCTGCCCATATAATAAAATCCTCTGCACTCCAAAAGCTCTACCTTGCACAGCTGTCCGATCAGTGAAACATCTCCCGGAAAATGGACCAGCAGATTATTGGAAAGCCGTCCGGTGACCAAATGAGGATCCTGGCTGTTCTGCTCTTCAACCAGCACTTCCTGGACAGTTCCCGTATCTCTGGAAGACATCTCTCTTCCGATCTCCTGCACCTTTTTCAGCAGCCGGTCAAAACGGTCTTTCACTACATCCTCCGGCACCTGGTCTTCCATCACCGCGGCAGGAGTCCCTGTCCGCTTAGAATAGATAAAAGTAAAAGCACTGTCATACCGTACCTTCTCCACCACATCCATGGTTTCCAGAAAATCTTCTTCTGTCTCTCCCGGAAATCCCACAATAATATCTGTAGTCAGAGAGATATCCGGCATAGCTTCCCGGATCTTTCTCACCAGATCCAGATATTTCTCCTTGTCATACCGGCGGTTCATCAGCTTCAGGATCCGGCTGCTCCCTGACTGAAGAGGCAGGTGAATGTGACGGCAGATCTTCTTGCTGTTTTTCATAACTTCGATAAGCTCGTCTGAAAGATCCTTGGGATGAGAGGTCATAAAACGGATCCGCTCCAGTCCCTCGATCTTCTCCACTTCCTGCAGGAGCTGGGCAAAGGTCATAGGCTCTTCCAGGTTCTTCCCGTAAGAATTTACATTCTGGCCTAAGAGCATGACTTCCACTACCCCGTCTGCCACCAGCCGCTCAATCTCCCGGATAATATCCTTTGGATTCCGGCTCCGCTCTCTTCCTCTTACATAGGGAACAATACAGTAGCTGCAGAAATTGTTGCAGCCGAACATGATATTAACGCCGGATTTAAATGGATATTTCCGCTCAACGGGAAGATCTTCTACGATCTTATCCGTATCCTTCCAGATGTCAATGACCATCCGGTCAGAAAGCAGGGCAGAAACTACCAGCTCCGCAAACTTATAAATATTGTGGGTACCGAAGATCAGATTTACAAAAGAGTAGCTTTTCTTCAGCTTTTCCACCACCTGAGGCTCCTGCATCATACAGCCGCACAGAGCGATCATCATATGGGGGTTTTTCTTTTTCAGGCTGTGGAGATAGCCCAGTCTTCCATAAACTCTTTGATTAGCGTTTTCCCGGACCGTACAGGTATTGTAGATGACAAAATCCGCGTTTTCGTCTTCTGTCTCCACATAGCCGATACGCTCCAGCACACCGGCAAGTTTTTCCGAGTCCCGCGAATTCATCTGACAGCCAAATGTCACCGTGCAGGCCGTCAGTGGCCGTCCCAGCTCTTTCTCCTTTTCCTGGACCAGCTGACGTGCCTTTTTCATAAACCAGTACTGCCTTTCCGGCTCCTTTATGGGAGGCTCCTTTGTCAGATCCATACTGTCTATAAGTTTATCTATTTCTGTATTAAACACTGTTTCTTTATTTTCCATTTTAAAGTCCTTTCCGGGCATTATCTAAATTAGTATATATTAAGAATTTAATCTTTTCAACTAAATTTGTCAAATAAAAAAGGAGCCTAAAATGAATTTTTAAATCCCACTCCTTTAACGAGGTGTAGCGTTTACTCCTGCACGGTTGGTATTTACTCTTGCATATAGCTGTGCCATGTTTATCTCTCCTTCTGGCAGCAGTAGAATCCGGCTGATATCACAAAGGCACATTTTATAATGCCAAAAATTTCTGGCTCCACTGCTATCATTGCAGAAAGACCAATGCCTGTGGGAAAATATTATTGTGATCCTATGCAGAGCGGAGTATCACAGGATTCCGGGACCTGCATCGGCGCGGCCCGGACTGTATCCTGATTTTTTACCACGATTTTACTCTGCTTAGATTGTTCGCAGGCTGTTTTTATGCTATGGTAATTTTAATAATTTTAGAACGATTGGTGGTGAAATCGATTATTATGAAGTACAACGATAAAGATAACCGGTCGCATAATGATAAGTTTGAAAAAAGGCCGGCCATATTGTTTATTCTGTTTATGATTGTCATTATTTTCGTACCAATTACTTTCTTTGCCACTTTGAATTGGTTTATCACAAATTCCAGGTTTTCAATTGGATCCACTGGATTTGCGCAAACAGTTATCACCAATGTGGGCATAAGTATCGTGGCTATTATTATTGCAATTGTATATTTGTATAAATTATTTCAGCCAGACAAGAAAGTGAACCAGATTCTGGGGTATTTAATTGGAATTGCTCTTTGTTCAGTCATTACTTTTTTCCTAGTAAAACCGCTTGTTTTAGATATACCATATATCAATCATCCGCTAACAACATATATGGAACGTTTGAAGTTTGACGATGAAATGGGAATCGGGGATAGTCCGACCAGTTATTATCTGCGAGGCGTAGATATAGCCGGTAAAAAACATTCATTTGAAATCAGCAAGAGCCGCTATGACGAAGGAATCTCTCTTATGGCAGCAGATGAGCTGGTCGCCAAAGTGTCTTATATGCCTTATACCTCTACTTTGATGTCGCTTGAGTTCATTAGCGATTTCAGTACCAGCTCATTAGAGGACTCCTATCCGCCTGCTGATAATCTGCCGCAAAACTGGGATAGTTTTTCCATTCAAATAAATGATGCGGTCTATACTTTGCCGGTTCCTCTATCTGTTTTTCTCGATGCTGGATGGAATGTATCTGAAGAAGACGCCAATCTTCAGTTACCCGGAGCAAGTGATCCATATGCAGAATATGACCGCACATGGCTCAGTCTAACCAATGACTCAGATCAAGGGATAGATGTACTGGTTTATAACACAACTGAGCAGTCTATAAATATTACAGAAGCTACTGTAGGAGATGTTTCAATTATCTACGGGAATTATGAATTTGCAGGAACTGAACTTCGTCTTCCTGGAGGTCTGATGCTTGGGTGGTCTACCAGAGACGATGTTCTCAATCTGTATGGAAAGCCCTATACATATTACGAATCAGGCACCCTGGAATACCAGATAGATAATCTGTTTACAGGTTATTGGAGGTTTAATTTTAATGATTCTGGCTATTTAACTGGTGTCATGATGCATCATCAGGCATATTTCAGAGAAAATTAATGTTATAGGGACTCTTCCAGAGCGGAACTCGGTTCCGCTCTGGAAGAGTCCCTATATAAGGATCCGCTTTTCTGTAATGATTTTATCCGGAAAAACATCGGTAGCCTCCGCCGGCACCTCTTCTACGATCTGAAATTCAAAGGCCACAGCAACGGTTTTATGGTTCCTGTGTCCGGCCAGATACCGGTCGTAAAAACCCTGTCCGTACCCCGCCCGGTGACGGTTCTCATCAAAAGCTACCCCTGGAACGATAAGAAAAGCATCTTCTTCTGCTGCTTCAGGACAGTTTTCCGGTTCCGGAATCTGGAAATATCCCGGCTTCAGCTGGGAAAAATCCTCCAGATAATAATATTTCATCTCGTGAGGACCTGTTACCTTAGGCACTGCCACCCGCTTCCCCTCTTCCCAGGCTTTTTTAATGATCTCCCTGGTAGAGACTTCTTTATTGTAATCCACATAGGCGTATATACAGGATGCCTCCTGAAACTCCGGAAGGCCGGTTACTCTTTCACAGATGGCAATACTCCGTCTGTCTGCCTCTTCCTGTGAGATCTCCTTCCGCTTTGCAAAAACGTATTTTCTAATTTCCTTTTTTGAGACCATATTTTTCTCCTAAATTTGTAATACTGCCGTCTTTTTCCTGGATGTCGATATTATCCAGCTGGGCCCGGAGATTCATGCGGATCACTGAGATATATTCCGTCCGGAGCTTTTTCTGCTCGTCCTTTTCCTCCTGGGTCAGCCCCACAGTTTTTGCCTTTCTTGCCAGTTCATTGATCCGGTCGATAGTTTTCTGATCCATGCTTTTATGTACTCCTTTTTCTATAAATTCTCAAACATCTTATGCAGAGCTTCCCGGTCTTTTCTGTCTGCCAGGAATAAGGTTCCGTAATTTCTTCCTTCCATGATCTTGTGGATTACATGGAAATCTCCTCCGTTGGCAATGACCATATCCGCTCCTGCACAGGTAGCAATCCTGGCAGCGGATAGTTTGGTAGCCATACCCCCGGTTCCCACACTGCTTCCGGAGCTTCCCTTTCCCATTTTCAAAAAATGATCGTCGATCTTCTCCACCACGTCGATAAATTCAGCCTCAGGGTTCAGATGAGGATCGTCTGTAAAAAGACCGTCAATGTCCGAAAGAAGGATCAGCATATCCGCATCCACCAGAGCTGCCACCAGAGCAGAGAGTGTGTCGTTGTCTCCAAAGGTATTGATAAATTCGATTTCGTCAGTGGATACTGTATCGTTTTCATTAACAATGGGAATCGCTCCCATATGGAGAAGGCTCTGGAGAGTATTTCTGGCATTATTCCGGCTGCGGTCATTGATCATGGTATACTTGGTCAGCAAAACCTGAGCCGCCGTCTGATTATACTCAGCAAAAAGTTTCTGATAGATCATCATCAGCCTGGCCTGGCCGATAGCCGCGCAGGCTTGCTTCTGAGCCAGAGCTGAGGGTCTCTCATGGATCCCCATCACAGCTCTGCCCACCGCAATGGCCCCGGAAGATACTACGATCACATCCTTTCCCTGGTTGTGAAGGTCTGCCAGTTCCCGGACCAGGATCTCCATTTTGATCAGATCCAGACGTCCTGTCTCTTTATGTGTCAGAGAAGAAGATCCTATTTTGATCACAACTCTTTTTTTATCTTTCAGCTTTTCCCGAATATTCATCTGTCCGTACCTCATGAAATGTGATTCTCGTAATTGTTCTGCCTGTACAGGCTGAACCGACTGGGTAAATCATACACTATTTTTTCCGGTTCGTCTATACCCTCAGCTTGAGTAATTTTCCAAAAAACTGTAAAGTTCTTCATTACCCTCCAGGGTTTTCCCCAGAAGGACCTCTGCCTGAAGTTCCTGGGGGAGAGTCTCCAGAGGAATGTTGGTATGCTCAAAAACCTCCCCGCTCTCTTTGTCGTATACAGTAATACATCCTTCCTCTACCTTCAGCAGAAATTCCTGGTCAGCGCCTGTTTCTTCTTCCTCTTCCTGACGCAGAACGATCTGTTCCGGCCCATAGGCAGCGATCCGGTAACGGTTCCTGAGAAGACTGCCTTCCTCATAAGTTTCAAAAACCAGCTCCTGATCTTTTGAAGAGACCAGGGCGGATACCTGCTGCCTTTCCTTAGTGCTGCTTTCCTGGAGCCTGGTCATCTCCTGTCTCAGATCCGCCACCTGATAACTTAAAAAGAACCCTGCCCCCAGAAAAAGAAGAGCAAGAAAGAAGCCGATACCATAAATCATTCTTTTCATACAGAATCCTCCTTATCCGATTCCTGAAATATTTCTGATTATAGTATCGACTGATTTTTCTTCTTTATACACACCTATCTTGTAATCCCCAGATCCTCCAGGATCTCTCTCTGCCTGCTTTCCATAAGGGCAGCCTCTTCAGGCTCCATATGGTCATAGCCCATCAGGTGGAGAAGACTGTGGGCAATAAGAAAGGCATACTCTCTTAACTGGGAATGTCCGTAAGCTTCTGCCTGCTCTTTCAGTTTTGGAACGGAGATCATAATATCCCCCAGGATCAATTCTCCTGTGTCCGGGTTAAAGCAGGACTCGTCCTCCTCTGCATGGGAAAAATCTCCGGGCCGGTCATATTCCAGCATGGGAAAAGAGAGCACATCGGTCTCCCGGTCGATATCCCGGAACTCCCGGTTGGTTCTGCGGATCTCTTCATTATCTGTAAGCACCAGGTTCACTTCTGCCTCATAGGGACAGTTTTCATGATCCAGGGCTCCCTCTATGACTTTTTTGGCAGTTTCCTCCAGATCAAAGTCAAAAACTTTCTGATAGTCTGTATCCATATCCAGATTCAGCGTCATTCTTTATCTCCTTCTGTCTTTTCTCACATATTTTTCTTTCTTCTCCGGTTTCTGTTTTTTCTCATATTCATCATAGGCCTGTACGATCTTCTGTACCAGAGGATGTCTTACCACATCCTTGCTGGTCAGCTGGCAGAAAGCGATGTCCTCTACTTTTCTCAGCACCTGGATAGCCACATCCAGCCCTGATTTTGCATCTCTTGGCAGGTCTTTCTGGGACTGGTCACCGGTGATCACTACCTTGGAACCGAATCCGATCCTGGTGAGGAACATCTTCATCTGAGCCGGGGTGGTATTCTGGGCTTCGTCCAGGATGATAAAAGCATTATCCAGGGTTCTTCCTCTCATATAAGCCAGAGGCGCTACCTCGATAAGTCCCTTTTCCATGTTCTTTGAAAAGCTGTCCGCTCCCATGATCTCATAAAGAGCGTCATAGAGGGGACGGAGATAGGGGTCTACCTTGCTCTGCAGGTCTCCCGGAAGGAATCCCAGCTTTTCTCCTGCTTCGATAGCCGGACGGGTAAGGATGATACGTCCTACTTCATCATTTTTAAAGGCGGTGATCGCCATTGCCATTGCCAGGTAAGTCTTTCCTGTACCTGCCGGACCAAGGCCAAAGGTGATCATCTTCTTCCGTATCTCATCTACATAAGCTTTCTGTCCCAGAGTCTTTGGTTTGATCGGCCTTCCGTTCAAAGTATGACAGATATAATCCTTGTCGATCTCTGTAATGGCAGAAGTCCGCTCCTCGGCCGCCAGAGACAGAGCGTAATTTATATTCTGTTCTGTAATGGTATTTCCTCTCTTTGATAATTCCAGAAGCTGGGTGAAGATTTTTACCGCCTGCTGGCAGGCCTGCTGGGGGCCCAGGATCTTCAGCTGGCCGTCCCGGGAGATTACAGTCACTCCCAGGGTCCGTTCCATCTTTTTTACATATTCATCAAACTGCCCGAAAACATTTCTTTCATGTTCTGCCGGCAGTTCCATTCTCTCCTCGCAAATATTACTCATTTTCCTGTATGTTCCTTTCCGTAGGCTGTTCTAAAATTTCTGTCAGAGTTTTCTGCTCATTTTTTTCGATCACCGTCAGGGTTCCTCTGGCGGTGCAGGTTTTGCCCTGTATTCCTATTTTAACATGATTCCCTGATATTTGAACCCCCTTTTCCTCTAAACTTTCCAAAAGACGGTTCAGATTCTCCTCTGCTTTTTGTCTGGCTTCTTCTTCAGAATAGGTAAAGTTCTGTTTTTCATAGGCATGATCTGTCACAGTCCCATAGTACACAGGCAGTTTAAAGTTCTCCGTCAGCTTTATCTGATGAAGACTGGTCACCCGGTCATAATTCTCCCAGGGACTTCTCCCTTTCAGCTGCAGATAATAACCGCCCAGTTGAAAAAGTATGCCCTTTTTCTTTTCTCCTGTATACACCGGTTTTTCATAATCCATGGAAAATTCCTGATAATATTCCAGATCGTGCTGGATATAAATGTCTCCGTCTGCCTGGGTATACTCATACCCGATGATCTCTCCGCTGTCATTTTTGATATCCAGCCTGCCGCTGACAAGGATCTCCCCGGCAGCACAGGTATCTCCCTGTTTTTTCAAAGGAGTACCCTGACGGGTAACCATGGATACAATGGTTCCTGAGGTCTGAGCCGTCAGATCCACAGGCACCGTTTCTTCCTTCTCCTTTGCTTCCTCCAAAGCGCCGTTTTCCTTTATTTCCAGGATCAGCCTGCTTCCGGAGATCTTGGCGGACACCCAGGTAATATCCGGAAATTTCTCCCGCATCTGAGCAGCTATGTAAGAACAGTCCAGGTCCTTTTTCAAAACTCCATGGCGGACATCCAGTTCTTCCAGATAATTCAGGATAGTCTGGGTGCTGTTGTAGACATTCCCTTCTACATGGATGTTCCAGATGTGTCTGGAAAGAAGGAAAAGGAGGCCAAGTCCCAGAAAAAAGCCCAGAAAAAAAGCCTTTCTCTTTTTATTTCTGTAAAAAAAGAAGGGCAGTCCATACTTTCCGATGATCTTGATTTTCACCCGGGACTTCCGGCAGATCCCGCTAAGACGCCGGAAGCCTTCCACGGTGGTATTCATTTCATAAGCTTTGTCTATACTGATCAGATTCCACACCGGTATCCTGTGATAGGCGCAGAGATTCAGAAAACGTTCCGGATTTTCTCCCCAAAACCGGAGGCGGACATATCCTTTCCGGTAAAATTCCCATTTTCCCAAATTCCAGCCTCCTTTACAAAAATATGATCCTGCAGATATTTCCCGTGATCTTCATTTCCACATCTGTATAATACACGATCATCAGTTTCGTTCCTTCGATCTGGATCTTATTTTCTTTGGAGAGAAGGAGGATACAGGTATCCTGATATCTCCGGATACATTTATAATTCTCGATAAATACCTCTCTGGAACCGGTAAGAGTCAACACAGATTCCCGATAGGACAGATCTTTGGGGATATCCAGAGAATCCCCGATCTTGCCTGTAAGATCTCCCAGCTTTCTTTTCACTCTGTCTGTCTCCCGCTTATGGTCCTTATCACAGCATATGACAGATCCTGTGGAAAAATTACTTCAGAAAGATCAGACTGAACCAGAGGATCTCTGTAGGGCTTAAAGTAAAATCCATGGAAAATTTTTCTGCCAGTTCGCTGACAATGATCCCGTGGCTTTCCAGACAGGGGTGCATTTTTTCCGGGAACCGGCAGGGAGCTTCCGGATAGGCGCAGTGTTCACAGATATCACAGGACTCTGTAGAGAGAGCCATACAGTCGGTTACCTGGCTCCGGATAAACTTTTCAATGGAAGCAGTGATCTCCTCATGCTCCTTACGGGTAGACAGGGTCTCTTTCATATTTACCACGTCCGATACCGAGGCAATGGTAGAAAAAAGAAAACACTCCCTGTAAGACAGACATTTTTCCCGGCATTCCTCCACAGTCCCCACCGCCGGAGGACAGGCCCAGGTGGTATTATATCTCTCACATTCATGCTGGCATATCCACCTTACACGATGGGAAAATTCAATATCCTCCGGTGAGAAAAAGGCGTACTGATATACCGGATACTGACAGATATATTCTTCGATCTGCTCATGACTGACCATCTGTATTTCCCTCCTCTCCGGCTGCCTTAGGCTTCCGTTCTTTTCCTTTAAAGGAAACTGCTTCCAGACAATATACATTTACCGCCTGGAGCATTTCCGGGGAAAAACAAAGTTCAGCCTCTGGAGCCATATGTTCCATGATCCTGGCAAGGCCCTGCTTTTTCTCTTCCATATCTTCCAGAAGCCGGATCTTTCCTGTACCTGTGATACTCTGATATGCATAGGAATAGCTGCAGGTATAGGTTCCCCGGATCACCCCCTGCTCCAGATCCAGCTCAAATCCAGCGTCCGCACTGGCAGCAAAGGCCTGGACTTTTCTTCCCTCCCTTGCAGAATGGATATAAAATCTCAGAGGTTCTCCTTCTTTCCATTCATATCCGAAATTTACCGGAATAATATAGATCCCTTCCTGATCTACGGTGCCAATGTGCAGCACTTTTGCCTGATCCAGGATCTCTATAAGCCGCTTTTTCTCCTGTATCTCTCTTTTTGCAAGCCGCATTTCTCTCATAATATCTACTCCCTTTCTATATGTATCTTACTTCCGCCTTCTCCCGCTTTTGAGGGTTCTACAATCAGTCTTACCGGGATCCGGGCTTTGATCTCCTCCACATGGCTGATCACCCCTACGCTCCGTTTTCGGTCCCGTATTTTCTCCAGAGCTTCCATAACGATCTCCAGATACTTCTCATCCAGAGTCCCAAAGCCCTCATCCAGGAAAAACAGCTCCATAGGGGCCGCTCCCTTCATCTGAATCTGGGAGGAAAGAGCCAGGGCCAGGGCCAGAGAAGCCATGAAAGTCTCTCCGCCTGAAAGAGTGGAAGCCGGGCGGGTGGCTCCGCCGTTTTTATAATCCCGGATAATAAACAGACCGTTCTGATCCGTCTCCAGACCGAGGCTGCTGCCTGTCATTTCCTTCAGCTTCTCATCCGCTTCCCTGGATACATATTCCATATAATACCGGGCCACATATTCTACAAATTTCTTTCCCCTGAAAAGACCTTCCAGTTCCAGGAAAAGATCCAGTTTGTGACGGATCTGCCCCATCTTTTCTTCCAGGACCTCTTTTTCCTTCCAGGCCTTTTCTGTCTGTTCCCGTTCCTTCCGAAGCCCTCCCAGGATCCGGTTCGTCTCTCCCTGACGGTTTTCCAGATCCTGCATGATCTTTCTTCTTTCCTCTATCTGTTCCTCAGATATCCTTTCCCCTTTTAAACGGGCTTTGGCTGCGTCCATCCGGGATTTTACAGAAAGGGAATTCCTCTGAAATATCTGTAGTTTTTCTTCCAGGATTTCCAGTTCCTCTTTCTCCATTCGATGAGCCTGTATCCAGGAAATATTTTCTACTTTTTCCTCTGTCATATGCCGGCTTAAAGAAACTTCCCTCTTTTGGAGTTCTTTTTCACCCTCTGTTACCAATGCCTCTCCAGAGGCTTTCTCCTGCCCAATGCGGTTTTCCCTCTCCTGAAAAGCCTTCCATTGTTCTTCCTTTTCTCCAATATAAGTTTCCAGTGTCCGCTTTTCTCTCAGAAGTCCTTCCTTCTTTTCTTCCAGGCCTTCTGTATCTCCTGCTTTCTCCCGGATCTGTTGCCGTTTTTCCAGAAGTTCTTTTTCTGTTCCCTGAAGCTCTGCTTCCACCCTGGCCTTTTCGGTCCGTTCTTCCTGGATGATCCGTGTTCCATTTTCCCGGCTTTTTCTTCTGGCCTCAATGGCGGTATCTATTTTCTCAAGATATTCCTGATATTGTTCTCTGTGCTGATTTTTCTCCTGAAGTTCCTGATAAATTTCCGGAAAATCCCCTTTTGAAATATTCTCAGGCAGACTTTCAAAGCCTTTTTCCAGCTCCCGGATCTCCTCCGCCAGCCTGTCCAGCTCTTTCTGCTTTCTGTCTGCTTCCACCCCAAGGCTTTCTTTTCTGGCCTTTTTTCCTGCGGCAGATTTTTCCAGGCCAAGGACCCTGTCCTGAAGTTCCTGTTCTGTTTTCTTTTCTCTTTCTGCCCTTTCTGTCAGTATCTCCCGTTCCTTCTCTCTGGCAGAAAGGTTTATTTTCTCCTTTTCCAGATCCATCCCGAGAAACTCCTGATTCAACCGGCTTTCTTCCTCTTTTCGGGCTCTCTCCTGCTGCCGGTTATTCTCCAGAAGGGTAGTCAGCCTGGTTATATTTCCGGCGATCTGTTGAAAAGCTTTCTCAGCCCGGGTTCTTCTTTCCTCTGGATCATCCTGGTCCATAGCAAAGCTGACAGGACTCTCATGGTGTATGCTGCCGCAGACCGGACAGGGCTGCCCCTCTTTCAGATCTCTGGCCAGGATATGGGCCAGATTTTTCCGGTAAGCTTCCTCCGCCTGATTTCTTTCTTCCTGGGCCAGGTTTTTTTCCTGCTCCGCCCTGGAAAGTTCCCGGACAAGTTCCTTTTCCTGTTCCTCCAGTTTCTTTCTCTTATCTTCCAGTATCTTTTTCCTGGCCTGTTCTTCTTCCACACGGGAAAGCCGTTCTTTCAGGCTTTCCAGATGAGCCAGCTTTGTCAGAGCATCCTCATCCTCTTTTCTCTTTTTCTGGACCTCTAAAAGCCGGGTTGCTGCCTGCTCTTTTTCCCCCTGCAGTTTCTGCTCTTCTTTATTTTCTGCTTCCTGTTGGCCACGGAGCTGTTCCAGCTCCTTTTCTTTTTTCTCTTTTTCTTCTTTTCTTCTGCCCAGTTCCAGCCAAAGCCGGTATCCTTCCTGGACAGCCTCCTGTTCCCTGGCAGTTATCTTCACCTTGCTCAGGGCAAGAGCAGCCTCTTCTCTTTTCTCTTCGTACAATTTCAGATCTTTCTCCAGCTTTTCCAGTTTGGTCTGATCTTCCTGAAGCTGACGGTTCCGGTCCTCCAGATCTTTTTTCTTCTTCCGGACCTCTTCCTCCAGGGTTTTCATCCCTGCCAGAAGAGCGATTCCCTCTTCCAGGCGGATCCTCTGTATCTCCAGGTCCGGAAGCACTTTCTCTTTTTTCTCCCTGGCCTTCTCCACTTCCTCTTTGAGAACCGCTTTTTCCTGCTCCAGTTTTTTCTGTTCTCCTAAAAGCTGCTCCAGTTTTTCTTTCCGCTCTGTCAGGGTCTGTTGTCCCTGAAGAAAATCCTGAAGATCTTTCCAAAGCCTCTCTGCTTTCTGGGCCTGCCCGATCCGATCTTCTGCCAGGATCATCTCTCCCTGCTGCTCTTCCAGCTGCCGGGCTTCTTTTTCCAGACTGTCATATTCTTTCTGGGCTTCCATACGGACTTTTTCTTCTTCCAGTTTCCTCCGGATCTCCTGAAGTTCTAAAGCTTCCTTTTTGAACTGTTCTTCACAGGCTTTTTCTTTCTCTTTTAGTTCCTCTGTTTTTTCCAGAGTGATCTCCTCATATCTGGACAGGGCCCCCTGCTGTTCCCTCTCCTTGCCCTGCCACTGCTGGACTCTGGCACGGATGATCTGTACCAGCTCTTCTCCGTATTTTTCCAGATGGAACAGCCGCTCCAGCATTTTATTTCTTTCCATTCCGTCCAGTTTGAGAAACTCAGAAAATTTTCCCTGGGGAAGGACCACGGTCCGGAAAAAGTCCTCTTTTGACAGGCCGATGACTTCCTGGCACTTTTCATTTACAGATCCTACCTTATCGGCCAGCACTTCTTCCTGCTCACCCCGGATTTCCAGAAAACGGGCGCCGTCGCTACGGATACTGCCTTCTTTAGAGCGCTTAAAGCCTCTGGTCACCCGGTAGATATGGGTTTCCTTAGTCTTCACAGAAAAAATATAGTCTACCAAAGCCTTATCTGTGCTTACATGGATAAAATTTCCGCTGTTTCTGGCTGTGGTTCCGTACAGAGCCAGGGTGATCCCGTCCAGGATACTGCTTTTCCCGCTTCCCGTAGGTCCGAAGATCCCGAAAAGCCCTTCCCCGGTCAGTTCCTGAAAATCAATCTCCTGAGGTTCCAGAAAGCTGTTCAGTCCTTTAATCTTTATCCAGATCGGTCTCATATTCCTTCTCCTTTTCTATAATCTCTGTAAGTGTCTCCAAAAGCTCCGCCTCCGGTTCTACGCCTTTTCTCTCTGTATAATACTCGACAAAAAGCTCCTGAAAACTCTTTTCCAGAAAGCTTCCCTTCTCTTCTTCCCTGTCCTGGGAAGGAAAAAGGGGAACCACCTCCAGGATATCTTCTTTGTATTTTTTCAGTTCTTTGATCTGTTCTTCCCTTATAAAGCTGTCCGTATGGATATGGAGATAAACATAGCAGGGCCGGTCCTGATTTTCCATACACTTTTCCAGAGCTTCCTGGTAATCCCCGCATACCCATTTTTCAATGGGCCTGGGATTATCGAAATATAGATCCTCTGCCTCCGGTTTCTGCCCCGGGTGCAGCGTCACCAGAAGACATTCCTTTGCCACCGTGGTTTCTTGCAGACGATAAGGAAGGGGAGAGCCGCTGTACCGGATCCTGCCCTGGCTTCCCACGGCCTTCTGTGGCCGATGCACATGTCCAAGAGCCACATAATCTGCCTCTTCCGGAAAGGTCTCCATAGGAAGGAGATAACTGTTCCCCAGACTCAGGCTCTGTTCAGATCCGTCCTTGATACATCCCAGAGTAAAAACGTGAGCCATCAGGATATTGATCGTTTCTTTTGAAAACCACCGGGCTCTTTTGGCAAAAAGCTCCTGCATTTTCCGGGCATAGGTAACTGCCCTATCCTGGTCTTCCTCCTGATCCCGGTAGAGTACCTCGTTTAAAGTCCGCTCACTGGTATAAGGCACACAGGCAACTACTGCCTGCTCTCCTCCTTTTTCAAAAGAAAAGACTCCCTCATCCAGAGATTCTATCTGAAATTTCCCATACTGTCCCGATTCGATCTTTGAGCGGGGCGTCCCATAGATCAGGATCCCGTGTTCCCTTACCAGAGGGATCACCGCCTCCAGCCGTGAAGGCTGATCATGATTTCCCGCGATCAGGACCACCAGTCTTTCTCCTCCATTGCTCAGATCCTTCAAGGTCTGATACAAAAGAGCTTCCGCCCCTGCGGAAGGGTGGCTGTTATCAAAAATATCTCCGGCTACATAGACCATATCCGCCTGCTGTTCTTCGGCTATAGCCACCAGTTGTTTCATAACGATTTTCTGTTCTTCCAGACGGCTCCTTCCTTCCAGAAGCTTTCCCAAATGCCAGTCCGCTGTATGTAAAATTTTCATAGTCTCTGCCCTCGGCTTCCTATCACATAAGATTCTTTTCCTATTCTACCATTGGCGGCTGTAGAAAAAAAGTCTGACTTTCCTGTTCCGTAAGATTTTTCAGATTTCAAAGGAAGGTTGGGGCAGAAAGTGCCGCCTCTTGATTACAAAATATGAATCATCTATAATCGTATCAAATGATTATAGGTTGGTGGTGAAAATCTTATGAAAAAAATAGGCTTATGGATCTTTAGGATGATTCGTATAGTTGTATGCGTTGTATTACTATTTGCAAGCTGCCTGGCATTGCTCCTTGCTATCGCTTTAAAAGACAGTCCTTATATGATCTACGATATTTCAGATAGTAAAAAAATAGAGGATAGTATTGCCATTATCAGCGACAATATTCCTTGGCCGTCCACTTTACCTGACAGCACAAAGATTTTAAAGTTGCGCTATGATCAGCACACATTGGACACCAGATTAAGTTATTTATATGTTACGATCCAGCTTCCGGCTGATCAGGTATTGGATAATTCTACCATGCCCGCAGGATATCATATCTCTCACAACGAGGTTCAAGGAGAAAATCGGTGCATCCAATTTTATTATCAGTGTGCCCCTGCCGCTATGGGAAATCTCTATGACTGGATTGTCCAAAACGGCAGACGGATTTATGACATGAAAGAAATTCTTCTGTCGTTCCTTCCGGTTATCGGCCTATTATTAGCTGCTATATTGGTTGTGATTCCTTATGGAAAGATTCACAGGCATTTTAAAGATCGAAAAAGGCCGCCACAAAGACAATAACAAAACATTGAAAAGAATTTTCTTTAGATGACACCCGCACTGACCATTGAAAAAACGAGGAGGTAATTTTGTGAAAAAATATGTTCTTTTAAGCATCATAACTTGTATTGCTCTACCATTTACTTCTGGCTGTTCATTTTTCAATCCTTCTTCCAATGTAGAAGTTTCATCTCCAAAGGATAACACAGAAGAGTCAGCATCTAATGACACGATCTCGGACAGCCCAAAACATGACGAGTCCGATAACTCCCAAGCACCCAAATCCCCAAATGCGGACACTAATGGATCGGAGGATACAGCATCGGAAGCGGGTAATGCTGATGCAGCAGAGACTACTCCGGATATCCAAACTACCGTAGGTTATGCTCTTTCGGTTGATGAAAATACAATGTATGTAGACTTAAAGAACACTGGCAGCAGACTTTATCCTGGAGAAGGAGAAGATCGTAAGGTAGCATTTGATATATCGAATGCAGAACAAGTTCAAACCAATGTCTCAGAGTTCAATCCTGCCAGAGACAATTTTATCAGCCCAGGAATCCAAGTAACTATTGAATATTACATTGAAAACGGGGTGAATATTGCCACAAAACTAACTTCAGATGGAGATGAAAAAGAACCATATAGTCCCGTAGCAATAGGAAAAGTAAACTCTGTTTCAGACACAGAACTCAGTATATTGGTTACAGAGGGGGACAATATCGGTGAAACTATTACTTTTGATTTATCTGTTTGTGATCCGATTTCAGACCCCATATCTGTTGACAGCCAAATAGCTGTAGCATACTATACAAAGCAAGATATTCATTATGCTGTATATGTTGAGAGTATGTCTTAAATTTAATCCCAGAAGGAACAACGAATTACCTTGTTCCTTCCGGGATTAAATGCTATAATGAGGAGACGAATTTTATACAGGAAAGTGAGCTGAAAACATATGAGAATGGAATTATTTTCCATAGGGCCATTTACCATATACAGTTATGGTCTGATGATCGCTGTGGGAATCCTGGTATGCATTGCTATGGGAATGTACCGGGCAAAGAAGCGTGGAATGAGTGATGACGCAGTTCTGACCATCGCCATTATCGGCGTGCTCTCCGGCTTTATCGGAGCAAAACTGCTTTATGTGATCGTAGAATTTGACCAGTTTATAGAAGATCCTATGTCTGTCATGGGCGGAGAAGGCTTTGTGGTCTATGGAGGGATCATCGTAGGTGTTCTGTCCGCGATCCTTTACTGCCGGCAGAAGAAACTGGTATTCCTGGATTACTTTGACCTTCTTGTTCCCTCTATCGCCGTGGCTCAGGGCTTCGGCCGGATCGGCTGTTTTCTGGCAGGCTGCTGTTACGGAAGAGAAACGGATTCCTTCCTAGGCGTGGTCTTTCCGGAACACAGCATGGCTCCCTCCGGAGTAAAACTGCTTCCTACCCAGCTTTTTTCTTCTGCGGGAGATTTCCTGATCATGGCCATTCTTCTGCTCTACAGCAGAAAAAAAAGAGAAAGAGGAAGGACCGGCGCTCTTTATATGATCCTTTATGGTATCGGCCGGTTCCTTATCGAATTTTTACGGGCCGATGACCGGGGAACCGTGGGAAGCCTGTCTACTTCTCAGTTTATTTCCATCGGAATCGTAGCTGTGGGACTGATTCTGTTTTTTAGCAGCAAGTTCTTCCACAGGAAAGAAAGAACTATCACCACTCCCCCTGAAGAATAATTTAAAATCTCCCGCCGGGAAAAACAGCAAAGGCTGTGGAACCTGACGGGAGATTTTTCGCTAACATACACTTCTTTATTACATAATCAGCATACTCTCTCAATCTTTCTTTATCAAAAGCTGCTTTTTCCGAACCTTTATAAGCCTTTAAGGCCGTTTCTATCAGAGGTCTGTAGCAGACCGGCAGATGCCGGATCCCCCATGCTCCTCCCTGTTCTTTAGACAGGACCTCTCCCTGGGAAGCAGCCGCCAGTCCCCGTGCCAGGTTTAACACATAGTACACCGGGTCCCCCCCTATCCTCTCCAGAGAATCCCGGATATCTCTCCAGATACTGTCCAGGTAGCAGGAATAGGGTACATTGCCGAACACTTCTTCTTTCGGCAGTCCATAAAGAGTGATCCCTGCTTTATTGATCACTGTAAAATGTCCTGCCAGATCATGATCTTTGCCATTCATTTTCCCACAGTACTCTTCCAGGTCTTCTGCGGCCTCCCGTCTGTGAGATTCTGAGTAATGCAGCACGTAAGGAGTGGGATAAGCAAAATTTTTACAGTATTTTTCTTCCACAATACTCATTTCAATTCCCTTTGGAGGAACCGGCTCTAACTCCAGAAGAAAATCTGTGATCCGCATTTTTTCCGATAATGTCGGTTCTTGTTTTACAACTGCAATAAAATCAATGTCACTTCTTTCCCATTGGAAGCAATGAAAGGCCAGAGAGCCATGAAGATAGATTCCTGTAAGATTCTCAGACAGTATATCTATATACTGCCGCCGGATATCTTCCAGACATTTTTTAATCTTTATCTCTTCAGAAAAAATACTTCTCCCCCGCTTTCAGCTTTTCTTCAAACTGCCCATAAAAATCTTTGGTAAAATCCCAGGGTGCCAGAAAGAAATTCTTCAGGATATACATGGATATATTTTTTGCTTCTTCCGGATTCTGGAACTGTCCCAGGATTTTTTCCACTTTCTTTAAAAAGTTGTGCCAGGCCAGAACATAGGTCTCGTATTTTTTCAGTTCCGGAGTATCCAGCCATTTACTGACTTTCACCTTGGTCTTAGGCTGTTTCGGACATTCATGGACCTGGAGAAAGTAATGAAATCCATTTTCTTCATAGATCCGTCCCAGAGGAAACATCCGGCAGAATCCCGGCCGGTAGGGATGAATACTGCACCTTCCTTCCGGATTAAGAAAGCTGCATCGTTCTCCGTCTCCGGTCATTTTCAGATTTGGAAGTATGACCCCGTCTACTACATTCAGTTCCAGACCATAGGTCAGAAGTTCCTGAAAGCTCTGGCCCAGACCTTCTTCCAGACGGAATACATCATAAGGGTCCAGGACCACCGATTTACCCATTTCTTTACAGCAGTCACAACATCCGCGGCAGTCGTCGCAGCCTGCCTTTACCATATCTCTGGCCGTATACAGCTTTCCGTCGGAAACTTCCGCCAGATCGATCTCTCTTAACATATATGTATTCTCCTCTGTCTTAATATTCTGTCTTGATCTCCTCCCGGGAGATTCCGTAAGTCTTCATAAACTCTTCCAGATCTCTGTCACTGCGGATGCAGCAGATGTCTTCGAATTTTCCTGTATCCATGTCCTTGAATCCGGCAGTCTTTTCTCCCGTACAGATACTGGAACGTATTACCGGGATCTGTCTGCTCCTGTCAAAGGACAGATGCTTTTCCTTTTTCTTAAAAAACATATTTCATTTCTCCTGCCCGATAGGGTAAATTCATACTCTGTATTTCCAGTAATACAGTCCTTCTGTCCCTACCACCTTATCCAGCAGATCTCTCAAAGATTCACTTTCATTATATACTGCAATACTGAGGACTCCCCCCGTAATGCTGATGATAGAGTTTTCCTTTCCCAGAAGGATATCTACCTGACCTTTTTTCTTCATGATCACTCTCTTTAAGATCTTCACCAGGAGATCGCAGCGTTTTTCCTTCAGCCAGCCGCTCCGTTTCGGCTTCAGGGGAAGATATTCTTCCACATATACTTCAAAGGGATAATAACAGATCACTTTCAGGATAATGGCAATGGCCTTGTCACAGAATTCCTGAAGCTGTTTGTCTTGAAGAAAATAGCTTTCCACTTCTTCAAAAATACTGTTGCCATGTTCTGCTACATGAGAGGGAAGAAAATCGATCACCCGGTAATCCTGAGAAAACAGAGAACTCAGTTTCTCACTTCTCTTTGTTTTGCTCATGTTCCTCTTCCTCCTCCATACTTGCTAAGAACATCTCATAAAAATCGTCTTCCCCTTCCAGCTTCGGAGAATTCTCTCCTCCGCCGTTGGTGCTCCTTTTCATTTCCGCATAAAATTCTTCTCCTGCAGTGACCAGTTCCATCTCATAGATCTCATAGCCCAGTTCCCTGCATTTTTTGCAAAAAGCCCCCAGAGGATTCTCTGCTTTTCTGGTTTCCAGAAGTTCCTTTCTGAGTTTTTCATCGCTCATAGCCTGTCTTTGCAGTTTATCTAATAATTCAATGGTATTCATATCTTTTGCTCCCTTCCTGTTAAGCAGACATCGTTTTCTGTCCGCATAAAATATGTGTTTTCCCACTTTGGTATCATAGTTGGGGCAAAAGCCCCAAACTATGATACCAAAGGATTGTTACGTGCTGCGCACTCTCACAATCCTCCCCAATATTCGCATATCGTGGGATATTCATCCCACTTTCATGCTCATATCGGAGCGGCTTCCAAAGTCATACACACACCTATGAGCAAGCTCATGTGTGTGCAGACCTTTTAACCCTGGTATTATTATATAACACCCCCGGCAAAATTCCTAGCAAAAATGCAGCGTCCAAAGAAGTCTTTTTCGTTCTTCTTTGAACGCTGCATTTCATAATGGAGTCAAAGACCCCCGCGGCAGTCGCCAAATGGACATGCCAGCATGTCCGCTTGGCTCGTTGCCCGCGGGAATAAATCCTCATACCTTTATCCGGTCTGCGATTTCCTTTCCGATTGCCAGTCTCTTATCCCGGGCACCGATGATCACGCAGTCCTTGTGATTCTGGATCACCTGAACCTGGCTGCCCTCCTGGATCTGGTAACGCTTCATAAATTCCAGCACCTCAGGTATTCCGAACATCCATTTAATAGTGTAGCTTTCGCCACGCTTTGTCTGGGACAATGCCTGCATAAGAATACCTCCCTCCGTTGTCAAGGCTGTTATCTTTCCTATATTCTAAAATGCCAGGTTTAGGTTAGTCAACAGTAATCAAGTCCTTCCACATCCTGCTGCCTGCCTGAAAATTAAAATTTAAAACTCCTCTTAAAAGCATTGGTAGACGTACAATTCATGGAGAGCCCTGGTAGCACAGATATACTCTGCCTGGATCAGAAGAGGGGTTTTCTTTCTTCTTGCCAGCACAAATACCTGATCGAACTCCAGTCCTTTTGCCAGATAAAAGGTAGTGACTGTCAGACCCTTTTTAAAGGAGGAGCTGTTTCTGTCCACGTAAGATGCCTGTATCCCTGTTTTTTTCAGGTACTCATAAACCTTCAGCGCTTCTTCCTCGCTCATAGTCAGCAGAGCGGCTGTCTCGTAACCCTGAGGACCCAGATTCAGATTCCTGCGGATCTCCTCTGCCGCCGCTTCTTTTCCATCCAGCACTTTCTCCTCCACTTCTTTTCCGTGGCGCTGGAAGATCTCCATATCCCGGATACCTGCAGTCCGATTGGCATATTCTGCAATCTCCACTGTATTCCGATAACTTTTGTTCAGGATGATCTTCCGTATATCTTTTCCGAAAATACCCGGCAAAAATTCCAGAACGTCCTGGGTCTGCTCTTCCATGGTCTGGGCCCGGTCTCCCAGTATGGTCATTCTGCAGTTAAACATCTGCCGGAGGATCAGATACTGGAGATAGGAATAATCCTGCATCTCATCTATGACCAGATGTTTGATATTTTTATGATCCCGGACCCTGCACAGCCTGTACTTCAGATACAGGAGAGGATACACGTCCTCATAGGCCAGCACCCTCTTTTCCTGAGGCACATCAGGAAGTGTGGGGTATCCGTTTTCTTCCAGGAATTTATTATAGATCTTATATAAATCTCTGGTCACATAAAGCTTCTGAAACTTTCTGGAAATAGTATCCAGGTCCTCTTCCGAAAGGGTGCAGTCATGAAGGGTTTCGTACTCATCTATAAAATATTCCATCACTGCGTCCATTCTGGACAAAAGCGGGATTTCCTGGAACTTAAAGTAAAACAGATGGATCAGCTCGTTTTCCGTCAACGTCAGCCCCCGGAATTCCACATCATGAAAAGTCATCAATTCATCTTCCAGTAATGCAAGAAATCCCTCCGTCTGAGATACAAAAGTCTCGGACTGTTTTTCTTCCAGTCTTTTTTTCTGTTCCTGAGTGATCCCCTGCAATTCCAGCTCGATCTCATCATACCGGTCATGACAGTCTCTGATCGTGTCCCGCAGCTCCCGGTAGGCAAAAAGGTCAAAGCTCATTTCCTGGATATTTTCTTCTCCCAATTCCGGGAGAATATGGGAAATGTAATCTGAAAACACACTGTTTGGGGACAGGATCAGAACATCTGAAGACTTCAGGTTTTTCCGGTCGTGATACAGCAGATATGCGATCCGATGAAGGGCAATAGACGTCTTTCCGCTTCCTGCAGATCCCTGGATCACCATGATCCTGTCTTTTGTGTTCCGGATAATGGCGTTCTGCTCTTTCTGTATGGTCCGAACAATATTTTTCAGCTGTACATCTCCGTTCCCGCCAAGCTCCGCTTTCAGGATCTCATCATCGATCTTCATATCGCTTTGAAATTCGTAGATCATCCGGCCGCCCCGTATCTTGTACTGCCATTTGGAAGTGATCTCCCCTTCCATAAGGCCAAGAGGCGCCTGGTAGGAAGCCGGGCCTTTATCAAAGTCATAAAACAAACCGCTTACCGGGGCCCGCCAGTCATAGATCAGAGGCATATGCCCTGCTTTCTGAGAAAAATTTCCAATCCCTATATAAAACTTTTCTGCATCCTCTTCTCCTTCATAACGAAAGTCTACTCTTCCGAAAAAAGGAGAATCCAGCATTTTCTCCAGCCTGTGAAGATACGCCTGCTGCTCCTGGTTTGCATTGACCTGATGGAGCAGGGCCTGCTGATTGTCAAAATCTTCATAACCGTACTGATCCATCTCCGTATAGTTTTCCCAATAATACTCATGCATCCCCTCAATATCTTTCTGTCCCTGGAGAATGGATTCTCTCACTTCTCCGATCCTCTCCTTCAGCTGTCCGGTTACTTTATCTAAATATCTTTTTCCTTCACTCATGTATTCACCTTCTGTTGCCTTCAAATCTGTTACAATGAAACCTCCCCAGAGATCAGAACAGGATTGCCCTATCCGGCTCTGGGTATCTGTTTATTATATCCTATTTCTCTGTGTTTTCCAACCTTATGTTGTCCTAAAATTACAGTAGAAAAATTACAGTACAGGATCTTTCGGATCAGAAGGAAGACCTGCCCGCTCGTGCAGGCAGGTTGGTCGCCCGACCGGCGCACCGCACAAAAAAGGATGTCGCATTAGTCATATTTCAGGAATATTTATACATTTTATGCGAATTTGTCGAGCATAGATTTGAGACTATAGGCTCAAAGCGGCGCAGACTGAGCAATAAAATGTATAAATATTCTCGATTATGATTAATGCGGCATCCTCCTCTTTCTGCTATATGATCATTTTAAGAAGGTCTTATAATCCTCATAGTTCTTTGCCAGCAGATCCGGCGTATTCAGTCCATAAGGACATTTCTTCATACACTGGCCGCAGTGTTTGCAGTCTTCGATCTTTTTCATCTTTTCCTGCCATTCCGGTGAGAGCCATGCCTGCTGAGGTGCCCGGCGGAGCATAAGGCTCATTCTGGCACAGTTGTTGATCTCGATTCCTGCCGGACAGGGCATACAGTAACCGCAGCCTCTGCAGAAATCTCCGGACAATTCTTCTCTGTCTTTATCGATCACTGCCTGAAGTTCCTCTGACAGTTCCGGAGGACAGACCTGATAAGAAAGGAATTCATCCAGCTCTGACTCTCTCTGAATCCCCCAGATCGGAGCTACATGGGCAAACTGAGGCTGATCCATGTAGGCATAAGCACAGGCGGAATTGTGGATCAGTCCTCCTGAAAGAGCCTTCATGGCAATAAATCCCATATCTGCTTTCTTACACATCTCTACGATTTCCAGATCCGCCGGGGCTGCCAGATAAGAAAACGGGAACTGAAGAGTCTCATAAAGACCTGATTCAATGGCTTCCTTTGCCACAGCGATCCTGTGATTAGTAATACCGATGTGACGGATCTTTCCCTGCTTTTTCGCTTCCAGAGCCGCCTCATAAAGGCCCGTGCCGTCTCCCGGCTTCGGACAGAAGGCGGGATTATGGAACTGGTAGATATCTATATAATCTGTCTGGAGCATTTTCAGACTTTCCTCCAGATCTGTCCAGAAGTCTTCTGCATTCTGAGCCGCAGTCTTCGTGCTGATGATCAGTTTTTCCCGGATATAGGAAAAAGCTGCCCCAAGTTTCTCTTCGCTGTCTGAATAGGCTCTGGCTGTATCAAAATAATTGATCCCGTTATAAAAGGCTTTCTGAAGAAGATAAACTGCCTCTGCTTTGGAAATCCTCTGGATCGGCAGAGCGCCGAATCCGTTTTTACTTACTTCAATGCCTGTTTTTCCTAAAATGACTTTCTCCATGCTGTCTTCCCTCCCCGGCATTTAGTCTTCATAATCCAGACATGCTCTTTCGGTGGTATAAGGACGCACGTATGTATCTGCCACTTTTACATGTTCCGGATGAGAACCGTATACTTTAACATCCTCTGCCTTCTCCATAGTGGTTACCAGAGCCATATCATGAGTAGAAGAAGGAATAGGATCTGTAACAAAATCTACACTCAGAAGTCCGGGAACTTTTCCTACCAGGCTTTTCAGATTCTCCGCCATTGCTTTCTTTAATTCCGGTTTTTTACTTTCTTCAACTTCCGGTTTGAATTTCCACATAACAATATGATGTACCATTTTACTCTCTCCCATCTTTTCTGTTTTTTATGATGCCGGGGTCAGAGGCCCCAGACTGCGATACCCGGGGATTGTTCGGTGCTTCCCGTGCTCACAATTCCTAGCGTCTTTTATATTTTATAATAGAGAAAAGGAAGCTGTCAATCATAAACCAAACAGCTTCCCTTTCTTTGTCATGTAAGATAAAATCTATCTTTGCAGGTTCGTATCGTGAGTTTTCATTACCTTCAGGATATCTCCTTCATTTACCACATTAAAGTCATGCTGGATCATCAGCTTCATCACGCTGGCCGTAATAGAAAAATCTATGGTTTTCTGAGGAGCAAAACCACGGGCCAGACAGTGAAGGAGTCCGCCTGCAAAGGCGTCTCCCGCTCCTACGGCTTCCAGACTGTGGACTGTATGGACCGGACTTTCATAGAACTTTCCGTCTTTCAGGTAAATCCCCATCCAGTCTCCGTCTTCCACTGTCCTTATATTCCGAAGAACACTGGCCACTGCCCTGCAGTTGGGATACTGCCTGAGGATCTCTTCCATCCCCTCTTTGTATGTGCCGATCTGATCGATCCCGTGGGCCATATCTCCGTCAAAGGCATGGATCCCCAGAGAAGATTCAAAATCCTCGTCGTTTGCAATACAAAGGGTCACATAGTTCATCAGCTCTTTCATCACTTTCTGGGCTTTCTGCGTGCTCCACATCTTTCCCCGGTAATTCAGATCGCAGACTACCTGGATAGAGTGGGCTTTACAGTATTTTAAAGCTTCCAGGACCGCTTTCTCGATACCGTCACTTACCGCCGGGGTAACGCCGGAAAAGTAAAAGATATCTACGTCCTTTAAAAGCTCTTCCCAGCGAAATTCCTCCGGATCAGCCTGGGCAAAGGAACTGTAAGCCCGGTCGTACACCACATTTGTAGGCCGTATATTCGTCCCTTTTTCAAAATAATAGATCCCCAGCCGTTCTCCTCCCTTCAGGATCCCGGAAGTGTCCACGCCAAAGCGCCGGATCTCATTGTGGGCAGCCAGTCCCACCGGATTATCCGGCAGCTTTGTCACAAAGGCCACCGGATCTTCCATCATGGCAAGGGATACGGCCACATTAGCTTCAGCCCCGCCATAGCTGGCCTCAAAATCCTGTGCCTGAAGTATCCTCAGATTCTCCGGGGTCTTCAGCCGCAGCATGATCTCTCCAAAAGTCAGTATCTTCATCTCAACTGTCCTCCTGTTTATTCTTGAAACTCATGATCAGCATCTGCAGACGGTTTTCAATATTTGCAAAACTTACATCCGGATCATAGTCCAGCGGCAGTATGCTGGCGTCAGGATACATTTCTTTCAATTTTTTGATAATTCCTCTTCCCACCACATGGTTTGGCAGACAGCCGAAAGGCTGAAGGATCACAAAAGCCCTGCAGCCATGTTTGGCATGGTGGATGATCTCTCCCGGGATCAGGACTCCTTCTCCGGCATCAAAAGTATGGTGGATAATAGGATCGCTGTCCTTCACCAGATCCTGCATACGGCAGGCTGGTGTGTAAAGAGGGCTCTTTCTGGCGATCTTGTCTGTCACATCATGGGCTGCATTAAAAGCCGCATTGGCAGTCCGCAGCCAGACTTTCTGTGAAACCGGTTTATCCAGATGATACTCCCGTATCTGGGCATCCTGATAAAAGTAGGTCTTTCGGATAACGTCTGTCATCCTTGCCTCTATGATCTCAAAACCGTTTTTCTCCAGATAGGCTTCGATGTCATGGTTAGCTCCGGGATGGAAATTCAGCAGATATTCTCCGACGATCAGTACCGTTGGTCTTGGATGAGAGCGGTCATATTCCACCTGGTTCATAATATCTATGGCTTTTTCAAAGCCTTTTCTGGCTCCCATTACTCCATGTTTTTCCAGTCCCTCTACTACCTGGTCCAGAGCTTTTTCAAAGGCTGCATCCGCGCTTCCCGGAACTTTCTCGTAAGGTCTGGTCTTTCTGAGAAGCTCTTCCAGAACGTCGATCATAGGCATGGCGAAGGCAATCCGGACAGCAGTGAGAAGATTCATCTTAAATCCGGGATGAAGATCATGGGAGTCTTTATCATCATTTGTCAGGATCGGTACATAGGAATATCCCGCATCATCCAGAGCCTTCCGCAGCAGTGCGCTGTAATGGGTAAGACGGCAGTCTCCCACATATTTTCCCATGCCGATGGCTACTTCCTTATCGTCATATTTTCCGCTTTTTAAGGCGGCCAGGGCCTCTCCGATAACGATCTGGGCCGGAAAACAGATATCATTATGTACATATTGCTTGCCAAGACGGATGGCTTCTTCCCTTCCCAGCTCCAAAGGCTCTGTACGGATTCCCTGTCCGGCAAACGCCGCTGCCATGACCCGGCTGAAGGCGTGGGAAGTATTGGGGATCAGCACCACTTTTTCTTTTCTGGAAGCTTTCGTGTATTTTACCGGATAGGGATCCGGCAGTTCATGAACTGTCAGTTTCTTTCCGCTGCTTCTCTGCATGGCTACTGTCTCTGTAAAGGAACGGATACGGATCCGCAGAGGCCCCTGGATATCACTTTCATCCAGCTTCAGGATCAAAGGAGTTTTCCCTGAAATATCCTTCATCAGACGGATGATCTCATCGGAAAGGTAGGCGTCATGTCCGCAGCCGAAACTTACGATCTGCACATATTCCAGATAATCTTTCTCCGCTGCAAGGATAGCGGAAGAAAGCATCCTTGCATGATAATTATTTACAACATCCAGCCGGCTCTTTTTCAGCTCTCCATGCTCTACCCCGGGAAGAGAATCTGCAGTAAGCACCGGTATTCCCATTTTTGTAAACATATCCGGCAGGTCGTGATTTACCAGGGCATCATTCTGATAAGGCCTGGAAGCCAGGACCACTGCATAGGTGCCCTTTTCCTGCACCTGTCTGCACACTTCTTCTCCTGCTTTCTGAAGTTCCTGATGGAAAGAATTCTGGGCTTCATCTCCTGCCGCAATAGCCTTTCTTGTCAGCTCCGGAGAAATCTGGAAAGTATCTTCCATATATTTGGTCAGCTGCCTGTCCCGGTCTCCATTGGTATACCAGTGGAAAAGAGGCGCGTCAAAGGGAATATTCCAGCGCTTCTGAGGATTATCTGAATTCCTTATAACAATAGGATAACCTTTCACCACTGCGCACATAGACTGGCTGGTATCTTCTGTATTTTCTGACTCTACTGTTGTAATAGAGGGCATAAAGATCCGGTCTACTCCGAGCTTTGCCAGACTGCGGATATGTCCATGAACAAGCTTGGCTGGGAAACACACCGTATCGGAAGTGACCGCAGACAGGCCGTCCTCATACATTTTTCTTGTGCTTGCCGGAGAAACCTTAACTTTAAATCCCAGAGCTTTCCAGAAAGTTCTCCAGAAAGGCATGGTCTCCCAGAAAGAGAGGACTCTTGGGATCCCGATAGTAATATCTCTCTGAACTTCCGGTTCCGGGTAAGGATATTTCTTCATCAGCAGTTCTTCCCGAAGGATGTAGAGATTAGGCACTTCCTTCAGAGCCTGCCTTTTCTCTTTGATCTTAGCCTGTACTTCCTTATCCTTTGGATCTCCCAGCACTTCTCCCCGCTCACAGCGGTTATTTGTGATCCAGGAATTCCCATTAGAAAAACGTATGATAGTTCTCTTACAATGGTTAGCACAGAAAGGACAGGGAGAATTAGATTCCTGTGTATAGGAAAAGTCATCCATGGCGTCAAGACCGATAAAAGTCTTCTGTCCCTTCTGACTAAATCTCTCTTTGGTGATCAAAGCAGCGCCGATAGCACCCATGATCCCCGGATAAGGAGCCCGTACCACATTTTTCCCCAGATACTGCTCCATAGCTCTGAGCACTGCATCATTCTGGAAAGTTCCTCCCTGGACTACGATCTTATCTCCCAGACTGTCCAGATTGGAGACACGGATCACCTTTGTAAAAACATTCTCAATAATGGACCGGCATAGTCCGGCCATAATATCTCCCGGCAGTTTGCCGTTGCGCTGTTCGGTAATAATACTGCTGTTCATGAAAACCGTACACCGGCTGCCCAGCTCTGCAGGGCTTTGTGAGTCAAAAGCTGTCTCGGCGATCTTTTCCACCGGGATATGGAGAGAGGAAGCAAAATTCTCAAGGAAAGATCCGCACCCGGAGGAGCATGCTTCATTCAGCACAATATTGGTAATGATCCCGTTGTCCAGCCAGATGGCCTTCATATCCTGTCCGCCGATGTCCAGGATAAAAGTAGCGTCCTCCACATATTTTCTCGCTGCACGGGCGTGGGCTACTGTTTCCACCACATGACACTCTGTCTCAAAGGCTTTTGCAAAGAGCACCTCGCCGTAGCCGGTAGTTCCCGCTGCGATGATATCCAGCTTTACACCTTTTTTCTCATATTTGTCTCTCATGGCAATGAGCGCTTTCTTTGCCACCAGAAGGGGATCTCCCTCATTTGGTGCGTAAAAAGAATCCAGGATATTTTCATCCTCGTCCATGAGCACAAACTTTGTGGTGGTGCTTCCCGAATCAATGCCAAGATAGGCATGAAGAGTCTCTCCCTCCTTGAGTTCAGGCGCTTTTATCTGGGGGAGCCGATGTCTTTCTTCAAATTCTCTGCGCTCTTTTTGAGAGGCAAAAAAAGGCTTTCCTTTCTTTCCAAGAGAAAGACCTTTCTTATGTTTGAGCTCTCCCAGGCGTTCTTCCAGTTCCTGGATCTTATAAACCTGCTTTTTATCCTGAAACATGGTATTTAAAGACAGGGCTGCACCATAGGCGATAATGATCTCCGGTCTCTCCGGACGGATGATCTCATCCTTGGACAGACCCAGTCTCTCAGCAAAGACCCGGATCAGAACTGGATTAAAAGTCATAGGGCCGCCTTCAAAGGCCACTGGTTTTTCAATATCCAGTCCCTGGGCCAGACCGCCTATGGTCTGCTTTGCGATCGCATGAAAAGCGGAAAGAGCCAGGTCAGACTTGGCGATTCCCTGATTCAGCAAAGGCTGGATATCTGTCTTGGCGTAAACTCCGCACCTTCCCGATATATCGTAGACACAGGTGCCTCTCTGGGCCAGTGCATTAAACTGTTCTATGGGCACTTTCACAATAGAAGCCACCTCATCAATAAAAGCACCGGTACCTCCTGCACAGCTTCCGTTCATCCGCATATCGGAAACTGTTAAACTTCCATCTTCCTGATTCTTCCGGAAAAAGATGATCTTGGCGTCCTGACCTCCCAGCTCGATAGCCGTCCTTACATTTGGATATTTCTCGCATAACACTACAGAGTTGGCTACAACTTCCTGAATAAACGGAACCTCCAGAGCCTCAGCCACTGGCTTTGCCCCTGATCCGGTCATCGCCACACGGACCGTTCCTTCCGGAAACTGCTCTCTCAGCCGGCCCAAAGCTTCCTGAACGCTCTGTACCTGACTTGAATTATGTCTTTTGTAACTGGAATACAGTATTTCTTTACTATCTTTATCTGCAGCAACAAGCTTCGTAGTGGTAGAACCTACGTCAATCCCTACAAGAAGCTCTGACTGCATTGTTTTTCTTTCTGGAATCATTCTAACACTTCCTATATCTTTTGTCGCATATAATTATTCACAGTCTATTAGTGTAACAGATTATTACCGGAAATGTAAGAGACTTTATTTATCAATAATAAAATTTTTTTATTACCAAATGCACCCTGGATTTTATATTCTTTCGTAAGCTGCCGGGATACGGCTATTATACCCTTGCCTTAATAGCCGCCTGCGCCAGTTTTTCTTCTGTCTCTTCCTTCTGCTGCGCTCCTCTTCTCTGAGTTTCTTTTAAAAATTCTAATAGCTGCAGGATCTTTGTCTTTGTCTCGAGAACCTGTTTTTTTGATTCATTGATCCGGTTAAGCACTGTCCAATCTGTAAAAATATTGTCAAAAAAGTAATCTGCAAAACGCAGGAATCCCTGGATATTTACCTGGAGATTGGCTCTGTTTTCCATATCTACATCTGCCAGTTCCGTCCGAAACCGACGCAGTTTTTCCTGGAGATCCTCTATCATTCCCTGCGCACTGTCTAAATGGCTGTATTTTTGCAGATCAGAGAACAAGCCGCCGCCAAAAACGTCAAAAGTTCCCCACCTTTCTGCATTTCCCAACTCCTTCAGGACTCTTTCTGTTATATCCAATGCCTGATTTCCTGCCTCCATGGCCTCTTGAATCTCCTTATTTTGCTTTTCTAAGCGTGAGATCCTTTCTTCAAGCTCCAGTATCTCAATGGATGCAGCTCCTCCAGTGCTCTTTATACGATAAATTTTTTGTTCCAGCGCCTGCTGGTAGCGCTGCTGACAGCCGGACAGTCTTTTCAGTTCATCCTGACACCATGCCAGATCTTTCTTTACGTTTTCCAGTTCTTTTACAGAAGCGTCATATTTTACCGCCGCACTATAGGCTTCTTCCTTCTCCTTTGACATTTTTTCATCCATCTTACCAGAGAGCCGATAGAAAAAAGCCGCCAGACTTTTTCCTTTCAGGTGATCTACATCTCCCTGCTCTTTTTCCATGATCTTTTTCAATTCTTCTGTCTGCTCTTCCAGCTCCTGCTGCTGCATGATCAGATCCACTGCCTTGGCTCGTAGTCTCTTTTCCCTCATGGTCTGCTGCAAAAGCTCCTGGAGCTCTTCATCATAGTAGTTCATATATCCTCCCTCTTGTTTCCTTTTCTACGGCTGCTGGTAAAAATGCCGTCCGTATTTCTTTAATTCGTCGGTCATGATCGCCTTATTGCGGCCATTAAAGGTAGAAGGATTGGCATAAAAACCTCCGTTTTTTCCAAGCACATTTATCTTCTCTCTTACAAAGGCTCTTAATTTTTCTTCAGAGGCATTTTGGTCATTCGTCCAGGGTTCGTCCATGGCTCCGTTTAATACCAGCCGGTCTCCAAATTCCTTCTTTACTGCTACTACATCATTCACAGTCTGAGCCGGATTCCACATATCTACTCCGGCTTCTACCATATAAGGAATATATCTTTCGATCCTTCCATCGGAATGCATATTAAAATAGGCCCCTCCTTCGTGAGCTGCCTTCACGATCTTTTTCAGGTTGGGAGCGATCAGCCGTTCAAAAATCCTGGGCGGGATAAATCCGTCTTTGTTATACCCCCAATCATCATGGTAGCAGATCATTTCCACCCGGAAATATCTGGTCAGATTCCGGATGATCTTAATCTTATGTTCCGTCAGAGCGTCAAAAAATTCCGCCACTTCTTCCTCATCTTCGATAAGCGCTTCCAGGGCTTTCTCCATTCCCAGCAGAGAATGGAGCCGTTCAAAAAGTCCCACCTGAAGCCACCAGTCAGACATACGGTTGTCATCATAGTATTTTTCAATACCTTTGGCGCACTCTTCCCAGTCAAGAGCATCCAGATCCGGAAACTTCACCTTATCCTTCCATCCTTCAATACTATCCAAAGGCTCATCTCCCGGCTTTACGATAGTGGCTCCGATCCCCGGCTCAAAAGTCCAGATACAACCGAACCAGTCCGGACCTGTAAGGTTATCATAAGATCTTTCACAGATAATATCCGGCGTAATAGGATAAGTATCTCCCGCCATAGGAAGGTACTTTGGTATTTTATGTTCCAAAAGCAGCTTCATATTTTCTCTTGGAGAACAGGGAAGTTCTTCATCATATGGCTTTGTTCCCAAAGGTCCCGTCCTGAATTTTTCTCCGAATTCTTTTCCTGCCGTAGCTGACACCATATCTGCCAGTAATGGTATCATCCCATTATAAATTCGTTCTGCCATCACTTTGCACCCCTTTCTGTTATTTGCTTTTCACATTTTCCTTATCCTCTCAATATCTTCTCCATAGCCTTCCCTTTTGCCAGTTCATCTACCAGCTTATCCAGATACCGGATCTTCTGCATAAGAGGATCCTGGATCTCTTCTACCCGCACGCCGCATATCATCCCTTTTATCAAAGCAGCATTCGGGTTTATACCGGGCGCTTCTTCAAAAAAGTTTTTCAGATCCACCCCTTTTTCTATTTGATCCTTTAGTTCTTCTTTGCTATATCCGGTAAGCCAGGAAATCACTTCATCCACTTCCTCTTTTGTCCGGTTTTTCTTTTCCGCCTTCTGGATATACAAAGGATAAATTTTGGAAAAACTCATGGAAAAGACTTTTTGATTATCCATGGCAATCTCCTCCTTTACAATAGTGAATCTAAAATCTGATTTTAAACTTATTATACCTTATCTCTCCTGGAATTCCCAGATGGTTTTCCTATCCAATCCATACAAAAACACCGCTGCTTTCTCTGTCAGTCTGAGACTGGTAGGAAACAGCGGTGTTTTTCATATTTCATAATCAAAAGGCCTGTCCATGTTTTATAACATCTGTTCTTTCTTTTCCAGAATTGCCTCCGCTGCAGCGCAGGCAGGACAATCGCAGTATTTTTTCCCGGCTTCCTTAAGCTCTTTTCCGTGGGCTTCCACTTCTTTGGCCTTCTCCGGTCCGAATACTTTTGCTCCTGCTTCTGATCCTGCAAAAGCGATCAGGCCATCCAACGGCATAATATCCATTTCCAGCTCAGCGATCAGATTTTTTGTCTGCTCTGCTTCCTGATCTGTTCCTGCGGCCTTCAGCCAGTTTTCTCCGGCTGCTTTTGCCTGAGCACAGCAGGAAGGGGCGCTTATCAAATCTTTTACTTTCTCTGTCACATATTCTCTTACACTCTGTTCCATTCTACGATCATCCTTTCTACGTGTTTTTTATCATTATAAGCCTAATAAATTTATATGTAAAGCTGCCTTACACAGGTCTTCTCCCCAACTGCCAAAAGGCCACGGCGCTGGCAGCAGCCACATTCAGAGAATCTACATTGTGAGACATAGGGATCCGGACCGTATAATCACAGTCTGCAATAGTAGAGGAAGCCAGGCCGTCTCCCTCTGTCCCCAGTATCACCGCCAGTTTCTCTTCCTTCATAAGAGCCGGATCATCAATAGATACAGAATCTTCTCTTAAAGCCATAGCCGCTGTTTTAAATCCCATGGAGTGAAGCCTTTGGAGCCCCGGTTCCGGCCAGGCAAAAGAATCATCCAGAAAGGTCCAAGGAACCTGGAATACCGTCCCCATACTGACTCTTGCCGCTCTGCGGTATAATGGATTGCTGCAGCCCGGTGTCAGAAGGATCCCATCCATGTACAGGGCCGCGGCAGAACGGAAAATCGCTCCTACATTGGTGGGATTTACAACATTTTCCAAAATAACCAGCCTCTTTGCGCTCCTGCAGATTTCCTCAGGCAGAGGGAGCCTGGGCCGTCTCATGGCACACAGCATACCTCTGGTCAGTTTAAAACCTGTAAGCTGTGTCAGTACATCAAATTCCGCTGTATAAACCGGAACTTCCGGACATCTCTCCAGCAGTTCTCTGGCCTGGGTCTCCAGGTGTCTGCGTTCTACAAGAAAAGACAGGGGAACACAGCCCCCGTCTAAGGCCCTCTCGATTACTTTAGGGCTTTCTGCAATGAAAATCCCCTTTTCCGGTTCATGACGGTTTAAAAGCTGGTTCTCCGTCATCCTCGCATAAACATCCAGTTCAGGAGCATTAAAATCTTTGATTTCAATAATCTGTGACATCATAACTTTTCCTGGCGCTGTCATGATCTGAATCCCTCTTACAGCTCACTCAGCATCTGAGCCGGATTGTCTGCCGCCTTTACCTTTCCGAAAGCCTTCTGGATCACGCCTTCTTCATCGATCAGATAGGTAGTGCGCACCACTCCCATGGTCTTTTTTCCATACATATTTTTCTCTTTCCATACATCATAGGCCTGGATACAGGTAAGTTCTGTATCAGAAAGCAAGGTAAAGGGCAGATGATATTTTTCTTCAAATTTCTTATGGGAAGCTACGCTGTCCTTGCTGACCCCGATCACTACCGCATCTTTTTCCAGAAACTGAGGATAAAGCTCCCCAAAACCGCAGGCCTGCTTTGTGCAGCCGGCAGTATTGTCCTTTGGATAGAAATAAAGAATTACCTTCTTTCCCTTATATTCCTCTAATGTATGAATATGGCCATTCTGATCCGGCAGTTCAAAGGCCGGCGCTTTTGTTCCGATTTCCAGCATAAATTTATCCTCCTTAAAGTGTTCTGTTTTTGCTCATTATAACCTGCTTTTCCTATAATAGCAATGGAATCTCTTCCGGCTAGGATAATTTCTGCTTCCGGATCTTAATCTGCTTTTTCTGATATTCTCTGTATTCTTTTAACTCCCTGCGCAGCTCTTTCCTCAGTTCATGCCTGGACATACCCTGATATTTTTCTTTTACCCGCTCTTTCACACGTTTTGGTTTTTCTGTTTCAATATCTTTTAAGATCCACTCTACCGCTTCCTCCGGAGTGATCTTATTTTTTTCCATAACATATCTGGTATAAAGGTTTAGTATATGGTATCCCCTTTCTCCCAGGTCGCTTACTGCAGCCCGGGCAGCTTTCAGTTCCCGACTTCCACCGGTGATCAGAAGCATATGATTCCTGTTTTTATCTGCAACGATCTTCCAAATGATATGAGAAACCCCATAAGGAAGCTTTCCGTTTTCACTTTCAAAAATCAGTCCCACTCTGGCCCCGGTAGCATATACCAGGCTCTGATTCTGATACTCCGATATTCTCCTGCACTCTACATTTTCATACTGGCTGAATTTTTCTGCACAACTTATACAGCTGTTTTTTCTGTCATCATAAAAAATCACTAACTTGTCCAAAGATCTTCCACCTTTCTTATTCTTTTTCTTCCATTACACTCATATAAGCCGGACGTATGATCTTATCCATATCGATCAGCTCTTCGATCCTGTGGGCGCTCCAGCCTACGATTCTGGCTACGGCAAACAGCGGCGTATAAAGCTCCTGGGGGATCCCCAGCATGTCGTAGACAAATCCGCTGTAGAAGTCCACATTAGGGCTGACTCCTTTGTAAATATGGCGTTTTTCCGCAATGATCTCCGGAGCCAGCTTTTCGATAGCCTGGTACAGTTTCATATCCTTTTCCCGGCCTTTTTCCACAGCAAGCTTCTCTACATACTCTTTCAATATTCTTTCCCTGGGATCCGAAACAGAATAAACTGCATGGCCCATACCGTAGATCAGTCCTTTTTTGTCAAAGACTTCTTTATCCAGGATTTTTCCCAGATAATCTTTGACCATGTCCATATCATTCCAATCCGACACATTTTCCCGGATATTTTCCATCATCTCCATTACTTTAATATTGGCCCCTCCATGCTTCGGCCCCTTCAGGGAAGACATGGCAGCCGCGACTGCGGAATAGATATCCGAACCTGAAGAAGTTACCACCCTTGTAGTAAAGGTAGAGTTATTGCCTCCTCCGTGCTCCATATGAAGGATCAGCGCGATATCCAGGACTTTAGCCTCCAGTTCTGTATAAGAAGCATCGGGACGCAGAAGCCGCAGAAAATTTTCAGCAGTGGACAGTTTTGGATCCGGGCGGTGGATATACATACTGCCGTTATTGTCATAATGGTTATAGGCATGATAGCCATATACCGCCAGCAGAGGAAACTCCGCGATCAGCTGAACTGCCTGGCGGATATTGTCTTCCAGGGTGTTGGCCTGGGTACCGCTGTCGTAAGCGGCAAGAGTCAGGATACTTCTTGTCATGGTATTCATAATATCCTTTGTAGGCGCCTTCATGATCACATCTCTGGTAAAATTCTGAGGAAGTTCTCTGGCCTCTCCCAGGATTTCAAAAAATCCCTCCTCTTCCTGACTGTCCGGATACTCTCCGAATAGTAAAAGATATGCGATTTTTTCAAATCCATACGCTTCTTTTGAAATTGAACGGATCAATGTATAAATATTGTATCCCCTGTACCATAATTCCCCGTCACATGGGACTTTCTTTCCATCCTGGTCCTTAAAGGAAACGATTTTGGAGATCCTTGTCAGCCCTGTCAGGACTCCTTTTCCGTTTTTATCCCGAAGCCCGCAGTTTACTCCGTACTTTTCGTATAAGCTTTTCGGTATTTTATCATTCGCAATACAGGTTTCCTGTTTACTCTGTGCATAAACGCTCAGTTTATTCTGATCCATTTAGCTCGCTCCTTTCAGTTATTTATAAATATTTTATTTTTAAACTATTTATTAAAAAAAGACAGGGGTGCCTGTCAAACATCCCTTTCTTTTTCCTACAAAAATTTACTGATATTATGGTTCATTTTCTGGGCAACTACAGCCAGGGTCTTTTTTTCCTCTTCTGTTACTCCTTCAAAGACGATATCCTTGATCTTCCGGTAAATTTCTTCAAGTTTTACGATAATGATCTGGGAATCCTCTGTCAGATAATTATGAGTGCATCTTCTGTCCTGAAGATCCTGCTCCATTCTTACATATCCTTTTTTCTGGAGGCGGCTAAGGGACTGGGAAATATGTCCTCTTGTGAACATGTTCATCTGCATGATATCTTTGGATGTATTATGTTCATCTGCATGTTTTAAATAAAGCAAGATCTGCATATCAATTTTCTGCAGGCCATAGGTTGTTTCAATAGGAGCCATTTCCTTTTCCATCAGTCTGCGGAAGTGCATCCCATATAACAGCGTATCAAGTGAATAATTCATGATCCCCTCTAATTTGTTTTAATTTTAAACAATTTACAATTTAAGTATACCTCTGCCATAGGATTGTGTCAATAGTCTTATTTAATATGGATCTGTCTTACAAACTGGTCAAAACCGGATGTTCCAGATAGTCGTAAACCCTTCTGACCTCACTGACTTTGCGGGTATCTAACATGGAAGGACAATTCTTATCCAATCTGCTGATATGCTCCATATCCTCTGCATCCAGCTCAAAATCCCAGATTGCCAGATTTTCCTCCATCCGTTCCCGGTGTACAGATTTAGG